>NZ_MAJV01000025.1:31019-536119 GCF_001691065.1 Aliivibrio sp. 1S128 | reverse complement strand
CTGTCTTCAAAATACAGATAGCTGCTGTCTTCCGCCCAGAGGAATTGAGAATGTCCAAGGTCAGAACCTAATACAATCGATTCTTGGGTTTTTAAATCAAAAATTACTTTATTTACACTGTCACTCCAAGCTAAATAACGATTGTTCGGTGAACGACGCATCATTCGTATTGGAACTGCTTCATGCTGCTTATTCATCGGAACAACATCTAAAAAGTCAGTAACTAACCGTAAATCCGTACCGTCTGTTTTGATACTCCAAATCTTATCCCTCGCTTCGTAAATCTGTTTTTCTGTCATTACTGAATAAGCATCATGCTTCCCGTTATTCCACCTAAAATCTACTCTCGGTAAATCGTAAGAGTCCGCATTTGACAGGTCTTCTCTTGGCCATGCTTTGGCGCTATTCACCACAAAACAGGGCTTCATTATTCCCGGTATCGTGCCATTGGCTTCTTTCATTAAGATGTAGTTGTCTTTAGTGACATAAATACGGTTATCGTCCCACTCTTGCTCGTTAAGCAATTCAATGTCGGTTTTTGGAGGGGCTACTGCGGTACTAGGCGCAGATGATCCTTCTTGGTTGCATCCGTTTAAAAAAATAAATACGACTAATGCTGTCCATAGGTGTTTTGAATTCATGGTATCCCTACACTAATTCTTTGATTGCGATGTCTTGATAAATAATGATTGGCGGTTGTTCAGGGTGATATTCATTGCCTTTGTTTACGCGCTTTAACGTGACGGTTTCAACCTCACTCGGCCAACCCGTGAATCGAATGGATTGATAACCATCATCAAGTACAGATGGTTGCGCTAAGTAGACTTTTTGTGACCACTCGTGCTCTGTATTACATAATTCAAAGTAGTCATCAGGTTCATCGACAATGGAATGATGCCAATAAGCAAAAATAATTTCATTTTGTGGGGATGATATAAGCAAAGTCGCAATTCCTTGTTCATTTTGCTTTTCAATTGATGATGGTAAAGTTTGATAAGAAAGTGTCGGTTGAAGTGCAATAATGGAAACGCCATCATTAATAAGTTGTTGTGATTCTGTATAGTTATCCATCCCTTCAATTAACTGCGCCATAGACTCAGGGTTGCTGGCTAACTCAGACAATTGATCATCAGTCATCTGTGACAAGCTATGGTATGCATAAAGCGTTTGAGGTTGTCCTGCTATTTTGTAAGGTAACCAAATATGTGGCAGTGCATGCCCAGAAACGGAGCGTATTTCACTTTTGTTTGAACCAAATAAGCTCTCTATCGTATCTAACTCAATCTAATAATAAATATGAATAGGTTCCTCAGTCAAACTCTATTCCCTATCACTCTTAACTTCCTAGGTCGACGTCTCTTGTTTTTGTAAGTCTCCAACCTCTTAATTACATTTAAAATTACTTATTTTATTTAAAACAAAAAACGGCCCAACAAAGGACCGTTCAACTCACTACAATAATATAAAAGGCCTAGTCTAACTGGTCACAACCTTATTTTCATTGGTGATATTAACAGATGTTAATCTAGCGAATATAAACACCAAAGTAACTTGCGCTACCAAAGCGAATACAAAAATTAATGGATTTTCAATAAGACCCGCAATAACAAAACTGACTAAAGCAATTCCACCGTTTAATAAGGCATAAGGCAATTGAGTTTTAAAATGCTCAAACTGATCACACCCAGCCCCTGTCGACGATAAAATGGTCGTCTCAGATATCGGGGAACAATGGTCACCAAATAAACCACCAGATAACACCGCACCAATGCACGCGTATAATGGAGCATCAATAGCAAGTGCTGTTGAAATAACTAAAGGCATCATGATGGCAAACGTTCCCCATGACGATCCTGTAGCAAAAGAAATGATTGCTGCTAATAAAAATGCAACCGCAGGAACTAACCAATGAGGGAAACCATTTTGTGCTTGCTCTGCAATATAAGCTGCCGTCCCTAACTCTTTACCAACTGAGCTTAATGACCAAGCAAGGATCAAGATAATTGCGACTTGCATCATATTACCCATGCCTTTCATATAGACAGAAATGCCTTCCGACCAATTTCTTACTTTATAAACAGCCATAAGACAAATTAACGTCGCCGCCGCAAAGAAATAGGCAGTTGAAAGTGCAGAACGAAATACTGAACCTGATACTTTCTCAAACGGGAAACCTAAAGGCACAAGCATAAAGCCTAATACTAATCCCATAACAAGTAATGGCGCCCATACAAATGATGCTTTTGCATTTTTATGCGTAAATATCTCTTTAGATACTTCTGATGAAATGTGTATATTACCTTTTTCAGCGGCATATTCTGCTTTTGCCATCGGACCAAAATCCAGTTTTTTAAAAGCAACAAGAGGAACTATCGCAATCGCTAAAATGGCATAGAACTGAAATGGAATTGCGCCAATAAATGCATCCCAATCTGATAGTTCAACATTTAGCGCGGTAAACTCTTTTTGAATTAATCCCATGATATAAACACCCCATCCAATAAAAGGGATTAAAATAGCAACAGGAGATGACGTTGAATCAATAATGAAAGCCAATTTTTGACGAGATATTTTTAATTTGTCGAAAAGAGGACGAAAAACGGGACCGACAATTAAAGGAGTGCCTAGATCAGAAAAGAAAATGATTATTCCACCCAGCCATGCTGATGTTTGAGCTTGGAATTTACTCTTAACCCACGTAGTTACCTTATCTGCAAATGCATAGCCTCCTCCTGATTTTTCCATCAATGCAACAAAGCCACCAATAAAAACAAGTAATACGATAACACCAGCATTATAGCTGTCCGTTAACTGTGGCGAAATATAACTTTTTATCATCACACCGAACGTTTCTAAAGGGTCACCATGAATGAACAATCCATTAATCATGGCGACACCACTAAGTACGCCCGCGAATAAACCAACGACCACATTTTTCGTGGTCAGAGAAATAAAAAGTGTAATTACAATGGGGATAAGGGAGGTAATGTCTGTCTGTTCCATAACGATATTCCTTTTGCTACTGCATAAAACAAATTAAATATAAATTCACTATTTATGACTATATATACTTAACTTGGTTATGTAAACACTAAAAAACATCATCTTAAAAATTAATCTTATTTATACAAAACATTAACCTAGCATCTTATCAACACTCATCGTTAACATAAGGATATATCACTAATAAATCATTTGAATAAAGCATTCTGTAGACTATAAAAAAGCCGGATAATGTAATATTATTCGGCTTTTTTATTAAAAATAGTTAAGTAAAAACACTAGCTATCCGCAGGGAAAACAACGCCGGTCTGCTTACGGATCTCTGTCGTTACTTTCGAAATCAATAATGAACGTTCAACCGCATGTTTATCCATTTGGTTGGCTTCAACTTGTTCTGCAAATTTAAGTGCTTCATAGATCATTGGGTTGTCATTCTGCTCCACGGTTAAATTTTCGGTTTTTCCACCACGAGTGATTTTTGTGATTTTCTCACCGATAGAGATCATATCAGCCAAAATGGCTCCATTCTCACCTTGGATCTCACTTGGCACATAAGAATCACTTGTTTTAGAGTGCATGACAACGACATCAAAGCCATCGTAACCACAAATGATACTGCCGTTACCATCAACACCTGAATCCAATAAGTGCGCTTGTGCTTGAATAGATTTAGGTTCACCAAATAACTCAATCATAGAGCCCACACAGTAAAAACCAATATCCATAATAGAACCGTTAGAGAACTCAGGATTAAAGGTGTTAGGGTTTTCACCATTTAGATATTTTGGGTAACGGGAAGAATACTGACAATAGGTAATGTGCGCTTTTCTGATTGATCCTAGGCTTGGTAATTGCGCTTTCATTACTTGAAAATTAGGTAAATACGGAGACATAAACGCCTCAAACAGAACCACATTATTTTCTTCTGCTGTTTTATAGGCAAGTTGTGCTTGGGTGTAATTTGATGCCATTGGCTTTTCACAGATAACGTGTTTGCCCTGTTTCATCATTTGAATTGATTGTGGCGCGTGATAAGAGTTAGGGCTCGCAATATATACCGTATCAATCTCACGGCACTCAGCCAATTGATCTAAGTTATCAAAAGCCAGTTCTACCGTAAACTTCTCTGCAAACGCTTTTGCTTGTTCTAATGAACGAGAATACACCGCTTTTAATTCATATTTTCCTGACGCTATCGCCCCCGCAATAAAACGTTCAGTAATCCAGCTTGTTCCAATAACAGCAAGTTTGATCATTATGGTCTCTCTTTATTGGTTTCTATATAGGGTTATTTAAGTTTTAATGCTTCACTTTTAAATTGAATACCACTCCAACCCGTCACCATAAAGTTACGTATATTTTGGTGATCGTCATTGGTTGGGTTTTGTAACACATCGTCACGATAATATTGACCAAAGCAAGTCAACGTTTGCTCAACCGTCAATTGATTTAATTGAGCGAAAGCAAAGATCTTACACGACCCATTATTCTGCCCTGCTTCACTAACGGTATTTCCATTAGAAAACTCCGTTGGTATAAAATCATAATTCGCGTCAATCACTGACATTGTGTCTGAAAAATCTACCAATTCTGGCTGAGTATTTAACCTTTCAATAAACGCTTGTAGAGACATCTTTTCCATCCTTTTTTCTGTTCAATTAGATAGATAAAAATAAAGCCTAGCTCAATTGAACTAGGCTTTATTTGATTTAATTATTTCGCAACTAAGAATTGCCATTGCTCATTTCGATTCATGTAATGAACAACATAAGAACACACCGGTACTATCTGTAAGTTAGACGCTTTCATTTCAGAGAGAAACGATTCCATCATCACTTTTCCATACCCCTTCCCTTGTAACTCATCAGGAATACGGGTGCTTATGACATCTAGAATATGACCTTTCTTTTCATAATACACTTTAGCGACTTGATCCCCTTCTAAAGTGATTTGATAGCATTTGTTTTCAAGATCATGAGTAATTGTATTCATGCAACTTCCTTTTAATTTATGCAATGGCATTACTTTAATCAGTTCCACTTTAAAATGCGAGTTTCATTTCCTTCAGTTGGTGCTTGAGGTATGTTTAAAGACAATATTAAGGATAATAATGCCATTCCTGCGCCTACATAAAATACCGCAGCAGGAGACACTAACCATACCAAACCAAAACTTACCGGAATAATGACTGCTGCTATATGGTTTATCGTAAATGCCACACCGGCGGTAGAAGCCATATCAGCAGGATCAGCAATTTTTTGGAAATACGTTTTAATAGCAAGCGCTAACGCGAAGAACAAATGGTCAATAATGTATAATGCCGCAGCTACTTCTGCCGTTTGTACTACGGCATAGCCAACAAATACACAAATTAAGCCACCGTATTCAAACATCAACGCTTTACGTTCTCCAACGACACCAATCCAACGACCGATTTTTTTAGCAAATAGCCAGTTAAATGCGTAGTTAGCGAGGAACAATAAGGTGATATCTGCGGCTGAATACCCAAATTTTTCTACCATTAAAAAACCAGCAAAAACAGTGAATATCTGACGACGGGCGCCACTCATAAAAGTTAATGCATAATACAGCCAGTAACGTTTACGCAGTACTAGCTTTTTAGTTTGAGGCGTTTCACTTTTAAATTCAGGAAAAGCGAACCACATAAAGATAATGATACCCAAAGCAACAGAGCCTGCAATCAAGTAAATCCATTTAAACTCTAGCTGTATAACTTCAAGTAATACCCACAACGCCCCATACGTACATAAAGAGGCCAACGCTCCCACTGAAATTAGTTTACCTAACATTTCAGGCGCTTCTTCTTTCGTAAACCATTGCAGAGATAATGACTGTTTTAAGGTTTCAAAATAATGGAACCCCGTCGACATTAATAACGTAGTGCACAACAATCCATAAACACTCGGGAAGAAGCCTGTAATTGCTACACCCGCAGCCAACATCACTAAAGAAAGGATCATGAATTTTTGTTCACGAAGAAAAAGAAGGACGAAAACAGCGGTAAACGCTAAAAACCCAGGGATCTCACGTACACTTTGCAGTAAACCAATATCGGCACCTGTAAAAGCGGCCTTTTCAATCACAAAGTTATTGAGCAAAGCACTCCAAGCCGAAAATGCGATAGGAACGACAATCGAGATTAAAATAAGAAAGGTTTTTGGATTTCTCCAATGAGCAGTGCTCGACATGATAGTGACTCTCATTAATGTTTATATTATTGCTACAGTAGCATATATTTAATTAATTCTAGTTCATCTTAGAATGATCTTTACTTTATTTACCTACTCCTTTGTTTATTGCTTAAATAAATTCACTAAGTACTCCATATTTTCGGACAATACTTCGGTATTTGAATAAATCCCGACGACGCCTTGTCGATGATCTGTAATTGGTAATGTAGCAATGTTCTGATCTTTCATTTTTTCTTTAATTTTATCGGTATAAGGCATAATCGAATCGCTCATTTTAAGCATATCAATACTGGCTTTTAACGAGTCTAATTCATAAACCACTTTGACTTGCTGTGCTTTAATTGCAAAAGTCTCGGCCCCTTTATCATTCAGAACTTTCCCGTCTCTAGTGTGGTCTGGCGTAACTTTTATTTGTGGGTAATCATGCAGGCTTAACGCCTCATCATTTAATAATGGGTGCCCTTCTCGAACATATAAAGATTCACGCTCTGTAAATAAGGGAATAAAACGCACTCGGTTACGAGAATCAATATTTTCTATTTCATGACCAATAAAGAGATCAATATCACCATTAAGCAAATGACTTAGCATTGATAATCCATTACCAAACTCAATGTAGAGTGAATTATTGGGATGAGTCTCTATAAATTTTTTAATAACATCCGCGGCAAAACACTCCCACCACGCTTCACCAATCCCAATTTTAATTTTACCTTGGCTACGGGCTTTCATGTCAGAGAGTTGATGCATCATCTGGCCGTGTTTTTCATAAATATCTTGTACATAACGATAGTAGACCCAGCCAGCACTGGTTAATTCAACTCCTTTAGATTTTCGATGAAACAATAATGTGCCAAGTACATCTTCTAATTTTTTGATTGCCGTTGTGAGTGTTGGTTGACTAATGAACAATTTATCCGCCGCGGCTTTAATACTGCCTTGGCGAGCCACCTCATAAAAGTAACGGTACTGCTTTTCCATCATGATAATCCATAGTAAGTATCGCCTCTACCATACTCGTGATATAAATTTTTTCTATATCAGAGTTCAAATTATCAATTATTCATACCGATTTAATTTCGCTATATTAGTTTTACTTTCTTTAATGAATATTGGATATCAAGATGGAAAAACGTTGGTGGCATAACAGTGTGGTATATCAAATTTACCCACGCAGCTTTTGTGATTCAAATAATGATGGTATTGGTGATCTTCAAGGTATTATCAGCAAGCTCGATTACTTAACGACACTTGGTATCGACGTTATTTGGCTCTCTCCTGTTTATCAGTCTCCGATGGATGACAATGGCTATGATATCTCTGATTATCAAGCCATTGCTGCTGAATTTGGTAGCATGGATGACATGCGTGAATTAATGCAAAAAGCGGAACAACGTGGCATTAAAATCGTGATGGATTTGGTGGTTAACCATACCTCAGATGAACACCCTTGGTTTGTTGAAGCAAAAAACAACAAAAACAGTGAATATCGTGATTTTTATATCTGGCGTGATGCGGGTGAAAACGGTGAAGCACCAAGTGATTTAGGCTCTATTTTTGGTGGTACGGCGTGGGAGTGGGATGAGGAAAATCAGCAATACTATTTCCATCTATTCTCAAAACGTCAGCCAGATTTAAACTGGGAAAACCCTGCGGTTCACCAAAAAGTGTTTGATATGATGAATTGGTGGATCGACCAAGGTATTGGTGGCTTCCGTTTAGATGTGATTGATTTAATTGGTAAAGAAATCGATAAAAAGATCACGGGTAATGGCGATCGTTTACATCCGCTTCTTCAACAGATGAATCAAGCGACGTTTGGTAATAAAGACTTATTAACCGTAGGTGAAACGTGGGATGCCACGCCAGAAACCGCGCAGCTTTATAGTAACCCTGCTCGTAATGAGTTATCAATGGTGTTCCAGTTTGAGCACATTACTTTGTTATGGGAAGACGGCGATAAGTGGAAACCAAAACCGTTAGATCTTAATGCCTTTAAGCAAGTGATGATTAAATGGCAGCTTGAGTTAAGCAATAATGGTTGGAACTCACTGTTTTGGAATAATCACGATTTGCCTCGTGTTGTTTCTAAGTACGGTTGTGATGGTCAATATCGTGTTGAGTCCGCAAAAATGTTAGCAACAACCCTGCATTTATTGAAGGGAACACCGTATATCTTCCAAGGTGAAGAGATTGGTATGACTAACGTGGCATTTGATACGTTAGAAGAGTACAAAGACATTGAAACGCTGAACTTCTATAAAGTAAAAACTGACTCTGGCGTTAGTCATGAGACCATGATGAAAGGCATTCATGCTAACAGTCGTGATAACGCGCGTACACCAATGCATTGGGATGATTCTGCCCACGCTGGTTTTACTCAAGGATCGCCTTGGATCTCATTGAACCCGAATTTCCCTGAGATAAACGTGGCCGTAGCTTTGGAAGATACCGATTCTATTTTTTATCATTACCAAAAGCTGATCGCACTGAGAAAACAGAATCCTGTAATTGTGTATGGTGATTTCATTCCACTGTTTGAAGATCACCCTGCGGTATTTGCTTATGAACGTAAAGATGCCGATCAACATTTAGTCGTGCTAAATAACTTTACTGCTGAGTCTCAGACGTTAACTCTGCCTGAACATTTAACGGATAAAGAAGTTGAATGCTTAATTGCAAATCTGGATCCTGTCACTCATTTAGGATCACACCTAGTACTTACACCGTATCAGAGTATCGTTGTAAGACTGTAGTTAGATGCTTATAGCTTACTACAAAGACTATTGAACCACCCTTGTAGCGCCCTGTTGCTTATCTATTAGATTACCTTCTATTGATAGTTATGCTGTAGAAATGGGGCGTTACACTCACACTCTCGCTTTTTACATGCCTTTAAACAGGCTTTGAGCATTTCGGCTTACTGACAATTTCACCCCACCAATATGAACGTGCAAATGCCCTAACAGATCTTTTTTTACTTTGTCTATTTTAGCTACGTTCACAATACTTGAACGATGAATATGCCAAAAATGATCCGGATTTATTTTCTGCTGTAACTCCTTAAGAGAACAACGGATCAAATACTCGGTTACTTTATTATTTTCTTGTTGGGCATAAACAGAAACATATTTATCTTCTGCTTTAAAATAAAGCACATCATAGATAGAGATTAGGTGTAAATCTTCTCCTTGATAGGCTTTAATCCAAGTTAAATAATCTGGCGTTTTTTGAGCAGACAACTGCTGTATTTGAATTAACAAATCACTAAGTATGGTTTGGTGTGGGCTGTTTTGGACTTCTATCAAAGGATCTGATGAACTTCTTTGTTTAGAGAGCCTTTGTTGAACAATTCTCTGTTGTATCTTTTCACACGTTACCGCTAGCCTTGTTTCTGATATTGGCTTTAATACATAATCTATCGCATTATTTTCAAAGGCTTTTATTGCAAACTCATCATACGCTGTAATGAACGTAATCAAAGGTGGCGTGGCCGATTTTTGCAGTTGAGTCGCTAATGTCATGCCATCTAACTCTGGCATTTTAATATCCAGAAAAACTACGTCTGGTTGATGCAACTCTATTGCTTCGAGCGCTTCTTTACCATTAGCACAGGTAGCGACAATCTCTAAATCTAACCATAAATCCGAGAGCATTTTTTCAAGATGAAAACGTAATAAAGGTTCATCGTCAGCAATAATAGCGGTAGTCGATTGATTCATGAATATTCCTTATTCAGTTGTTCTAAACATTCCATGGGTATTGATAACTCCGTGGTTACGCCACCTTGCTTGTTTTCAGTGATAGTTAACGATGCTTTACCTTCAAACAAATCCTGTAATCTCTGTTTTATATTATTCAGACTCATGCCATTACCCGCAGTAGAACACGTTGAATTTAAACCTAACCCATTATTAGAGATTGTAACCTTAAAGATACCATCAAGTTGCTTAAACTTTACCTTAACTTGTCCACCACTCGCCTTAGGTTCAATACTATGTGTAATGGCATTTTCAACTAGGGGTTGGATTAATAATGGGGGTAATGACAATGAGTCAATCAACGGATTATCGATGTCATAGTTTAATCTTTCACCTAACCGGATTTGCTGAATTGCTAAATAGGCGCTGAGTAATTCGGTCTCTTGTTCTAAGCTGATTAATGGTTTACGGCTTGTTTTTAACGTACCTCGCAGTAAATCGGTTAGTTTTTCTAACATCAGCTTCGCTTTATTATTGTCTAGCTCAATTAACGCACTAATATTGGCAAGTGTATTAAATAAGAAATGCGGTTCTATTTGACTTTGTAATTGGCTCAACTGGCTAAGTACTAGTGCTTTTTCTTGTTCTGATTGCTTACGCTTAGCCACTTCTAATTCTTGTTCTGCTAATAGTTTTTGTTCATTAGTATGAAAATAGTAAAAACAGATTATTGAAAATATAAGTCCTAATAGCACTACGGGTTTAAGCGCTTCTATCGTTGAAAAGTCATCGTATTTTTTAAGCCATATAAAAGCGTGCAGTGTGCCAAAAATAACAGTGAATACCATGGCTATCGCGCTTGAGTACACTTTTCTAATCATCGGGAAAAGTTTATCTAATATGTACGCAGACAAAATTGCACTATAGCCATAACCAAGGCTAATAATGATATGTTCATAAAATGGTGATGGCCAAAGATTACTCGTTACCATCGCAATAATAATGCAAAATACCGTGGTGATAGAAAAGCTTTTTAGTAATCTAAACGTTGGCTCTTTTTGTTTGTTTATTGTAACCATTAAAATCTTCCTTTTAGGTTCAGTAAGATCATATGCTTATCTGGTAGGTTTGCATACGCAGAATCGCTTTTTCCTGTTAAAAAACGCGCGGCAAGTTCCATTTCAATACTGGAATCACCCGAGTCATGCAGTAAATAATTTAACCACTGCGTTGCTATCACGCCATTATCTTCTGGTGAGTAAAGCACATCAAATGTTGGGGTAAATTGACTTAGCCATGATATGTTTTGGCTCCATTGCCATGTTGACCATGCGTTAGGATCTAGGCTCCAATGAAACATCATGTTATGTTGAACCATATTCGCCTGATTAAAGCCTTGTTGATACGATGGCGTTGCCACAATAAACGCATTATTCCAATCGCTTTTGCTCCATGCTCGGCTGTCATACCAATATTCTAAGACAATACTATTGCCTACGGCATTTGCCCACGTAAATCCGACTAAGGCTTGATATGCATTTTCTTCTTTTTTTAAGGTGACAGGATAAAGCGTGATACTAGGCTGCTGATAAGAAAGATACTTTAATTGATACACGGCCGAGCCATGAAACTCCCACGCAGCATCAAGCACCGTCACGACACTTACCCCCACTAATCCTTGCCGAACGTCATCGTAATAAGCGACCCATTGGTATTCGGTATCTCCCATTAACGCATAACGTCTTATTCCTATCCCTTGCTGTTCGCTTTGCTCTTCTAACTCATTCCCTTGTTGTTGTGTCCATGAAGAATCGGTATAGATTAATGACCATTCGCCTTGGTTATCAAAATAAGATACCGAGGCTACCCCCGCCCCTTCTTCTACTTGAATGCCGACTGGGTTACGACGATATGGCGTGAATATATCTAACGGTCGGTAACCATAGCCAACGCCCCAATCGACTCGGACTTTACCTAGTTGTAAATCCAATGATGTATTGGCAATATCAACACTACTTTGCCAAAACAGTTCACTGATAATCAATTCCGCTTCTGCACTTTTATCTTGATACTCAAGGCTTGAGTGGTAATAGAGATCATTACCTTTCAGTGCCACCACCGCATTCCAATCTTGATAGCCAATCTGAACATCTAATAAACCATTGAATGACTCTTGATGCTCGTTATCTGTTATTGGAGAGAAAGCCGTCTCTCTTTGTTGAACCGTTTCGGCACTGAGCATCCAATCCCATTCAAACGTAAAGTCCGACGCTGACAACGTGGCAGAAAAAAAACCAGCGCTAACGAGTAGTACAGATTTAATAACCCTGCTCATTGTTACAAATCCAATTGTTTGGTGCGAGATAGATAAGCGGGGTTGTAATATTTATCCGCAATATCTGTTGGTACAATTTCTTTGTATTCAATGACGGTTTTTTGGTTTGTTTGGATCCGATCATTTAATACCATCGAGATTACTTTAGTTTCTCCTTCTCTAATCCCTTTAATAAACCACGCTTCTTTCGCCATTCTCCCTGAACGTAGATACAAATCAGCTTTGATTGGAAAATGAGTTCCCTGTTCTAACCATAAATCAATAGTGAAATAACTCGCGCCTTTAGTAATGGCATTTAATTTGAGTTTTTCAGTTTGCACCTGCTTACCATTCTCTAATGTCAGTGACTCACTCAATTGCCACTGCCCTTGATAATCATCACTCCATGTTAGCGTTGAAATATCACCGACAGACGCCTCTCCCAATAATTTCTGCATTGGCGTAATACGGATTGGCCGGCGACTTTTAGGCATTAATAACCAATAATTATCACCTAACATCAGCATCTTTTGCCCAGCTTCTACTTGAGAATTAAACAGCACTAATGATTCTCTATTTTCTCGCATATAGACCGTGTATTGACGTGTTTTATCTAACTCATTATTTTTATACAGTAATACTTCTGATACCACTTTTGCGGCCGCATTATCTAATCGATAATCATCCGCCGCCTTAATCATTTGTTTAATTTGGCTATCCCGAATTTCTTTTTCTGGTTGAGTCAACTCTTGTTGATTAATCGTTGGTTGGTCAAGCTCTGTCGCCACCACTGGAGATTGAAAACCTATTAATAAAAATAATGTAGGTAATAATTTGAGTTTAGACATAGATAAGCGCCTCCGTGATTGGTTTTTTGACTCCTTTGCGAGCGGATAAATACGCAGCAAGCAGGCAAATACACATCACACCAAAACCTGCGTAAGCGACTAACTCAAAAGAGAAATAAATATTTAATGGATAACCGTCGGTTCTGCCCGGAGGTGGTGGCATTTGTACATCAATAACCATCAGAAACGCGGTGGTAATCGCAGTGGTTAACGCCCCCAAAAACACACCAATGACAGCAAGTAAACCCGCTTCTCTTAAGAATGAATGGATAATTTCATTTGGGTAACTTCCCAGTGCGGATAAGGTACCAATTTCACGAGTTCGCTCAGTCACGGACATTGTCATGGTATTAAACAGCGCAACAAAGACGACTAATCCCATCACAAATCCCATCACACCAAAAATCAGATCATAAAGGCTTTTTACTTTATTGTAGAAGAAGGCTCTGTCTTGCCATGGGGTAATTTCAATATCTTGTTGTGTAATTTTTACTTCTTCATTTAATCGTTGGTGCATAAGCTCTGTTTGCTCGGTATCGAACAGAAAGACGGATAATGTACTCACTTTATCTGAAATCAACAGCTCTTGGGCTGAGTCAATGTGAATATACAGCTGACGTTTATCTAATTCTGGAACCCCTGTGGAATAAATTCCATGTACTTTAAAATCAAACGCATTCAACGCACCCTCACTGGTCGTTGCCAGTAAAGTAACCCAATCACCAATACCCACATTTAGATTTTTAGCTAAATCCACTCCGAGCATAATCTCAGGTTCCATCACGTCATATCGACTCGATGTAATATCCATTAAGGTTTTTCCTGATCTCATGTCTAGAAATGGACCTTTCATATCAAACTCACGATCGTTGACACCCGTTCCCATAAATATGGTCGACTTTATCCCGTTAGAGATTAACCCTGTAAAATAAATACGCGGTTGCACTCCTCTTACTTCATCGTGTTTCATGATTTTATTAATTAAACTTGAAGTATCTGAAAGTCCATTACTAAGCGGCATCTCTTCATCACTTTCAAAATAACCCGGCTGACTTAGAGTAAGGTGTCCAGTGTCTCTTGCTGTCGATTCTTTCAATGAATCATAAGTATATAAACCAAAACCGCCCGCACTGGTTAGCGCAAAAACGGCAATAGTAATAATAAGAATTGAAAGCGCACTACGGCGTCCATTACGCAATAAGTTCAACCAAGCAAGACGCAATGAATCAGGAACTAAGGCCATTAACTTGTCCATGAGATAGTCTCCTTACTGATCGTGCCATCAAGTAAATTTATACTGGCATCACAATGCTGCGCCATTCGGTAATCATGCGTCGCAATAATAAAGGTGGTTTCCATTTCTTTGCCTAACGCTTTCATAATATCAATCACTTTTTCTGCCGTGTGGCTATCTAGGCTCGCCGTTGGTTCGTCGGCAATGACTAAACTTGGTTTATGAACCAACGCACGAGCAATGGCGACACGTTGCTGCTGTCCACCAGAAAGATTGTCTGGTCGGTGATGAATAAAATTGCCAAGGCCTACTCTTTCTAACATTTCAGTGGCTAAGCGTTTTTGATCTTCTCGATTGTAGCCATTTAAATGCAGCGGATAGGCAACGTTCTCTAAAGCGGTCATCACTGGCACTAGATTAAAGCGTTGAAATACGAAACCTAATTTGTGACGACGTAACGTGGCAGCTTTAATGGGATCTTTAGGATAAGCTTGTCCATCCATTCTGATCTTGCCTTTATAATCCATATCTAACAGGCCAAGTATATTGAGTAAGGTGCTTTTTCCTGAACCTGATGGGCCGCATAGAGCCACCATGCTGCCTTTAATAATAAAGCCCTCGACCTTTTTCAACGCTTTAACGTCTTGAGAGCCCAATTGATATGTTTTTTCTATGCCACTAAAACTGATCATTATCGCCTCCTAGTTTTTAGAACGAATAAGTGCCTGCGCTTTTATTGATTCAGGATGATTGTTATCTCGCTCACTCATGACTGCTACCCATTGATTGGCTTGATTTATATCATCAGCACGAAGCGCTGCCTGTACTGCATAACCGTATACCCAAGCGGTGGCTTGATAAGGTTGCTGTTGAAAAGTAGGCTCAGATAAAAGAGCCAAATAAAGATCATAACCGCGCTCAAAATGATTAAACATATCAGGCAATTGTGAATACGTTGCTGCCGCTAAAGCACGGGTGAGATAAGAATTAGGAAGACCAGACACAACGGGTTGATCTTCAATTGGGGTAGTTTCCGTAGCAAGTAAATTTAGCCCTTTGCCAATGTTAGCTAACCCTTGTTCAACGTATTTCATTGCTGTCCAAGGCATCATGGCGTCTCGGCCTTTTAGGGTTTCTGAGCTGCCAAGATAAACGAGAGTTAAGGGGGTTGCCCCCTCACTTTGAATTAATTGTTCAAAACGTTCATAAGCCGATTCAACAAGATCTTCATCGCCTGCTGCCGCTTGGTTATATACTGCAATGTCTTTATCAGTTAATGCCGCTTGCGTGGAGAAAGTCATCACACTCATAAATATGCTGACTACTAGTGTCGTTAATTTATGTTTCATTAGGTTGTCCTTAGTTAGTATGAGATCCCTTTTTGATGTTTACAGATTAGCTAAGGTAAAAACAAAAAACTGGAGGATGCGACGAATGGTAAATAACAGGAATAAACGGTAATTATTAGATTCAAATGGGATCAGTGCTTGTCATCGAAGGCGATTCTGGTTAAGTTAAGTGTATGTTTATTAGGCAAAGGATGCAGGTAATGGAAATAGTGATTCGCCCAACAGAGTTAAAAGACATTGATGGTTTATGTGAGTTATATAGTCAACCACTCGCTCAGGCGCAAACTCTTCAACTGCCACTCCCATCGCCTACTCTCTGGGAAAAACGCATTTCAAGCAAACCTGATAACGTCTATAGCTATGTTGCCCTTATTGATAACAAGGTTGTCGGTAATATTGGTTTTGAACAAGTAACACAACCTAGGACTCGTCATGTTGCTCATTTTGGAATGGGCGTTCACGATGATTATCATGGCCGTGGTATTGGTAGTAAGCTAATCGAAACCGTTATAGAACTTGCTGACAACTGGCTTAATGTTCGCCGCATTGAGATTGATGCTTTTGTTGATAACGATGCCGCGCTTTCACTGTATAAAAAATTCGGGTTTGTCATTGAAGGTGAAGCAATTGATTCTGCGTTTAGACAGGGTGAGTACGTAAATACCTATTTCTTGGCACGTATCAATCGTAAATAGCCTCTCTTTTTTTATTCAAAACCATTTCTCAGTAATAGTATGGCGAAGTATGATACTTCGCCATTGTTATACCAATGCAGATTTTAACCGTAACCATTGCTATCGTAATTGACTGTCTTTACTTGCTCTGCGGTTGTAAGCGCTGAATGCTTTTTCACGTGTATCTTCTTTAGATTGACATCCCACACACAATTCAACGCCGGGGATGATTTTACGTCGGCCTTCAGGGATCAACTCACCACATTCAAGACAATAATCTGTGTCGTTATGTTCATGGGTAAGGTGTGCTCTCGCACGATTAATTGCATCAGTCACAGTGGCATCAATTTGTTCTTGTACGCCACCATCTCTTGTAAATCCATTAGCCATAATGGTCTCCAAATGTATGATTGACTAGGAGAACATTATCAATTATTAACTGTGTTTTGATAATAGAGCTATATGTGAATTACTATTACACTGATGTAATAAACTAAATGGCTATGGTCACAAAAAAGCCGCAACGATAAAGTTACGGCTTAACAGATTCATTTGCTTAATAAAGAGTTAATCGAGTGTGTTTACATACTCTTCCCAATATTGAGTAGCCAGCTTAATCGCCTCCTCTCTTGGGTAATTCTCTTCACGTTTATGTGCCCATAAAACATTAGCGACATTAAAAATAACGGTGTTCGCCATTAGTTGTAGCTGCTCGGGCTTAGTACCTAACAAACAAATTTGAGGGATTGGTAACTCTTCAATTAATGCTTCTTCCCAATACAGCTCTTCACATACCCCTTTTGATGCACACCACAGAGACTGGCTAACTTTAGGGTTAAATTCAGATTCTCCGCCCATGCCTTTAAAGCACAGTGCCAATTCTGAGCAATCTTCGGTCGCTTGTTGTAGACGAGATTCAGCTTCACCATGCAGTTGTGGTAATCCTGGGTGAAAGCTTCCACGTAATGAAATTGGAGCTGATGCTGGGTTTAACATACGCGCACAGGTATTCGCAGGGGTACGTAGACCATACTCATGTTGCCATAACAGCATGGTTTCTACTTGAGGAGCATAAACCGATAAAGGTAAATAAGCGATATTACCTTCATCTAATGCTTTTTGTGTCTCTGCAATACTTGAACAGCGAGGGATATTTAGTTTATCAATCACTTGAGAGACGTGTTCACGCGTGCTGCCCAGTTGTAAGTGGCCATGAAGCAATATTCTAAATCCTTTGTTCGCTAGAATTTGCGCTGCGTATAACTGCCATGATGGGCCTTGAACCTGACGCTTACCGGCAAAACACGCCCAATCAATATCAACGTTGAGATCTTTTAACTCTGGCGTTTGTTCGTTACGAATAAATTCACGGATAGCAGTGGTAAAGCCGCTGATCTCCTCAACCGTTTCATTTTGAACTCGGATAAGCATCATCAACATTGCCATCTTGTCACTAGAGACTTCACCAGCAAGATATTCTTTCATTACTTGATAGGCTTGATCAAAACTTAATGGCTTACGGCTGCGCTCACCACGGCCGACGGTTTTAATACATTCAATAATTGAGCTCATGACTGTCCTTGTTATTTTCTTATAATTTTCAACTACACAGACGTTATCACATAAACAAAAAAAGCCAAGAGGTTCGTAACAATGTACTAACCTCTTGGCTTATTATCTACTAATTCAAATTGTTAGTGAGCCTTTTCTTCTCGCTCAACCCCTCGGAAAAACACAGGGAACAGTTTAATTAATCGATAACATACCCAAATTAATATACTGGTTATTATCACTGCCACCATAATGGATGAGACTCGATACAAAATAGCAAAAAATGCATCTTTTTGACCGGGGATCACGCCTGTAATTGGAATGGTTAATGCCGCCATTGCTGAGAACCCAACGCCCTTCATTATTGGGTTTTCACTGGCTAACCATTTACAAAAATAGCCTGATGCAATTGCAAAACTTAGAATGTATAAAATTGGATTGTCATACAGATCATAAAGTATCAATTGCATCGCCATCGCAGCCAAACAGCCTAAGATAGTCCCTACGATACGAATTCGAGCCATCATCAACGAACCAACGAGTGTCATTGGAGAGAGCATGATAAGCATTGAGGCTTGGGCTGATAATGAATCATTTAATGTGCCGATTTCAAATATCAAGAATACGATCATGGCAACCATCCAGCCCAATGCCGTTTGTTCTAGCATCTCTCGTGGATCTTTGCTCTGGCCTTCTACTTTTAAAATCGGTGCATTACTGTCAATAGGATCAGGAAACAGATAGAAAGCTAAAGCACAAATAGGGATCACCATAATGGCAGCAACCCATGCCCCGACAATGAAGTTTTCTAAATCAAATGTCACATACGATCCAAAATTCAATAAAATTGAACCGACTAATAAGCCAGTATAACCGAATAAGTAACTCGCTTTATAGTGCATTGCGTGGCATTTAAATAGCAGCATAATGCCGACAGCTACGGTCATTAATAGTGGATATGGCTGTAAAAAACCGACAATTAATACCACTTGAATACTCACCCAAACGACACTGACAACCAACTGGATGAACATTCCCCAGTTCCAACGATTCAGATTAGATAAAATAAACAGTGGTAACAGAGTTCCGAACATGCCGTTTGACCAACCAAATACAGTACATATTGCAAAGCCTAGAACACAACCAAACCATATCCGTAATGCTTTCATATCAACATTCCACCTAGTATATGTAATGTAGATAGCTGATCATGGTAATTAAGCTATGACCAATGTAATCAATGACGGTATTGCCTGACGTATAAATAATAACGGTTGCTCGCGAGCCAACAAATAGTCGTGGTGAAATAGCCTCTTCACTAATTAAATTCACTCGCACACGTTGGGCATCACGAACCCAACGGTTACTCACTTCTACACTGCTCAATTGGCCATTGGCTTTTTGTTGGGCAGAAGCAACCCCATAATCGCGGCTCTCTACCAATAATGGAAACACTTCACCCGGCAGTGCATCATAAGCCACTTCAGCATACATTCCTTTGCTCATCTCTGAGGTCGCTTTCTCACGATAATCTGCAGAGATCCACAGTGAATCGGTTGGAATAAACGTCAGTAATGGCTGATTAGCATTGGCAAACAAACCGACATGCAGCTGCATATTGGTAATTATCCCCTCGCTTTGCGCTATTACTTGAGTATTTTCTAAATTCAGCAACGCTTGTTTTAAGGCATTTTTTGCAGAAAGTACGGCACTACTTTGGCCATCTCCTTTACCCAATTTCACTTCCAATGCGTGTAACTTTTGCTTTGAAGCCATAAAATTGGCAGCCGCTTGGTCGCGCTTAGTCATTGCTGAATCTAAACCTGATGCAGATACTGCTCCTGATTTTGCTAATCGCTTAATACGGTGATATTCACGGTTCGCATTATCTGCCGTTACTTGAGTCGTTTTAACATTTGAGCGTGCCGCTTCGATATCCGCCACTAATGACGCTTCTTGTTCTTTTGCTTGAGCTAATCCAATTTCGGCTTTTTGAACAGCTAATTGATATTTTTCATCATCAATCTTAAACAGTAACTCGCCCTGCTTAACTAATTGATTATTTGTGTGATTAACTTCAACGACTCGACCAGACACTTCTGGTGATATTTGAACCACAAATCCTTGCACCTTACTTTGGGTCGTTAACGGCGTTAATCTATCTGCCATCACTAAATAGGCAGTAACGATTAAAAATAATACGATTAGGATACGCATCCATTGTTTGAATTTTTGCTCTGCAGCTTGCATAGAAGTTCTCAATAAAGTCAAAGTTTCCGTGATGTATGTCTCATTATAGTGCGTGATTTCATTCCGAATAGATGGCAAAATAGCCCACATATGACCTATTAACAGGACAATAGAGATGAGCAACCAGCCAGAAAGCACCGTTTCATTTGATGATATTTACCTATTTGTTCTTATTGTTAGGCATAAAGGCATTAGCTCTGCCGCACAATTTGCAGGATTACAGCGCTCAAAAGTCAGCCGTCGACTGCAAGAATTAGAAAAAGCACTTGGCCATCAATTACTCATCAGAACGACAAGAGCGATTGAATTAACCCAGCAAGGGAAATGGCTGTATGAGCAAACCTCTAACCCAATCAATACCTTAGTGGATGCGAGCCGACTAATGAAGGATCATCACTTAACACCAAGAGGCAGATTAAAGGTGGCTATCCCACCAGCTCTTGGAATGACCGAGATTTTCTCCCAGTTAATTGAACAGTATATGAAGAAGTTTCCAGAGGTTAAATTAGAGATTGAGCATCATGTTCAATCGTTGGATCTTCGTCGTGAAAATATTGATCTACAAATTCTACCTAGCTATATCGAACCTTTGCATGATGACTATATTCAGCAACGCTTAATTCAAATTCCTTATAGTATGGTTGCCTCTGCAGAGTATTTAGTGCTTAATGGCAATCCTGATAATGTGGCTCAGTTAAATGACTTTCATCTGCTCGCCAGTCGCTATAATAAAAGCTTACTTCCTCAAGGGATTGATTATCAATTATTTAGTGATGATCTAAATCTGCTTCAACGATTAGCACTGTCAGGTAAAGGCATTGCCCTTCTGCCTTCGATCTTAATTGAAGATAAAATCAAAAATGGCGAACTCATTGAAGTCTTACCAAGAACCTCATTTACTGATTTAACCATTACTTTGATTTACCCAACACCAAGCTACTTACCTGAAAAAACGCGAGCGATGGTAACGTTATTTAGAGAAACGTTTTCTAATTAACGCCAACAAAAAAGCCAACATCATAAAAGATATTGGCTTTTGCATTTATTTTTCTTGTTTTTAACTGTGTTTATAGCAATAGAAGTTAGCTTCCTAACACATCTAGATTAATATATTTACCCATATTTTTACGCTTAACACTTGGCATGTATGGGATTTCGCCTAATTTTGGCGCAGGCATTTTATCTTCTAACATCGCGATAATCTCAGCGTAATGCTCAGTACCTGGGTTTACTCGGTTTGCAACCCAACCAATAATCTCTAACCCATCATGTTGAATCGCTTCTGCCGTTAACATCGCGTGGCTCAAACAACCTAATTTAATACCAACAACTAATACAACTGGCAATTTTTCTTGTTTTACCCAAGTAGACAAACAATCGTCTTTAGAGACTGGAACACGCCAACCGCCAGCGCCTTCCACTAATACTACATCTGACTTCGCTTTTAACGCAGCTAAACCTTGAGACAGTACAGAGTAATCAATGACTACGCCTTCCGCTTCCGCTGCAATATGAGGTGATGAAGGCAATAATAATGCATACGGGTTTACTTCTTCGTAGCTTAATTCAACATTGGCAACAGAGCGTAAATGGATTGCATCAGAGTTTTGAACGCCTTCACCTTTGTCTTCAGATCCTGCGGCAACAGGTTTATATGCGGCTGTATTTAGCCCCTTCATATTTAAAGCGTCTAAAATAGCTTTAGAAGAGACGGTTTTACCTACATCGGTATCTGTACCTGCAACAAAAAATGCATCAATCATTACTTATAACTCCAAAGCCTACCTGATAAGTAGCAGGTAACTTATTAAATTCATTCTTAAAAACTTGATACGCTTCTTCTACTGCTAATAGCTTTTCTTTACTCAATAAACCTGAGTGGCGACCATTAGATAAATGCGTTGCTCCAATTCCTTTTAAATCTTTCATTAAAGCAAGAGCAGAAGAATACGTCATCTCGACTGGCGTGCAGTCTAGTGTAAACTTGTTACATTCAGATTGCGCTAACGCAAGGTTTACCATAGATGAGGTAATAAAATCGTTAACATGTTGATATAAATCAACCTTTGACCACGCTTTTTTCAACTCAAATAGTGAGCCATCTAACAAAGTTGAAAATATAACCTTGCTTTTGTTATGGGTAATTCGATTCATTTCACGTAAAGGTACGGATAAATCCTGACACCACTGCAGTGCTAAACTAGAAATAACCACATCAAATTCATTATTGATAAAGGGTAAATGCTCTGCATCACCTTGCACATAAGATATGTTCAACTCACCACAGCGCTCTTTGGCTTTATCTAACATTGATTGAGACAGATCAAACGCCACCACTGTTGCACCGCGCTTTAACAGTTGCTCACTGCAATAACCCGTTCCACAACCTACATCGACGATACGCTGCCCTGATAGGTCTTGAGGTAAGTAAGATAATAAGGTATCCGCCACCTGACGTTGAAATTCAGCAGAGCGGTCATACGTATTCGCGGCTTTACTAAAGGCTGCTTGAATGGCTTGTTTCTCTTGGCTTGGTGTCCAATGTGAGGTTTCTATGGCGACTGCTTGATTAACCATAACTCATCATCCTAATTTTATTATTGCTTGCGTTAATTGAGTAATATCTTGTATCGAATGGTTAGCACTTAATGTCACTCTTAATCGTGCCGTTCCTGTTGGTACCGTTGGAGGGCGAATCGCTGTTGTCCATAAACCTTGTGCTTTTAATTTATCTGACATGCCAATTGCCGCGTCCGCTTCGCCGATAATAATCGGCTTTATCGGCGTCTCTGTTTTCACCGCTCCTGAAAAACCAGTCAATTCTGATTCAAATTGTTGATTTAATTCTTTGAGTTTTTCACGTCGCCATTCTTGTTGTTGGATCATCAATAAGGCATGAGATAACGCATGAGCTTGAGCAGGAGGCATTGCTGTTGAATAGACATGATGACGAGCAAATTGTGCGAGGTAATCACCACATTCGTGATTACACAAAACCGCAGCGCCAGATAGACCAAACCCTTTACCAAACGTGACGACTAAAATATCTGGTGTTACTCGATAAAAATCACAACAACCTCGGCCATTATTGCTTAACACGCCACACCCATGGGCATCGTCCACCATTAACCACGCATTTTTATCTTTGGTTACTTTAGCAATATCTGAAAGTGGTGATAAATCTCCATCCATACTAAAAACCCCTTCAGTCACAACTAAAGAAGGTGAATCATCACAAGCGTCTAATAATTTAGTTAAGTGAGCAATATCATTGTGTTTGAAGCGTTTCATGGTCGCAGGTGAGAACATTCCCGCTTCCATTAATGAAGCGTGGTTGAATTTATCTTGTAACAACGTATCGCCTTTTTCTAATAATGAAAAAAGCACCGCTTGATTGGCACTAAAACCTGAATTAAACAGTAATGCACAATCAAACCCAAGCCATTCAGCCAGTTGAGATTCCAAATTGGCATGCGGTTTTGAATAACCCGTCACTAATGGTGAAGCACCACTGCCACTGCCATATAAAGATAACCCTTGTTGCCATGCTTGAGTTAGTTCTTTGCTGCCTGCAAGGCCAAGGTAATCATTACCCGAAAAGTTAATGTAGGATTTACCATCCACCACTAACCTTGATTGATTACCTTGCTCTATTACTCTTCGAGAACGAGTTAGCCCCGCTTGCCTACGTTGGGTAAGCGCGGAGCTAATACGTTGATTAAACGCTTGCTTCATAAAATAAATCGTCTTTTTCAGGACGAGAAGCGACACGTTCAGCAACGCGATCTAATAATTCGTGTTCTTGAACCACATCTGGTTTCTGCGCTACTTGTTGACTATTCACACCCAGTTTTTTAAACAGTTGCATATCACTGTCTTCATCTGGATTTGGGGTAGTCAGCAACTTACAACCATAAAATACAGAGTTTGCACCCGCCATAAAGCATAGCGTTTGCATCTGCTCATTCATGCTTTCACGACCCGCAGATAAACGAACTGCAGATTCTGGCATCATGATACGCGCAACCGCAATCAGACGGATGAAATCAAATGGGTCGACATCTTCTGCGTCTTCTAGCGGTGTACCTTTCACTTTCACTAACATGTTCACAGGAACTGATTCTGGATGTTGAGGAAGGTTCGCTAGTTCAACAAACAGACCCGCACGATCACTGTCACTTTCGCCCATACCGATAATGCCGCCAGAACAAATCTTCATTCCTGCATCGCGAACATGAGATAACGTGTCTAAACGATCTTGATACGTACGAGTAGTAATGATGTTGCCGTAAAATTCTGGCGAAGTATCTAGGTTGTGGTTGTAGTAATCTAAGCCCGCACCCGATAATTCACCTGCTTGATCTGAAGTGATCATGCCTAGCGTCATGCATGTTTCAAGGCCCATTTCTTTCACGCCTTTAATCATATCAAGAAGATATGGCATATCACGCTCTTTTGGATTTTTCCACGCTGCACCCATACAAAAACGAGTCGAACCTGAGTTTTTCGCTTTCTGAGCTGCATCAAGTACGCTTTCTACTTCCATCAAGCGTTCACGATCAACATCTGTACGATAATGAGCACTTTGAGGGCAATACTTGCAGTCTTCAGGGCAGGCACCTGTTTTAATTGATAGCAAGGTACTGACTTGTACATAATTCGCTTGTTGGTGTTTTCGATGCACTAATTGAGCCTCAAAAACTAAATCCATGAACGGCATATCCATCAATTCTTGTACTTCGGCGACTGTCCAGTTATGTCTCACTTCCACGTGTAAATTCCTTCCATTAACATGCTATAACCATTGCTATTACTAACATCCGACCACTTTCTATTGTGGTTTTAGCTTATATTTATACTTGGCTAGTCTACGGTTAAACGATACACTGTCAACCTTAATGAAAAGATTAAGTTTACAACCGGTGAATTAATGAACAGTAACGTCGATTTGGATTTTGACCGTCAGCACATTTGGCATCCCTACACATCTACTATTAACCCGCTCTCTTGCTATCCTGTTACCCATGCTAATGGCGTACATCTCTATTTAGAGGATGGTCAAGAGTTGGTCGATGGAATGTCTTCTTGGTGGTCTACCATTCATGGTTACTGTCATCCTCATCTAAATCAAGCCATTAAAGATCAAACCGATAAAATGGCCCATGTGATGTTTGGTGGCATTACTCATCAGCCTGCGGTCGATTTATGTAAAAAATTAGTTGAACTAAGCCCTTCTCGATTAGAGCAAGTCTTTTTAGCTGATTCAGGCTCAGTAGCGGTTGAAGTTAGTTTAAAAATGGCTCTGCAATATTGGCACGCAAAAGGTCAACCTCGCTCTAAATTTGTCACTGTTCGACATGGTTATCATGGTGATACCTTTGCCGCGATGTCTGTCACCGATCCTGATAATTCAATGCACGGTTTATATAAAGGTTTTTTACCTGAACACCTGTTTGTTGAATCTCCGGATAGCCGTTTTGGTGGTGAATGGAACCCTGCTGATATTATTCCTTTAGAAAAGATGCTGGCAGAACGCCACGAAGAGATCGCTGCCATGATCCTTGAACCAATTGTTCAGGGCGCTGGCGGAATGCGCTTGTATCACCCTCAATATTTAAAAGAAGTGCGCCGTTTGTGTGATGAATATGGCTTATTGCTAATTTTGGATGAGATTGCGACTGGTTTTGGTCGAACAGGAAAATTGTTTGCTTGTGAGCATGCCGACATTGAACCTGACATCATGTGTATTGGTAAAGCGCTTACTGGTGGTTACATGACATTATCTGCAACTCTCACCAGTAAAATTGTCGCTGATACTGTATGCAGTGGAGACGCCGGATGCTTTATGCATGGACCAACTTTTATGGGAAATCCATTGGCCTGTGCTGTCGCTAATGCGAGTCTAGAATTAATTCAACAGAATCATTGGCAGACTCAAACTAAACAGATTGAAACTTGTTTTTCAGAATTACTGCCACAGCTTAAAAAATACGATGTGGTTGCAGATGTGCGTTGGTTAGGAGCTATTGGTGTGGTGGAATTAACGACACCGGTCAATATGGAAAAGATCCAAGCGCATTTTGTTAAACAAGGGGTTTGGATACGTCCATTTGGCAAGCTGATCTATATGATGCCACCATTTATTTCACAACCAGAGCATATTACCAAACTAGTAAAGGCCATTGATAGCGCGTTATGTGAGTTGTTTTAACTCACATAACAGGCCTTTATCTATAAGCACAAAAAAGCCGATACATTTAAATATATCGGCTTTTATTTTAGCTACAATTCTAAATAGCTATTATTTCTTCTTGGCTTCATTAGTAAAATCATCTTCTACTAACTTATAAATAATGAAGATAGCTAACTCTAACAATGCCGTTAGCACTAAACTCATGATGACATAGCGCTCACTAAAAATACCAATGCCGTGTAGCACGGTTGATTGAATCACAAACGCACCAACCACACCTAAAATCAATAACTGTAAAAACTTGATGAACTTCAGCATTTAAATTCCTTCTTTATCATTATCTTAAAATAATTGAAATTAACTTACATAGATTACACTAAACTTAGTACATCTCTATGGTTAACTTTTCCAATTTTCTCATTTTTTCTTACTTTTATGACGAAATACGATTATTCAGCCTTCCAAGCCCTATTCACTTTTGATGTAAGAATATGATCTTCCCACGCTCCATTAATGAACAAATAATCTTTTGCCTTACCTTCTTTCTCAAAACCAAGGGCAGATAATACCTTGCCACTTTTTTCATTATGGGGAATATAAGCCGCCATAATTCGGTGAAGTTTTTGTACTGAAAACATCCAATCTACCGTCTTTTTTACTGCTCGTTGCATAATGCCATTTCCTTGGTATTTCTCATCCAAAGAGTACCCAAGATGAGAAGCATGAAAAGGAAAACGAGTAATATTACTGTAGCTCACCGTGCCAATAATTTGACTTTTTTGGTTATCAAAAACAACAAAATAAAACGCCAAATTATGCTTATGTAATTCAACTAACTGCAATAAACGCTGTTTCCACCCCTCTGGTGTAAAAAAAGCATTCGCACGTTTTGGTTCCCATGGCTCTAAATGATGGCGATTACGCATAAAATAATTCGCAATCATCACTGAATCTGTACTTTTAATTAAACGAACTTGGTAATGGTCAAAATCAAAATGCACATCCATGTTATTTCTCCCTACTTCTTACCAATACCGTAATCACGTAACTTATTCGCAATAGCGGTGTGCGAAACCCCTAAGCGCTTCGCTAATTTACGGCTTGATGGGAACTCACTGTACAATCCAGAAAGTATGTTTGACTCGTATGACTTCATGATCTCATCTAATGTCCCATCAGT
The DNA here is from genome assembly GCF_001691065.1 of Aliivibrio sp. 1S128. Lineage (NCBI taxonomy): Bacteria > Pseudomonadati > Pseudomonadota > Gammaproteobacteria > Vibrionales > Vibrionaceae > Aliivibrio > Aliivibrio sp. 1S128. The sequence goes on along the minus strand of NZ_MAJV01000025.1, from coordinate 508,610 downwards.
ATTAATATTTATAATATTAGTACTACTATCCGCAGTTGGCAGCATAAAGTGAGAAGTATTCAATTGATTCCTATCCATTTGCGTCAATGCTTTTAACGTAGAACTTCTTAGCTGACGTACATTACCAGGCCATGAATAACTGCGTAAATAATCATGCACATCCTCAGAGATCGAAGGCTTAACAATATTTAATTCTTTGCATAGTTGAGCAACGAAAAACTCGAATAATGTTGCTACATCTGATGGACGTTCACGTAATGGTGGAATTTCTAAAAACAATACATTTAAGCGGTAGTAAAGGTCCTCACGGAAAAGGCCTTGTTCAACTAAATCTAGAAGTTCTTTTTTACTTGCACCAATAATCCCCACATCAACGTGAATTTCTTTTTCTTCACCGACACGACGAAAGTTACCATCTTGAATAAAACGCAATAATTTTATTTGCAGAAGCGGACTCATTTCACTGATTTCATCAAAGAAGACCGTGCCGCCGTCCGCTTGTTCAATGATCCCTTTTTTGCCTTCTGGCATATTAGGGAATGCACCCGAAGCATAACCAAACAATTCAGTTTCAGCGACATCATCTGGCATCGCTGCACAGTTAACTACCATAAAAGCTTTGCCTGAACGAATCGACGCAGTGTGACACGCACGCGCTAACATTTCTTTGCCCGTACCAGTTTCACCTTGGATCAGTAAAGATTGATCAATATCCGACAGCTTTTTAGCTTGGGATATTAATTTTTTGTATTTAGTGGATGATCCAACAAAATGTTCAAACCCAATATTAGAGGGCTCTAACAAAAATGGACGAACTCGTTGCGATTCAATTGACGGTTTAATAATGACAACCGCGCTGGCTAAAATAGAGGCATTATCATCATCCGTAATATAAACAGGCATGATTTCCATGAGGTAATTCATGCCTTCAATTACCATTGATTCTCGCTGGCGAATACGTGAATTCTCGAGCCAATCAATAACATTAAAATTAGATAATAATAAGCTCGCTGGTTGCCCAATCAAGGTCTCTTTATCTAAATTAAATAAAGAAGCAACGGCCTGATTCGCATTGTCTATTTTTCCTTTCAAGCTAATAGAAAAAACAGGATCAGGAAGTGTACTTAATACCGCTAGTAATTCAGTATTGCGACGCTCACTTGGTAGGAATGGGATTTTACGAACATCCATTACGCCTTCAATTCGACGAATTTTTGCCATTAATAGACTAAACTCATCAAACTCTACTTCTGGAAAGTTAAGGTAGATTAACCCTGTTTTTTCTATTTCAATGTCTCTCAAATCGATGTTTTGAGAAGCCAAAATATCAAGTAATTCACGGGTTAGTCCTAATCGATCTTTACATTGTACTTCAAGACGCACAAATACTTCCTTAACTAAGATGGGTGTCACAATATGTTTACAGGCAGTTTGCGCGAGTAAAAAAAAAGAGTCAAGCTGAAGTGAACCAAATAGAGAGTTAATTCGTTTAATTAGCTATTGATAATAAAAATAAGCAATGGAGTGTCAAATCATGGATATTAAAGTTGGTATTAGTTCCTGCGTAAATGGCGAAAGTGTACGTTTTGATGGCGGACACAAAAGCAACAAATTCGCGTCTAAAGTACTTGCCCCGTACTTTACTTACGTACCTATTTGCCCAGAAGTTGGCAGTGGTATGTCTGTTCCCCGACCGACAATACGTTTGATAACAAACGAGCAAAGAATCGCGCTGGTTGATTCAAAAGATTCATCGCTCGATTACACCGATTCAATGATCGAATTCTCTCAAAAAACAGTTAATAGACTCAAAGAAACCGATATGTGTGGCTATATTGTATGTGCTAATTCGCCAAGCTGTGGAATGGAACGCGTTAAGGTATACAGTAAAAACAGTGCCACAAAAAATGGGGTTGGTCTTTACACTCAAATCCTAATGAAAGAAATGCCTTGGCTACCAGTAGAAGAAGATGGCCGATTAAGTGATCCTGTACTTAAAGAAAACTTCATTACTCGTGTGTTCTGTTTACACGATTTATACCAATCAATGGATGGTGAACCTACTGCCGGTAAAATCGTTGCCTTTCATTCTCGTTATAAATATACCTTAATGTCACACTCTACCGTAGGGTACAAAAATTTAGGCAAATTAGTGGCCAAAGTAGCCGATTATGACATTAATGACTTCTTTGCTATTTATCGAACTCAATTGATGCAAACAATGACAATACGAGCGTCTCGTAAAAACAATACGAATGTATTGATGCATCTCCAAGGTTATTTCAAAAAAGAACTCGCATCACCACAAAAAGTTGAATTAGCTCAAATTATCCAAGACTACAATCAAGGGTTACTTCCTTTATTATCCCCTATTACCTTAATTAAGCATCATTTAGGGATTCATTCTAATGAATATTTAGCTAAACAATCGTTCCTCAATCCATACCCACAAGAATTAAGATTACGCTATGGCTTATAAACCAACAATGCAATGTGTTTGGTTTAGGCATGATTTAAGAGTCGCGGATAACAAGGCGTTATCCTCGGCCCTTGCTAATCAAGCACCGACTATCGCTGTTTATATCATCAGCGAATCTCAATGGCAGCAGCATCATAAATCAACCATTCAAATTGATTTAATTAAACGACGGTTGATTGAGCTTAAAAAAGAGCTTAGTGAACTCAATATTCCATTACTCATACTCTCTTGTCCTTGGTTCAAAGACATTCACTTATCGTTAAAACCGGTATTTAACGATCTTAATGTTTCACACCTTTTTGCAAATAAAGAGTATGAAGCAAACGAACTCGATAGAGATCATAAACTAACCGATCTATTACCAAATATTCACTGCACTTTTTATGACGATAAATGCACAATAACGCCAGGTAAAATATTAAATAAAACTCAACAACCTTATAAGGTTTTTACGCCATTTAAAAAAGCATGGAGAGAGTACTTTTATCAGCACTTCCCAACCATTGAAAAAGTAACAGCTTCAGTTCAATTATCGACTCCTCAATTGAACTCACTGCTGCGTTATAGTGAGAACGATTTTACTAACTCGATGAGTAATGAAAGTAAAGCATGGTCTGTTTCAAACAAAGCAATACTTAACAATATGCGTCAGTTTTGTCGTGAAAAATCACAACATTACCATGAACAACGGGATTACCCCGCCATTGAAGGTACAAGTCAGGTATCGCCTTACTTAGCCATTGGGGCAATCTCTGCCAAACAATGCATTATGCGCCTTCATTTAGAAGCAAATAATCAATTAACTCAGGGGCAAGAAATTTGGCTTGATGAGATCATCTGGCGAGAGTTTTACACTCACCTGCTTCACTTTTACCCTTTGCTATCTAAAAACCAAGCGTTCCTTAGCTTTGACAAATATATTCAATGGAATAATGACCGTAATAAATTTGACCAATGGTGCAAGGGCGAAACTGGGTTTCCTATTGTTGATGCTGCAATGAAACAGCTTAATAATACAGGTTGGATGCATAATCGCTTACGAATGATCACCGCCAGTTTTTTAGTTAAAGATTTACACATTGATTGGCGTTGGGGCGAACAGTATTTTATGTCAAAACTTATTGATGGTGATTTTGCATCGAATAATGGAGGGTGGCAATGGTGTGCATCTGTTGGCTGTGACAGTACGCCTTATTTCCGTATTTTTAACCCGACAACACAAAGTGAACGCTTTGATAATAATGGCACTTTTATTAAATATTGGTTGCCAGAATTAACAATACTAACAGGAAAACTATTACATCAACCCAATAGCAAACCACTATTAACACCTGATAATTATGTAGAACCTATTATTGAACATGCAGTACAACGATTAAAAACACTAGAAATCTACAAAAATGCCAAAGCTCAGGATGTTGCAAGTTAGCCATACCAAGTATTATGATGGTCTCATCCATTATTAAGAGTTGTATTAATTGATGTCTAACACACTACCATTAGTTCTTGCTGGGCCTATTATTAGGAAATCGAGTGCGACTGAAGTCAACTTATGGCTAACGACTTCAGAACCCCTCGACGGTCATACCCTAATTCAATGGGAAGGTAATGCATTTAAGTTTATGATCACCGATGAACAATGCATCAAAATTGGCCATCATGCTTGGGTTTATCTACTTCAATGCAAAGAGAGCTTCCCCGTAAATCAAGCTCTTGGTTACGACATCATTACTCAATATGGTGCATTATCCGAATTAATACCTAATGCGCTCTATCCTTCTGAAGAACATTTCTCTTTGATAATTAAAGATAAAGCTGATTACGTTTTGCATGGTTCTTGCCGTAATCCGCATTATCCAAGTAAAGACAGTTTAGTTATTGCCAATCAACAAGTGAAAACACAAGCGATTGAAGATCGTGCGTCTTTACTAATGATGAGTGGCGATCAGATCTATGCCGATGATGTTGCAGGGCCAATGTTAATGGCAATTCAACAAATTATACCGTTGTTAGGTTTATTCGAAGAACAGCTGCCCGATAAGCTAATTTCAACCAGCTCTGAATTGTATTCGCATGAACATAATTTATATCATAGGGATAAGATCTTACCGCATTATACAGACAATACTAATTTCCTTTCTCGATGGAATGTCTATAAATCACGCCCTATTTTTAGCTCTAGTGAGCATGAGAACCATCTAATGACATGTGCCGAGTTCTTCGTCATGTATCTATTAGTTTGGTCACCAACCTTGTGGGATTGCATTACTTTGCCCATTTCTCTTCCTGATGCCGAAGAGAAATGGGATAAAAAATGGCAAGCTTGCTGGAAAACAGAAAAAACTGTTATAAAGCAATTTGTACAAGGGTTGACTGACGTTCAACAATTGTTTGCTCATATTCCGACATATATGATTTTTGATGATCACGACATTACCGATGATTGGAATTTAACGATTGGTTGGGAAAATGCCGTCAATGGCCACCCCCTTGCTGCTCAAGTTATCGGTAACGGCTTAATGGGTTACTTTCTTTGCCAAGGTTGGGGAAATAACCCTGAACAATTTGATGACACATTTTTGACTCGTTTTCGTCACCTTTTCCATTGTTATGATCATGGCGAACACACCGCTCTTATCAGAGATCTAACTCGCTTTGAACAATGGCATTATTCAATTAATACCACCCCAAAAGTCGTCGTTTTAGATACACGAACTCGTCGTTGGCGCTCTGAATCAAATTCTAATAAGCCTTCTGGTTTGATGGATTGGGAAGCTATGCTTGATTTTCAGCATGAGCTCATTGGACAAGACGCGATTATCATCATTTCTGCTGCGCCTATTTTTGGGGTTAAATTTATTGAAGCCTTGCAAAAAACAATGACACTATTAGGACAACCGTTAGTAATTGATGCTGAAAACTGGATGGCTCATCCCGGGTCAGCAAATACATTATTGAGTATTCTTACTCATCCTAAAACACCACAAAACTTTGTTATCTTGTCTGGTGATGTGCATTACTCTTTTGCCTATGACATTAAATTACGTCACAGCAAATCAAGCCCTGATATCTACCAAATTACTTGTAGTGGGTTTAAAAACGAGTTTCCTAATACCTTACTTCGTTTTTGTGATTTTATGGACAGAGTGCTTTATAGCCCACACTCTCCGTTGAATTGGTTTACTAAACGTAAGAATTTAGTTGTTACCAAACGAGATCCGTCAGTGACAAACAACGATAAATTAATCAACAAAAGTTCGATCGGGGAATTGAGATTGGATGAAAAAGGCAAGCCGGAACAGATTTCGATTTTAACCGCGGAAGGCGAATCTATTTCCTTCTTGCCTAAATCAAGTGATTAAATCACTTTGTACTATTAAAAATAGTGAGAATTGAAAACATTAATCGTTGAGGGTCGTATCAGAACCACTCTCAACCTCTATTGAATTATGGAAGTACAAGCCCGCTTCAATTGCGTCTAGCCACTCTAATTCCACCTCTTCATGATACCTCGTTTCATCAAGGTAATTTGCACTCATATTAATATCCTTATGTGAGTTCCAAGAGCCCGATTATACGAGTCTTGAATTGCAGTACTGTGACAGAGATACAAGATCTAATCCAAACCTTACAATTACGAATGGTAATGATTACTATTAAGATTGAATTATCTCTCGTTTTATCCTACTCTATAGGACTGTTCTCTACTGAATCTCTATTATGAAATCCACGCTTTTATTTTCTCTTGCTTCTGTTCTTTTGTTGTCTGGTTGCAGTCAACAAATTCAATCAACATCAGCACCTTCCCAAGCTATCACCAGTTTCTATGATTATCAATTACTATCGCCAACAGGCTTGCCTTTATCTCTTTCAACCTTACCTAATGAAATAATAAAAGCTGATGTTATTCTGGTTGGTGAATGGCACACTCACGCGGCAGTTCACCGCTTCCAAACCGATTTATTTAAAGAACTTTCTGCAACAAACCCTAAATTAGCATTATCTATGGAGCAGTTCAGCCGTGATAAACAAACGGTTGTTGACGAATATTTAACCGGTCAAATAGGTGAGCAAACGTTAATGTCTGACGCGAATGCATGGCCTAATTACGAAAGTGATTATCGCCCGTTGGTGGAAATAGCAAAAGCGGGAAATCGTGACATTATTGCGTCTAATGCACCAAAACCCATTGTTAAATGCATAGGTCAACAAGGTATTAATTACCTAGACAAATTGGATGCAATGGAAACGTCATGGTTAGCAAAAAACATTGATGTCTCAGAATCTCCTTATAAATCAAAATTTCTCGCTTCTATGCATCATGGTGATGAAGAGCAAACGCAAAAGCAATTTGCCGCTCAAATGGTATGGGACGCCACAATGGCAGAAAGTATTGTTGATTACTTAATTGAGCATCCTGATTCTCAAGTTATGCACATTGCTGGGAAATTCCATATTGAAAATGGATTAGGCACTGCGGCACAAATAATAAAGTTAAACCCAAAGCTTAATGTCGTTATTATCTCCCCAACAGAAAATATTACGAATAATAATACGGATTACCAATTAGAAGTATTGTCACCACCAAAGCGTTTTGTGAAGAAAGAAAACATGATGAAGGCCTATAAGGGGTTAAAGAACCGTAACAATAATCTTGTTTGCAAGTAAATTTTAGAGCAAGAAAAAATAAATAACGCTGAGGATCCTCAGCGTTTTTGCGTTCTAAGTAAGATCTATTTATCTTGCAAGTAACCATCTAGCGGTTCCTTCATCGGTAACCAACCCATTAATCCATTTACCTTTTAAAGCAGCAAGAATCGCAGGACGCTTTTCTTCACCACAAGCGGTAGCAATTCGAGGGCAATTATTTTGACGGATGTCATAACTAGTGATCACTGAATTAATTTCGCAATCAACAACTTGTCCATCCTCACTAATAAACCGTCCTAATATTTCTCCCACAGCTCCTTGTTTTCTTAGTTCTTCACCTTTATCAAAACTAATAAACCCATCCTTCACAATCGCACTCGCATTATCAAGAGCACCCACTCCGATAAAAATAATATCTGATGATTCAGCTACTTGTGACACATTTTTAAAGGCATTCGTATTACGCCAAAAATCATGTTCTTCAAGAGAAAGCGTGTATCTTGGTGCTGGTAATTGATAATAATTCGCTTGCAACTTTCGAGCTAACAACAGCGGTACGTCATCATAATAATTACATATACCATCTACTGCCATTGCACTGATCAGCGCAACACACTTACTCTCTGGAGTTTCAAAATCTATTCGGTAAATTGCATTTTTTAACGTTAAGCCAGAACCAATACCAATAATTTTGTTGGTTTGATTCTTTAAATACTTAGACATAAGCTGAAAGCAACCAAAGGATACATTATCTAATCTTTCTTCTTCGCTGCTATCAGGAACAATATTGCACTCAATTAGTTGGTACTTTTCTTTTAGAAGCTCCGCATAGTCTAGGCACCTTGCAATCGGGTGATGAAGACCAATAGATACAACCCCTTCCTCTTTTGCGCTCGCTATCAACCTCTGAACTACTGGGCGAGATAATCCTAATTGGGATGCTATTTCTGTTTGGTTTTTCCCTGAGACATAATACATCCACGCAGATCGCACCATTTGGTCAAGCTTAAAACTGTCATCTTTAGCCAATGTAAACTCCCTTAATCACTCTGTAACTCACCAAAAGCAGTAAAAATACATTTTCCTCTTAATACACATTTAGTTCAACACCTTTCAATCGATTTAAAATGAGCAAAAGACCAATTAAATATCTTTTGACCATTTGTGATCTATGATCAATTATCATTTCAATTGTTCGATTATAGTCAAGCTATCAAATACTAGAGGATTAAAACATGAACAATAAATACACATGGCTACACATTGGTTTAGGGTCATTTCATCGCGCGCACCAAGCATGGTATCTACATAAACTGATTGAATCAGGAGACGATACATGGAGTATTTCAGCAGGAAACATTCGCAATGACGCTGAAGATGTCGTTTCAACGTTAGCCGAACAAAATGGTGAATACGTTCTTGAAACAATTAGCCCTGCTGGCGAATGTAAATATGAACAAATAACATCAATAAAAAAATTACTTCCATGGCAAGATGATTTAGCACCACTGATCAAGGAAGGCGCAAAAGCAGAGACAAAAGTCATCGCTTTTACCGTTACTGAAGGAGGATACTATTTAGATACAAACCATAAACTAGAGATCAATAACATCGCTATAAAACACGATCTTTCTGGTGGTTCTGACACGATTTATGGCACGATCACGAAGATCCTTGAAAAACGTATCGAGCAAAAATCAGGCAGTTTAACTCTACTGAATTGCGATAACGTACGTCACAACGGTGAGCGCTTCCAAGATGGACTCGTTGAATTTTTAACCTTAACAGGAAAAATAGACGTTCTTGAATGGGTTACAAACAACACAACCTGCCCAAATACAATGGTTGACCGTATTACACCACGCCCAACCGTTGAACTTCCAAACCGCATAAAAGAAAAAACAGGCATCACAGATAATGCTCCTGTAATGGGCGAAACCTTCATTCAGTGGGTTATTGAAGATAACTTCAAAGACGTTCGTCCTAATTTAGAGACTGTTAATGTTGAGATGGTTGACTCTGTTATTCCTTATGAAGAAGCAAAAATTCGAATTCTTAATGCCTCTCACAGCTGCATTGCATGGGCTGGAACATTAGTTGGAAAAACATTTATTCATGAAAGTACATTAACCGATTACATCTACAACATCGCCGATGAATATATCACTCAAGATGTTATTCCTTGCTTAGGTGACAACGGTATTGATTTACCTACCTACCGTGACGTCGTACTTGAACGATTTACGAATCCCTACATTGAAGATACCAACCAACGCGTAGCCGCAGATGGTTTCTCAAAAATACCAGCAATGATCACGCCAACCATGATCGAATGCTATCAACGTGGGGCAGTTCCATCAGCAACCGCATTATTACCCGCTCTTTTCTACACCTTCATGGAACAATGGCATAAGGGGGAACTTCCTTATGAATACCAAGATGGGATCTTAGACAGTGAATCCGTTCACACCATGTTTAATTCAGCTGATCCGATCGCAATATATGCTCGAGATAAAGCACTATTTGGTGAATTAGCAGAACGAGATGATTTTGAAGCACTACTGCGTGAAAAAATTCACCACGTTTCATCACTCATTCGATAGGAGAAAAGCATGTATTTAGGAATCGACCTTGGTACTTCTGAAGTTAAAGCACTCATTATCGATGAAAATGGGGACATTGTTGCTTCACATAGTGCGCCGTTAACTATTCAACGCCCTCAACCTCATTGGTCAGAGCAATCCCCGCAAGAATGGTGGGAAACAACAGATTATCTGATTAATACACTTAGGAAAAAATACGAACAACATTGGGCAGCCATTAAATCCATCGGTTTATCTGGTCAAATGCATGGTGCCGTGTTGTTAAATTCAGCAGGAGACGTGATCCGTCCTGCTATTTTATGGAACGACACGCGTAGTTACCAGGAATGTATTGAATTAGAGGCTAACGCATCCGAATTAAATAAAATTACGGGTAACTTAGCAATGCCAGGATTCACAGCACCAAAATTGCTTTGGGTCAAAAAGAATGAACCTGAAAACTTTACCAACGTAGCAACCGTTTTACTCCCTAAGGATTACCTGAGATTCAAGATGACAGGCTTGAAAATATCAGATATGTCCGACTCTGCAGGCACACTATGGTTAGATGTAGAAAAACGAGATTGGTCTGATTACTTATTGGATAAGTGCGAACTAAATCGCAGCCAAATGCCTGATCTTATCGAAGGGTGCGATTCATCAGGCTCTTTATCTCCAGAAATAGCCCTCCAATGGGGATTAAGTCCGTCGGTTATCGTTGCTGGTGGCGGCGGAGATAACGCCGTTAGTGCAATTGGGATCGGTGCCGTATCTCCTGGAGATGCATTTATTTCTCTAGGCACATCAGGCGTATTATTTGTGGTAAATGATAGCTACTGCCCTGCACCAGAAGCCGCGGTACATGCATTCTGTCATGTACTTCCTAACCGCTGGCATCAAATGAGCGTCATGCTGAGTGCCGCCAGTTGTTTACAATGGTTTTGTCGCCTCGTTGATATTACTGAAGTCGAGTTGCTACAAGAAATCGAGCAATTAAGCCAAGAAGATAAATCAAAGGCCCCTTTATTTTTACCTTATTTATCAGGCGAACGAACTCCTCATAACGATCCTAATGCAAAGGGGATATTTCATAGTATTACTCACTCAAGCAACCGAGCCTTACTTGGTTACGCCGTAATTGAAGGGGTAAGTTTTGGTATCGCAGATGGACTCAGAATGCTTAACGACAGTGGCACTGAGATTTCACAGTGCTCCCTTGTAGGCGGTGGAGCAAGAAGCCCATTCTGGGCACAATTACTTGCCGATACATTAACGATATCAATTGTTACTCACAAAGGGGGAGAAACTGGCGGCGCACTGGGTGCTGCGAGACTCGCGTGCCTGTCCTCTGGAAAAGCACTATCTGATGTGTGTAAGAAACCAGAAATACATAAAGTGTACCAACCTCAACCAATAAATACCGATTACTTGTCTGCTCGATATACACAATTTAGAAATCTATACACCAATGATTTAATACTAAGAAATAAATAAAACATACATTATTAAAAAAATAAAAAACTACGCACCCTTAATTGATTAAGGGTGCTCATTTTCTTTACCCTACAGAAAGAGAAATATATGGAAAATACAAACAAGCAGTGGTTAGGATTACCACTAAATCTATTATGGGGATATATCGCTATCGCCGTATTCATGACTGGTGATGGTTTTGAATTGGCCTTTTTATCTCATTACATGACAGAACTTGGGTTCACACCAACTCAGGCCTCTCTTGCGTTCACAGTATATGGTTTAGCGGCTGCTCTATCCGCTTGGGTTTCAGGGGTTGTTGCTGAAATAATTACACCACAAAAGACAATGAAAATTGGATTCATAATGTGGTGTATCTTCCACGTGCTGTTCTTGATTTTTGGATTAGGCAATTCTAACTATGGCCTCATACTGTTATTTTACGGGATCAGAGGATTAGCTTATCCCCTCTTCTTATATTCTTTCATTGTCATAATTATTCACAACGTACGCAGTGATAGTGTGAGTTCATCATTAGGTTGGTTTTGGACTGTCTATTCAATTGGTATTGGCGTTGCGGGCAGTTATATCCCTAGCTTTACTATTCCGTGGATCGGTGAATTAGGCACACTATGGTTATCGTTAGTCTTTTGTTTCATAGGTGGCATTATCGCAATGATTTCATTACGAAATATAAAAACCTCTACTCACATGCAAAATTTGACTACTAAAGAGAAATTAACCGAATTAAGCCGTGCAGTCACCTTGCTATATACAAATAAAAATATTCTCTATTCAAGCTTCATTCGCATTATTAATACATTATCTCTCTTTGGTTTTGCTGTAATCATGCCAATGATGTTTGTTGATGAATTAGGATTTACTACCTCAAGTTGGTTACAGGTATGGACGGTTTTCTTCTTCACTACTATCTTCTCAAATGTGTTTTGGGGGATTATGGGCGAAAAATTTGGGTGGATAAAAATAGTACGTTGGTTTGGTTGTTTAGGAATGGCCGCATCTACCCTTGCCTTCTACTATATACCTCAACACTTTGGCAATAACTTTTATATGGCACTGATCCCTGCAATATCTCTAGGTATTTTTGTCGCAGCATTTGTTCCGATGGCGGCAGTGTTCCCTGCACTTGAACCAAAACACAAAGGTGCTGCTATATCTGTTTATAACCTATCTTCTGGCTTATCTAACTTCTTAGCTCCGGCAATTGCCGCTCTTTTATTGCCTTATTTCAGCACGATTGGAGTCGTACTTGCCTATACCGTACTTTATCTTCTTGCGTTTGTTTTTACCTATCTAGTGAAAGTCGAACAACCGGGATTTAGCCATACAGAAGTCAGTATAAATGAAATTAAAATATCATAACGCTTTTATTTTGATGTGGTAAATACAACTTGATAATTACCACATCCACTTTTAGAACGAAGGAATATATGAATAAGAAAGCAGTTATATTTGATATGGATGGCGTCATCATTGATTCAGAACCATTCTGGCAAGAAGCTCAAAAAGAATCTTTGTTGCAATATGGCATTACTCTTTCCACTCAAGAATGTGAACGACTAACAATGGGGAAGCGAATAGATGAAATAGCCAGAATATGGTGTCATGCTTATCATATCGAGATTGATCCAAAAGTACTTGAAAAAAATATACTGACGCGACTCTGCATTCGTATTTCAACACGAGGTCAGGCAATGGAGGGGCTAGCTAATATCATTCAATTCTTTAAAGAATCAGGCTATCAAATCGGACTCGCAACGTCATCAACTCATACAGTGATCAACGCCGTTTTTAATCGACTTAATTTATGGGGATCATTCGATGTTATTTGCAGTGCTGAAAATGAACAATTTGGAAAACCTCACCCCGATGTTTATTTGACTGCAGCAAGAAAACTGGGAATATCTCCTCATGAATGTATCGTAATAGAAGACAGCTTTACTGGACTTTCTGCAGCAAAGAACGCTGAGATGACCACCTATTTAGTCGCTGCTAATTGTAATGAGGTGCAATTTCTTTCAGCTGATGGCCATTATGAAAACTTAACCACATTAAAGCGCTTCTTCGCTCATGAATTAATGCTATCAAATGACTGTGCCGTAGCATAAAAACTAAATTACTCTTATTTTAAATAAACGATTTATTCGTATTAATCTTATATAAAAAACCACTCACTTCGACGAGGGAATAAAGTGAGTGGTTTTGGTTTAGCGGCATGTTTCATTTCAAGGTTTTACTTATTTTCGGATAACAAGTACAACTTCACCGACTTGTATACCCCATTTATAAATTTCAGTTTGATTGATAACAATACTATCTGAGACTTGATAAATCCAATCATCAAAATCTACTTCATATTCTGAATCATCTACTTTTAATATCATCGAATATTGCCAATTAAGAGCATTGCCTGCACTTTTTCCATAAGCCGTATCAAGAATATCACTGGCGGTTCCTGTGTATGAGTTATCACCTAGATCTTGAATAATCCACGTTCTCTCTTGTTCTTCACCGTCATTAAATAGAAACTGTTCGTCTAGTGTTAATGTATCTCCATTCCATTGAGCTTGAAGATCGACGGTGAACGTTCTGATGACAGTGCCATTGAAATCTTTAACTATCCCTTCTGCTTTTAAATTCTCTTGAAAAAAAGCTTTCATTGAAAACTCAGGGCTTATATTTGCATAGTCATCAATATCTTGAGAAGAGCAGCCAACTAATAGAATACTGAAAATAAGCAGCACTATCTTTTTCATTATTATTCTCCTATTAATTTAAGACGTAGATCTGGGTAAGTGGTTTTTTCTGAAACCCAAATATCCAAAAAAAGCTGGGAGAAATCTTTATTTGCTATTGCTCCAATAGGCTTATCATTTAAGAAAAATTGATTATTTCCTATTTTATCAATACTAAAAACCAATTTATCTTCAGGTTTCACATCAGGAAAGACTTGCTCTAACTCAACTAACCAAAAATCTAAATCTGGGTGCTTGATTGATTGCTCTTCCCATTGTTCTTTGGTCGCTTTAATTAGGTTTTCTTTTGTTATATTACGATAATATTCAATCTCAAGCGCCTGTGGGTACTGCCCATACACAAATTGTCCTGAGGTGGTAAACAATTGCGCTTCATATACTGAGATTAAGAACCATGACAGCTCTGATTTTCCACTGCTTTGTAAACCTTGCAATGGCGCCGCAGCCACACTATTTATAGTTAACAGGCTTGCTATGATGAGTATACTTATCAGTGTTCTCATGGCTCTTCCCCTCATTATTTATTTTTGCTCTTAAACGCTTTTGAATAATAATAAATACGGGTAGATTGACCGCCCAGATCACTCCAATTGAAAATAAAGTTATTTGATATGAATATGAGAAGTCCACAGCGCCTAATCTATGTCCCGCTAAATAATTTAATGGGCCTGCAACCGCACCAATTAAAACGATTAGTCCAAGATGAAAACGAGATAACCACCCTAAACTGTGATTAATAGCAAAACCAAAATGACACCATAATAAAATGAGCCAAACGGGTATTAGTGCATCATTAGAGAATTGATATACACCTGTAAATGATAATAATACATCACCAAGAACACCTAACATTGAAATTAAAATGAGTAAATAAAAGTCTATTTTCCGTGTTGGCGAAACTAAAAGGTGAAGTAATATTGAAACAAGTAAAAAAGGAATCGCTTGCTGTTGATAAAGGATGACAGCAAACCAAACTAATTGAAACCAGATTGCATTAATTAGAGGGAAATAACGTAACATTGATGCCTCCTAAGTTACCAAGCTAAATAATTGATTATTAACAATATATTTAGATTGGTAAATACAAGTAATGGTCGACTACTAGCACACCCCATGTTGTGGTTTTGCAGCCACTAAATGCACAGTACTTATCTTACGCTCTAAAAAACCACCTTCGCAGTAACAAAGATAGAATTGCCATAAGCGAATAAAATCATCCCCATACCCCATTTGTTTTAAATCACTGTTCGCCTCATCAAAACGTTCATACCAATGACGTAATGTTTTTGCATAATCTAACCCTATGTCATGTAGAGAAGTAATCACCATATCGGTATTCTCTGCCACTTTATTTGCCATCACACTAACCGATGGTAAACAGCCCCCCGGAAATATATAACGCTGAATAAAATCGACACTTTTACGGTATTGGTCATAGCGTTGGTCTGCAATGGTAATTGCTTGAATTAGCATCTTGCCTTCAGGTTTAAGGTGTCGGCTGCATACATCAAAAAAGGTGCCTAGGTATTCGTGTCCTACCGCTTCTATCATCTCTATTGATACTAATTTGTCATACTGGCCTTCCAGCGTACGATAATCTTGTTTTAGAAGCGTAATTCGGTCTTCTAATCCTAAGGCTTTTACTCTCTGCTCTGCAAATTCATATTGAGCATCAGAAATCGTCGTCGTGGTCACATTTACGCCATAATGCTGTGCTGCATAAATAGCTAACGCTCCCCATCCCGTGCCTATCTCAAGTAAGGTTTCACCTTCTTTTAGTTCAAGTCTCTCGCAAATGGTGTGTAACTTAAATAGTTGCGCTTCTTCCAAATTTGCATCGGCATTTGGGTAAATAGCACTTGAGTACAACATCTCTTTATCAAGAAACGTTTTATACATTTCATTGCCTAAGTCATAGTGCGCTAAGATGTTCTTTTTCGATCCTTCTTTGGTATTTTTATTGCGCTTATGGTTTATTAAATCAAAAAACTGAACCAATTTACTAAAGCTATTTTCTACTCTATCAAGCACACCTTCTTCACGCCCTAATACCTGAATAACCTTCGTTAAATTTGGACTTGTCCACCAACCAGCAACATATGCCTCACTCGCACCAATCCCACCACCGAATAAAATTTTTCGATACGCTTCTGTGTTATTGATTTCTACAACTGCTTGCAGGGAGGCTAAGGGGTCCCCCAAAACAACTTGTCCTAATTCATCGTTTATCGTCAGTGAAGCTTGAGTCATTTTACCTAAATAATCCAATAACACTTTACGTGCCATACTATCAATCCAACGCATTGATTTATTGTTTTTAACATCGATTAATGTTGAATTCTTCAATGCTGGTCCGTCTATTTGATTGTTAGCCATTGCTCTCTCCTTATTGCTTAGGGTGTGGCACAAATGGAATTTTTTTTATGAATAATTTCAATGCTTGCCAATAAATGCCCCATACTATTTTTACGGTCATCATCGGAATAGAGATCACTTGTTGACGTATATTTTTTGAATTAAATTCTTTACGCGTCATCGCTATCGTTGCATCAAAAATTTTTTCTTGTTGGTCACCTAAGCTACGGTTTTCTAAATGTAAGGATAATCGCTTACTCGGTTCTTTAATAAACCAATGATATTTCATGTTTAAATCCAGAAATGGAGAAACATGAAAGGTTTTATCTATGATTTGCTCAGATCCAATTTTTATTAAGTAATAGTGGGTTTGATTCCAAGGTGTATTACTCACCTCTGCAAGCAAATCGGTGAGTTGACCTTGAGAGTTATAACAATAATAAAAATTGATTGGACTAAAGTAGATCCCAAAGCAACGAACCTGTCCGACAAAAAGCACTCTTCCTTTCTCTCCTTTCCCTCCCAACTCCGCTACTTTATTCCATACCGATTTTTTTAATGATTCATCTTTAGAACCTATATAATCAGAGCGACGGAAACTCAAGGGCGCAAAATCCCCCTTTTTAAACCATCCTATTTTTTCTGTTTTATCTAACTCATCCAAGTCTAAGGCAACAAAAAACATACGATAACTAAAGCTATGTGGCCTTGTTTGAAATCGTCGATGTCTTACGTCGCCTTGATAGAGACAAGAATGTATCATAGGCTAATACCAAAACGCTGACATACATCAAGCGCACTTTTTACGCCATCTTCATGAAAACCATTATACCAATACGCCCCTGCAAAATGGGTATGATGTCGGCCGCAAATCTCTTCTCTGCGTGCTTGAGCTTCTATCGTGTCAGTATTAAAAACAGGATGATCATACTTATAAGTCCCTAGTATTTTATCTTTATGGATCAAAGGAGAATTGTTAAGGGTCACACAAAATGTCGTCTCTTCTGTCTCTAGCCCTTGCAGTATGTTCATATTATAAGTAACGCTTGATGGGTTATTTTTATTGCCGGTATCAAGGTGGTAATTCCAAGCAGCCCATGCGCGTTTTTGTATTGGTAATAGGCTCTCGTCTGTATGTAAAACAACTTCATTTTCTTGATAAGTTAGCTTACTTAATACTGTTTTTTCAGCCGTTGTGATGTCACTCAACATCGCAAGAGATTGGTCACTATGACAAGCCAAAATCACGTCATCAAATTCATATTTATCTTGATGGTTTATCTCTAATGTCACACCTTGTGGACGTCGAGTCACACTTGTTACAGGGCTGTTTAAATGAATTTTATCTTTAAACGAGGCAATCAACGGTTGAATGTATGAATGAGAACCTTGAGGAATAACGTACCACTGCGGTCTATTCGCAATATCCAATAAACCATGATTATGAAAAAAACGAATGAAAAAATGCAATGGAAAAGCTTTCATGTCTTGCAGGCTAGAAGACCAAATTGCAGCCCCCATAGGTAATATATAATGCTCCGAAAAGTAACTGCTGTAATCATTACGATACAAGAAATCACCTAACGTACCATCAATATCGAGTTCGATATGATCATCACTTTGTTCTTCACTCCACAATTCTTTACATTGTTTATTAAAACGTAGGATTTCACTGATCAGTGATAAAAATTTAGTATTAAATAAATTAGATCGTTGAGCGAAGAGTGTATTCAAATTATGCCCGTTGTATTCAAGACCAGAAATTACATTCTTAACACTAAAACTCATTTCTGTCTCTTGCCCTGCTAACCCTAATTGAGTCAATAGTTCAATAAAATTTGGGTACGTTCTGTCATTGAAAACAATAAAACCCGTATCAATATCCCACTCTTTTCCTTCTGCCTTCACTTGTTTTGTTGCGGTGTGCCCACCAATATAATCATTGGCTTCAAATACTGTCACGTCATGCTCTCGTGATAATAAATGCGCACAAACTAACCCTGAAACTCCAGAACCAACCACTGCAATTTTTTTCATTATCGTTTCATCCTTAAAGCGAGCCAATGCCAAATACGGTCAGGGAGACTTCCCATCAAAATTAAAAAACTCGTAAATGGAAATGGAAAATAAATGTGTTTTTTATTCTTTTCTATACCAAGCATAATATGTTGAGCAGCTTTATCTACTTCAATTAGCATCGGCATTGGAAAGTCATTTTTATTCGTTAATGGCGTCTTCACAAAGCCTGGTGCTATAACACTGATCGTGAACTTATCTGGTGATATATCTAACTGAAGCGATTTAGCTAAATAATGAATCGCGGCTTTACTAGAGCCATAAGCCTCCGCTCGTTGAAAAGGGACATAGGAAGCACTCGATCCCATTAATGCTAAATGCCCTCCTCTTTTCATTTTAGGTATTAATACTTGTAAACAATAACCAATTGAAATTACATTCGTTGTGATCACTCGCTCAAATAATGCAGCATCGAAATTTAGGGCATCATCTATATATTCACACGTCCCTGCATTTAGAATAACAATGTCTAACATATCAACGCTTGAAAGAGCAGCAACGATGGCATCGCTATCATCAAGATCAAAAACAACTTCAATTAAGCTTCCTGATATCTTTGACGATTTTAATATCTCAATATCCGAATACGACGTAAAGTTGCGCCCACAGGCATAGACTAGATATCCTTGCTTAAGATATTTTTGAGTTAACGACAAGCCTATTCCAGATGTTGCTCCTGTAATTAATATTGTTTTCATGACTGCATTCTCTTTTTAATCAGCCTTACTGCTGAACCAAGAACCGGTAAATGTTCATACAACATTTGCCCCATGTCTAAATAATCTCGATGGTAATAAACCGTTTCATTAAACTTAATATGAGAAGTTCCATCCACCGAAATTACTTTTCCTTTACCTATTTTAGGATGGCTATACTCCATCGTCCAAAAAAGGCTAGCTTCATTATCAGATTCAATCACATTATGGATATTAAATTTACAATCTAGAATATTTTCGTAAAGATGCTCAAAATAACGTGTCAGTTGAGGTAAACCATTAATCTGATGAATAGCATCTACAAACTGTATGTCATTTGAATAAATTTCAGGGAGTCGATGAAGGTTGGAGCGATTTAAATCACCATAAAGAGAAATGAATGTACTAATGAAAGTTGAATGCTTCATGATGATATATCCTTATTGAGGTTATGAATTACTACGCGATAGTATTCAAAAAAGATCACTTCCTGTGATCTTTTAATAGGATGCTCTAGTTATTTAACTATATTAAATATAGGCAGAAATTAGACAGAGTACAATTAACACTAATACAATAATCGACCAATAGGGTTAAATAATTTACTTAATCCTTGAGTAAAATGTAATGGTGCGTTTTGAACGGTATAACACAAACAACCATCATCGGTTTTTGGGCTATGTGCATTCGTGGCATCTAACCAAATAAAGTCACCTGCATGATAATGCCCTGATTCATCTTCAAAACTACCATCTAATAAAAGAGTTAACTCGAAACCTTTGTGCGTATGACTAGGGATAACGCCACCAGCATTTATGCGTAATAGATTAGAGCGAGTTGCTCCTTCTTCGATTAAACTAGCTCGACTGACTGCCCCTAATTGATTCCATTTCATATCTGCATAACGGGTTAGTACATGAGGTAGTTCATAATGAAAAGAATCGATAAAGATATGCTCAACTGAAGGCGTTTTTAAATAACTAACATCAACGTCACTATTTAAAATATCATCTAGCATTTGAGTGAAATCGACCGCCTCTGCCTCATTAACATTAGAATCTTCCCATGCTTTATCTGCAAATTGATTCGTTAACCGTTGTGCTTTCTGTTTGCAATGTTCACACATATCACAATGCAAAGTCATTGCAACAGACAGAGATTCAGGTAAATCACCGTCAATATGAGAATACAATAATGCATCACTAGGATGGTGGGTAATTTTATTCATGCTCATACTCCTGTCTTAATTTAGTTAATGCTAAACGTAATCGCGACTTAATCGTTCCTATGGGTTCACTCAATTGATGTGAGAGTTCTTGTTGTGTAAGACCTTGTTCATAAATCCCTTCAACTACAACTCGTTGATTATGAGGTAACACATTAACCGCATTTTTCAGTTTTTTAATTTCTAACCAATCTAGTTCAACAGTTTCTGTTTGCTTATCAAATAATGGCCACAATTCATCACTGACTGTATCCTCTTTATTTGATTGCATTTTTCGCAACATATCAAAGCTGTGATTTCGCATTACCGTAAATATCCAACCGGATGCGTTGCCTTTCTCTGAATTAAATAATGCGGCTTTTCGCCATACAAGTGTCATTGTTTCTTGCACGAGATCCATCGCTAACGTTGGATCATTAAATTTTTTTAGTCCATACGCTCGAATTTTGGGAGAAAACCAAGAAAATAGCTCGGAGAAAGCCCGCTTATCCTGAGATAAAGCAACGTCTTGTAACAAAGAATCAAGACGTGCTTTGTCATCTTTTTCTGATTGAGATTGTATTGGGTTCACCTGATTGCTAACCTCTACATAGTGAGTTTGCATAATCATCTCCAAAGTTTCGATACCTTGTTATACGACGATGCAAAAAAATTGGATCACAACTAGCACTATAACATTACATTTATTTTTAACATTATCAGCTTAAGTATATTTATCACACTATTAGAAATAAAATTGACTTAGGTAATTCTAGAAGAGACAACGAATAGAAATCTATTTACGTCACTCTATCGTCAATACTTTTTACTAAACCCAGCTTAATAATTTCTTCCAATGGCATTGGTTTATAAAAGAAAAAACCTTGAATACAGGAAATACCTAAAGATTGTATAAAATCGACCTCACTTTTACTTTCTGCCCCTTCAACTACAATATTAGCCCCCGTAATTTGACCAAGTTCAACGGCAAGTCTAAATAATTTTTTCCCTCGCTCTGTCTCTATGTTAAGTAATAAAGAACGATCGATTTTTACTTTATCAAAGTCAAAACGAGATAAATACGCAATAGAAGAATACCCAGAACCAAAATCGTCCAGTGCTATGGTTATTCCTAATGATCTTAATTTATTGAGTGTTTTCTTTGTTTCTTTTTCATCTTTAATTAAGAGTTCTTCTGTGATTTCCAATTCGAGCTGCGTAAAATTGAGTGCATTTGAATTTACTAACTGAGTTAATGTTGATAAGAAAGTGGGAACCAATACTGTTTCTGGCGATATGTTTACGGATATTTTAAACTCAGGATCATCAGCATAAAGACTGGCAGTAACTATGGCTTTTTCAAGTACCCAAAAGTCTAATTCCGGCAATAAACCTAATTCTGAAAACGATTCAATAAAGCTTGGTGGCGAGATAAAACCAGAGTAAGAACGATGTCGAATTAGCACCTCTAAAGAAATTACCTTTTGTTTTTCAATATCATATTGAGGTTGATAATAAAGAATAAAATCACCTGTTTTATGTAAGTGCTCAATTGTTTTCTGAGCCGCCATATTTATCGAAAGATGAGGAATGTAACTGCCAATCGCTTTTGTTGTATCTATTTTCTCTGATGAAAAAAATCGCTCGGTTAATGAATCTAAAGCGGTTCTTCCCATGCTTAATTTATCCATTCTCATGAAAAATGGGTAATAAATAGCAATACCTATCAATAAAATCAAAATTTGAAGAATAGACCCTGAAATAGCGCCATTGGTTCCTAAATACCCCCCAATAATAGGAGGAGTCATCCAGCTAATCACTCCCATAATTGGGGGGACAATTTCCCATAATGTAGCAAAATACGCAATAATTAGCCCTGCAATGGGGGCTAATAAAAATGGGATTATCATGATTGGGTTAAACATGATTGGCAATCCATACAGGATAGGTTCATTAATATTAAAAATACTTAATAATAATGCGGCCTTTGCTAAGGTTCTATACCCCTTATTTTTAGCGAACAGCAAAACACAAATCACCAAACTTAACGTATTACCTGAACCGCCCATGCCTGTATAAAAATCATAGAAATTACTGGTTAAAATAGGCATGGTTCCCATCCCTAATTCAATCAGAGCAAGACTTTCTGATGTTATTCTAAATAATTCTATTTTATAAGACGCTAATATGATGTGTCCATTTATGCCGATAGACCACAGTATTCCTCTTATGAATTCATAAATTACACCATCAACCAACGATTCTGGATTTAATTTAGGCATTGTTAACTGTAAATGTAATACCTCTAAAATGAGATATTCCAAACAATAACTAATAAAAAGACAAATGGAACTAACAATAGAAACTGAAAAAACCAGATTGATAGAGCGTTCTACTACATTAGGTAAATGTGAATCTTTAAATACTGACCATAACTTAAGGTATTGATAAATAAAACTAACAACAATAGGGATAATGATAGCAAATGGAAAGTTAATAGGAATAATACTGCCTTTATGCAGCAGTTCCCATTGTAAACAAATAATAAAATACAATAAAACAGAGGAAGTAATAACAGCAATGACTGGCTGTTTATAAAGGGAAGCAAGGTATTGAGCGAAAAAAACAACAAGTAAAACAGGGAATAACTGTGCGATAAGCACACTAATTGTTTTCAATTCATCACTAATGTAATTCCATTCAAATAATGTAGCTCCATTTGAGGCCAATAAAGAAAACGATGAAATTAAAGAGACGGGAAGCAACATAATAAATACGTTACTTATACCCGCAAGATATTTATTCGCAGGCAAATTCTTCATTAAGTAAGTAAACACTGCGACTCCCTGCAGTTAACCAATCAAACTTAATGCATGATATACTATAAATTAAGAAGTAACACTTTATTTGTATTTAAAATTAACTCTATCATCAAAACGATTACAAATATATTAACTGCATCTCATTTTCAAAACCATAATATTGACTGAATCAAAGTATATAAATGCGTTATAAGTCAGATTGTTATCCCTACCGTGTCGAGCGTTCTATTTGCTATATTTCAATACATCATGCCCGCTTAATGCTTGATAAGGACGTAAATCAAACAATGGCATGATCGAGTAAATATGATCAAATATATCTGCCTGTACCCCTTCATAGAAGACCCAGTCAGTATTATTCGTAAACGCATAGATTTGTAATGGCAGACCCTCAGCCGTAGGTTCCAGTTGGCGAACCATAAACATCATGTATGGGTGAATGTCTTTATGCGTACGTAAATAAGCGGCTAAATAGGCGCGAAATATCCCCATGTTAGTCATTTGACGGGTATTACCCAGATGAGGAATATCCTCTAACTCTTCATTAAATGCTTTTATCTCTTTTGTTTTTTCAAATAGATACTCTCTAAGAATTCGAATGTCTTTCAGTGATTCAATCTCTTCATCTGTCATAAAACGGATCGAATTAACATCAATATTAACCGCGCGCTTAATACGTCGGCCACCAGAATCTGACATTCCTTGCCAGTTCACAAACGCATTTTGAACAAGTGCGTAAGCCGGTAGCATGCTTATTGTATTATCAAAATTTCTAACCTTAACCGTAGTTAATGAAATTTCTTCAACCGTGCCATTAGCCTTGTAGGAGTCCATTTCGATCCAATCATTTAGACTAATCATCCGATTAGCTGAAAGTTGTATGCCCGCAACAAACCCTAAAATAGTGTCTTTAAATACCAGCATAACAAAACCCGTCGCAACTCCTAAGCCACTAAGGAAAATAACCACCGATTCGTTAGCAAGAACAGACATTGATACGACGATGCCAACAAAAAATGCAAACAATTTAATAAGTTGAACAAAGCTTTTAATCGGCATACGGCGCGTAATGCCCTTGGCAATAGCCATATCATTAAGGGCATCAAGCAAAGCAAACAACATAGATAAAAAGACAATAAGAATCGAAATACTCAAAAGCTTGTCTGCTATCGTAGAAAGTAATGTGTAATGACCAAGAGCAAGAGGAAGCAATACGTCTAAAATAATAATAGGTACAAGAAGCGTTAGTTTTTCAAACACTTTGTAACTTGAAAACCCCTCAGCTAGCGGTTCATCAGCACGGTGCAGAATATTTTTAATTGTTCTCACAATGATATGACGAGTAATCAAGTAGCCAATAATTGAAACGCCAATGACAGAAAGAACAAACACGCCCGTAAGCTCTAAACCATAGGGGTCACTATTTATACCAAGGGTGCTTAATTTGCCTGAAATATAGTTACGAACATGATGATCTAGCAAGTTACTGTCCTTATTATTTTATTACTCTTATACCATAAAGATAATGAAGAATACCGTATGCGCATACCGCTTTGAAATGATAATAATCATAAGCTCTTGAATTGTTAGCTACAAGCGCTATTTAAAGTGTAGCTCTCACAAACCAAAAGAGCGCCATTAAAATAGACGTAATTATTACCAACAAGCCCCTTTCTTGAACGATAAGAATAAAATGTGAGCGAAATCACAAAATATGGAAACTTAGTTTGCTTATCAGTTAATCAGCATTTTATACACTACACTACCTAGGTCCCTTACATTTAACTCAGAGGTTAAAATGGAAACTCAAACGCCAAGTCAGGCATTAATTTCAAAAAGTTGGAAATACTTTATTACTGTTGGTGTCATTGCAGCAGTAGCAGGATTAGGCGCAACAAGCCTACCGGTAATGGCTGGAGTGACGATTTCAACGATTATTGGGGTCGTATTGCTCATTACTGGTTTGGTTCAGGCTTACCATACGTTCCGCATTCATTCGTGGAAAGAAAAGCTATGGTACGTTGTTAGTGCCCTGCTTTATATTATTGGTGGCTTATCTATTCTTTTTAAACCGCTAGAAGGTTTGATGACAATAACAACCATCATGGTCGTGGTAATGATCTTTAATGGTTTAACTCGTATGATTTTTGGCTTCACAAACAAAAAACTCCCAGGCAGTAATATGGTGGTTCTAAGCGGCTTGCTTTCTGTTGTTATTGGTGGATATTTCTTCTCCCTGTTAAATAACCCTGAGTTTTCATTATCACTATTAGGCACATTTGTTGGTGTTTCATTATTAATCGAAGGGATCAGCTTTATCTTCCTTGGATTTAATATGAAAAAGCTAATTAACACTAACGATTAAAAAACACTCGCTCAATCACATTCTTAACCCATGGTGCTTCTTTCTTATAATGAGTATTATGGGATTTTTACTTAAATCGCCATTCTCATCAGGCTATCTAATTGTAAAAAATATAATGCTAAAAATAAAAAGCCTCTTAAGGAAATTAAGAGGCTTTTTATTGATTAATGTAAATTATTTATTTTAAATTATCTTGAATCAATGATAATGCTGTTTTCATCGCACCTTTAGTTGAACATTCAACTTGGCGAATATTCGTAAAACGCTCGCCTTCTTTTACTGGAATATCGTGAGCAAGGATGATGAACTTCGCGTTCGCAACATCTTTTTCCGTCAGTTTATTCATTAAACCATTAGAACCTTGAGTCTCAACTTTAATCTTGATACCTGCTGCTGCACCCGCTTTTTCTAGCGCTTTTGCTGCCATGAATGTGTGAGCCACACCTGAAGGACAACAAGTAACTGCAAGAACATCGTACTCGCCTTCACCAGCAACTGGTGCCGCTGTTTGTGTTTGTACTGGCGCTGCTGCAACGACCTCATTTTCTTCTACATAAACCGGCTTCCAGAAGCCAACAATCATCGCTGTTGTTAATGAACCTAAAGCAATACCAACCACGTACATTGGGATGTTGCTAGAGACAGGAGCAGTAATTAATCCACCCCAAGGTGCGTGAAGTAAAACATCAGTCATGAAGCCGAACACACAACCAACCATACCACCAGCAACGATAGACGGAAGAACACGCATTGGGTCATTTGCTGCGAATGGGATAGCACCTTCAGAGATACCAATTGAACCCATGATTGCTGCTGCTTTACCTGCTTCTTGCTCTTCTTTAGAGAATTTTTTCTTAAACATGAAAGTAGCAAGAGCCATACCTAGCGGCGGAGTACAAATCGCGATACCAACGCCACCCATCAACCATGGTTGTGTGTTTACTTGCGTTTGAGCAAACAAAGTTGCCACTTTATTGATTGGGCCACCCATATCAAATGCAGTCATACCACCAAGAATTGCACCTAGAACCGCTTTAGAAGAACCCGCCATTGATGCTAAGAATTCGTTCATTGCGATCATGAATGAAGAGATAGCTGCGCCTAGGCCCCACATTACGATACCCGCAGATACTAATGTACCAACTAGAGGGTAGATAAAGTAAACCCCTAATGCACTTAGATGTGCAGGAATAGGAAGCTTCTTAAGTTGAAGAACTACACCACCAGCGATGAAACCAGCAACGATACAACCAAGGAAACCACCACCCAAATCAGCCATGATGCCTGATGCAATAAAAGCAGGAGCTAATGCAGGTTTATCAGCAATTGAGTAACCAATAAAACCACCAAGGATAATTGGAAAAAGAACTAAACCTTTAATAGCGATAGTAGAAATGTCAGCCAGAATGCCTGTATCAGGAACCGCGCCTTTACCTGTAGCCATTACAGCCAGTGCTAATAAAACCCCACCAGCAACCACGAATGGAAGCATGTGAGACGTACCAAAAAGTAAGTGTCCTTTAAGGGTGGACAATGTTTTTTTCCAATCACTTGGACTTTGCGTTGCAGTCATCGTTGACATAAAAAGTATTCCTAAAAGTGTGATTAATTAGTCAGTAGGTCTAAAATTTCTTGTTCTGTTGTCGCCTTGTGCATGTCGGCAATTAGGTCATCGCCAAATTTTTCAAATAAAGCTTGTAGAGCGTAAATATGATGATCACCACTTTCAGGTGACGCAATCATGAAAAATACCGTAGGTTGGTCGTCTTCTGCATCGTATTCAATTGCTGTTTTTGATACGCCGATAGCAATGGCTGGTTCAATAACAGCGGCGTTTTTAGTATGAGGGTAAGCAATTCCCATATCAGAAGTTACACATTGAGCTTCACGAGCTAGAATACCCGCTAAAAAGTTTTCTTTATTATCAATTCTGTTATTTTTTAATAACATTTCAGCAAGTTCAGAAAATACGCCCTCTTTCGTTGTAGCCTCTAGATTCAATTTAATTAGATTAGTATTTACTAGTGTCGTGATCATGGTATTGCCCTTAAATAATGTTTTTACTTAATTCAAACTGCATTAAGTTGATAAGGGAATAATATGAATTAAACGGCTTCTTGGTAAGTTGACATTTAAAGCATTTACTGGACTTTTGTACCCGAGAAATCAAAGTGTGATGGCAGTAACAAATCTACGATGATGACCAAGCAAAAACCATTGACGCACTAAAATAGCCATTTAAAACACATAACAATCAGTATGATAAATTAAAAAATGAGATATTAAATATACAAAAACGGATAAAATAACAGACAGTTCAACAGAGAATACAGAATTTTGAACTAGACAACATTGTAACAATTAATAGAGGAGTAGTGATTTAGACTGGTATTAAATGCGAAAACTAGATGAATTTACTTTCTATTTCCCTTCCAGTATTAATGAATAACTAATACAGAGAGAAAGAACATAAAGAGTCACTAGAAAAGTGATATGAAAATAAATTCCACTTATATTTTACATTGTTCAATTAGTATTAATGAAGAATTATTTCACCATGATTCGATAATCTAATGGTGTATAAGTGGTTTATTTTTAAATCATTGATAAAAGTAATTCACGTCCTGAAAACGACAACGATTTGCAATATTACGACTAAGAATGACGCATTAATATCACCTCGTTATAAACACTCAAGTTATCTGCTTAAATATCAAGTCAACGTTTAAGGAAGGCACACTTTTTACTTCAAAGTTAAATAGAGGTAACGTTAAAATCTAAACTCCCCCCCTACGAAGTAATCAGTAATGTGACTTTAGCTCTGTCACTATGTGTTCCGGCGCTACCGTTTCTAATTGGGAAAGACAACGATTCGCCTCTTTATTTACCATAAGAAGCGTGTCGCATTTTGCATATAAGTAACTTGGATTGGGATCAATTGCATACGCTTGGGTTAACGTATCAATCGCTTTATTAGGCTGTGTACTTCTAATTGAAAGTGCATAAGTGTAACCAATCTTTGCATTATCTTTCCCATACTCATAAGCAATCGAGAGGTGAGATTTGAACTGTTCCACCAACCCTAATTGATGGTTTGTTAATCCTAGACGGTAATGTAAGTTTGCATCTTTTGGGTATACGGTAAGCTGCTCTAATAAAATGCGTTTTGCTTCATCATGCTCCTGATTATTATTCAAGACTTGAACATAGGCTACACTGATGCGAGCATCAGAATATTTTCGATTAAGTCGCTGATAGTTGTCTTTTGATTTTAATAAGTCATTCTGAATCGAGTAAAACCACGCACGCTCGAGATCCGCTTCTAGTGTTTCAGGTAAGCCTCGTAAATAAATATCTATATTTTGCCCCAGATAGTTTTGATAAGATTCAGGTAATATTGGCCAAATAGGAATTAACGCCCTTACCGCTGCTGATCTTACTAACTCTGAGTCGTCGTCAAGTAAAGGTGACACCACATCCCATTTTGCTCTTCCTTGCCATTGCTCTGCCGCTTGAACTGACGCAATACGAAGCTCAGGATCCGCCGAACGAGAGGCTCTACCAACCGCTATAATCGCATTAGCCCCTGAAAAGCGACCAAGCTCAATGGTTGCAGAAACACGCTGTGATATTGGTAAACTTGTATTTTGAGAGGATTCAGATAAATATTGTTCTTGCTCCTCAATAGAAATATCTCGCCAACTACCATGAGTCAGTGCTGCGTCATCTGCACGAGAAAATTCAGCATAAAATATCAAATATAATATAGGGATAAATATTTTCAACATTGAGAGTATTTTCATTAGCTGAGTTTTTCATCCAAAATAATTTGAGACAGCTCTTCAGTTTGTACCATTAAAGCGTGCAATAAGTATATTGTTGACGTCTTTTCCATCTCATGTATTTCTAACCATTCATTCAACGCTGAAAGCGTATCTTCATAATTTATATCGCTAGTCATACCGTTTTTTAAATAACCCAAACCTTTTAAACTATCAACTAACTCTGGGTAGGTAATTTCTGGCATTAAAAGTGTTTGTAATTCTGGCGTGTTCACCATGTTAATTACACTGTAATTTGCTTTCACTGACTCATAATTTGATGTTGCTTTCTCATATTTTTGCTGACAATCTTGATGGTTTGGCTTTTGCTGACAGAAATTAAATAACTGTGCAAACTCGGTATATCGCGCTTTTTTATTTTCATAAGCCACTGACATTATTTTGTCTACTTGCACACTATCAAACTCGTATTCCTTTTTTTCTGATGACTGTGCATAGCTTGATAAACCAAATAAACACACGGCGAGTAATACGGTTTTTTTCGGTAATCTCATAATCACTTTCCTTATTTAATGAACTTAATTTTCATTGCGTCAGCGTTAATTTTCTTATGTACGGGATACCCCATGGTTGCAACAATCATTGAAATATAAGGGTCAATATGACTAAAGAATTGCTTCCAACCTGCACATAAGTAATTTAGCCCCGTATCCCCCTCAAGCGTTTTAGTAAAACGATTCTTAGGACACTCGCCATAACAAGCAAATTGATAGGTGCATTGTCGACATTGATTTGGTAAATCACCTTCTTTGGCTTTACCAAAGGCTTCTTGTCCTGATGAAAACTGCATATCCTCTAGGTTTTCATCATTAATATTTCCTAGTTTGTAATCTGGATAAACATAATGGTCGCAAGCAAAAACATCTCCGTTATGCTCAATAGCTAAGCCTTTTCCGCACATAGGCGCAAGTGTACATAATGGGTTCACACGCCCCATCCATGTTTCGATACAGGCCTCAAAATAAGGAACATTCACTTGCCCAATATCGTTTGCTAACCATTCATCAAAAATCGTACACAAAAAAGAACCCCATTGTGATGGAGAGACGCACCAAGACTCCACCACGGAGTTAGGATGGCTTGGTTCTAATTCTGGCATGCCTTGAAATAGAATTTCATCATCTGTCCATTTTTGAGGTGCCGTATCACGGAATGATGTTAGCTCAACAATGGGAATAAATTGCAGTTGAGGTGAGCGAATTTCGTCTCTTAAAAAACGATAAACTTCTAATGGATTTGAGCCAGTAAGATTATTAACACAGGTTAATGTTGCAAATCTAACCTTATATTTATGAAGAATATCTACGCCTTTCATGGTTTGCTTAAACGTACCACGACCTGAGCGATTGGTACGATACGCATTGTGGATCATCTCAGGGCCATCAATACTTAAACCAACTAGAAAATTATTTTTGCTTAAAAATTTGCCCCACTCATCCGTTAATAAAGTACCATTTGTTTGTAAGTTATTCTCAATGGTGACACCTTTTGGACAATATTTTTTTTGCAGTTTCACGACATCTCTGAAAAAATTAACACCTAATAATGTGGGTTCTCCACCTTGCCAGTGAAAGACTATGTCAGGGAAGTTTTGTTGCTCAATATAGGTTTTGATATAGGTCTCTAGCATCTCTTCAGACATTTGAGTACCACAGCCTTTTTCATGCCCCAACAACTCTTCTTTGCTTAAGTAATAACAATAAGTGCAGTCAATATTACACGCAGAGCCAATCGGCTTTGTCATGATGTTCATTCTTTGGATTGGTTTGCTACTAGTAGATAGGCAATTTAAATCTTGGGCTTGTGTAGATTGAGCTGTTGTGAACATAGTAAACCTCGATATAAATGCACACGCCTTGTGCTAATAACGTCCAAATCAAAATAGATGATGATGTTTGAAGTGCTATTATCGAGAATTTATTCATAAAGATAACCAGTAAATATACTGATTTTAGGTAGGGACAGGACATCCGAATCGCTTCAATAGCCGCCATTTAATACCATGAAGTGTGATTTCTGTTCTTTCCTAACGAACTAAACCCAACACAAGTGCTGGGCTTAGATTTTTCACCAAAAATATATGTTTATTTATTGATATTGCGCACGCTGCCAAATATTCATTTTCTCAACCATCTGATCGATAGAGAATGAACCAGGAACTTGACGTGGTGGGAACTCTTGGAATGTTTGTAAGAACTGAGCAGTCGAAGCTGCACCTAAGTACATGTATGGTAGATGTTCAACATACCACTTAGTGTATTGACCTTCACGGTCTGCATTCTCATAAGGGTCTTGGCGTAAGTTGTACATTTTCGGAGCGCGAAGCTCATTAAATGAACAGTTCCATGTTTCTAAACCATGGCAATTATTTACGCTGAACATTATTTTGTAATCACCAACACGAACCGCAGAAATATCACCAACATCCGTTGCATAGATGTAAGTTTTACGAGGCCATGATGCTAAGTTATGCTGAGTGTTTGCTTTACCCGTTTCTAACGCAGGCAGCAAGTTATAGCCATCTAAATGCACTTTGTATTTAGTGCCATTTAGTGTTTTACCTTCTTTTAATTCCGCAACAATATTTTTCTCGCCTGCTGCTGCTAAGAACATTGGAGCCCAATCGTTATGTGCTGCCATCTCATTTGCAAATGATCCAGCAGGGATCTTACCAGGCCAACGCATCATTGCAGGAACACGGTGTCCACCTTCCCACGATGAGTTTTTCTCACCACGGAAACGTACTGTACCACCATCAGGCCAAGATAATTTCTCTGCACCATTATCTGTGGTGTATGAAACAATGGTATTGTCTGCGATTTTTAACTCATCCAGTTTATCTAGCAGCTCACCCACCATATTGTCGTGTTCCACTAACCCATCGCCGTAAATACCACCACGTTGAGATATCCCTTTAGATTCTTCTTTTAAGTGCGTCCACACATGCATACGTGTTGAGTTAAACCATACAAAGAAAGGTTTTTTCTCTTTATGAGCTTTATCAATAAAACCCAGGGCTGCTGATAAGAACTCTTCATCCACTGTTTCCATACGTTTGCGCGTTAATGGACCTGTATCTTCAATTTTTCCATCGGCGTATGAGTGAATGACACCGCGCGGTCCAAATTGCTTTTTAAACTCAGGGCTTTTTGGGTAATCAGGATGTTCAGGCTCTTCTTCTGCATTTAAGTGGTATAAATTACCGAAGAACTCATCAAAACCGTGCTTTGTTGGTAAATGTGAATCTAAGTCACCTAAATGGTTTTTACCAAATTGTCCTGTCATATACCCCTTATGTTTTAACATGGTAGCAATGGTTGGATCTTCTTTTCTCATGCCTTGAGTTGCCCCCGGCATACCTACTTTGGTTAGACCAGTTCGCATTGGGTGTTGACCCGTAATGAATGCAGAGCGGCCAGCGGTACACGAGTTTTCACCATAAAAATCAGTAAATAACACACCTTCATTAGCGATACGATCGATATTTGGCGTCCAATGACCCGCTTGGCCCTTGGTGTAGGCACTTAAATTATCCATACCGATATCATCACCCCATATTGCAAGAATATTTGGACGACTCTTATCAGTTGTTGCGTAACTAGACATAGCTGTAGACGCTAATACCGCACCGATTGCTACTTGTAAAAAGGTTTTTTTATTAAACATAAGTTCAGACCTATAATAATTAAAAATAAAATGTGGATACCTTTTTATTATTCGATCTTTGTGGTTTTAGGTAATCAGTATATTTACTGCTTACCATTTTTTATTTTTATTTTGAAGATCAATTAGACATCCACAACCAACCCCAACAAATGCAACACTTTCATTGAGAAAAATTGACAACAGACCAACAAAACTAAATAATGAAATTATTATAAAAACAAAGGGTTTATATTCAAGTGTCTGATAATTTTAAAAGCTTTGAATCATTACTTATTGAACAGTCAAACATTTTAACTGCCAGCAAACCCCATGAGTTTAATAAGACATTTAAGATTGTCGCAACTCAAGCTCTTGAATGGTTTAACCTTGATAGATTGAGCTTATTCCCAAATTCGATGATCTTACTCAACGATGGAAAAACCATTTCAGTTGCTCGTAATGAGATCCCAGATTTAGTCAAAAACCGTTTTTTAAAAGGAAACTATAAAGATTACCTCAATCTATTAAAATCCAAACAACCTTGGCAAACATTTGATGGCGAAACATTAAAAACGCATAAACTTGATGTCATAAAAGAACTTTATGTGGAAGGCGTTAGGTGGCATGGTGTTGTTAGTTTACAGCTGTTTGGTCAAACTTGGGGGGCTTTAACTTTTTCTCGTTTTGATGACAAACATGTTCAACTTTCTCACCAAGATATGACTCGGCTTAAATTGTTATCTGACACATGGTTATGCTATTGGCAGCACACAACAATTTCTCGTAGTCTTCAAACTGATTCTCAGCAAACAGACAATGAAGGTGAGAAATTACTGCTTTTAAGTAAAAAGCAATGTTCCGTTTTAACGTTATTAGCTCAGGGGCTAACCGCAAAACAATGCGCAGATAAATTATTTTTAAGTTCTCGAACTATTGAGTCTCATAAATATCGCATGCTCGATATTCTCAACTTAGATAATCACAACGAACTTATCCAATTTGCCCTGCGAAATGGATTCGGAATTAAAGACTAGCTACGCTTATCGCTTTATTTTTAGTTTTGGTTCTATTTTTAATAAAGCGATACAACCCTCTCCTTTTTTATCTTTTTTAGCAAAAAACAGTAAATTTACTGATTAATCCCATCAATTTAATACGTAACATCCCTCCTAATTTCTTTATCTCCAAAGATAAAGCTCTCTTTTAATTTATACCTATTTAAATAGTTGATTAATCAAATGCTGATTTAAATGGGTATTACACCTTTTGGGAAACGATATGAGTTTGATCTCCATGCCATTCGTTGATACTGGCTTTGATACTGGTCTCCATGTTGTTGCTACCATTGTACTTATTGGTACTGTTTTTGGTGCACTGTATGGCTTTTGGAAATTTCACGAACTGCCAATTCATCATGCAGATAAAAAGAAGCATGGTCAAATGGCCCTTGTCACCACTCTTACCTGGATAGGATTTATCTGGCATTGGGTATGGGTACTAGCAGTCATAATTGCATTTATTGATTCAGAAGAAACCATTCGACGTATCAGAACTATCTGGAACGACAGTACACCACAACACCAACCAAACCGAGGAGAATAGTTATGTTAGAAGGCTTAGCTGTTTGGGCGCTCTTTATTTATATACTCCGTCTGGTTGGTATTCCGTGGGGAAAACCCTTTAAAATATTTGCTTATGGTGGTGGCTCCGCTTGGCTATTATTCGTATGGGTAGGATTAATTACTTGGGCACCAATGGATCTTTCTGGTGGCTCTGTTGTGCAATCTCCACACATTCAACTTCGTCCGGGTTCAACTCGCATCACTGGCAACATTGAAAGCCTTTATATTTCCCCAAACCAAGAACTCACTAAAGGTCAATTAATCTATGAGATCGATGACGACTCATTTATTACTGCGCTTGATAAAGCTAAAGCACAATTGTCCATTGCGGATATGGCGTATAAGTCGTCTGAACAAGACATTGAAATTTCAGAAACAAATTACCAAGCCGCACTGGAAGACATCGAAATAATCAAAAACCAAATAATGGCATCGCAACACGATTTAAAACTTAAAAAGCGTACCTTAAAACGTTATATGGATCAAAACAGTAAAGTAAAAAACACCATTACTGAAAGCGTGATTGACCAACAAAAAACAATCGTTGAAATAGCAAAAAGCCAGTTAGCCATTCTTAACTCACAATACGACAAATCTCTAATTACATCGAAAAAGAACCAAAATCTACTTCAGAAATCACACATCACCGTAATGAGTAAAAAAGCGGATTACTCAAATAAACAGGCATCGTTAAAACAAGCGGAATGGGATTTATCTCAAACCAAAATTTATGCACCTGCTGATGGTTACGTAACTAACTTTATGGCTCGTGAGGGGCAATTTATTGGGGCCGCTCCTCGTCTTAAAATGTACAGCAATGAAAAATTCGTTCTTATGCGTATTAATCATCAAGCATTCCGTAATATCCATGTTGGGCAAGACGCTGAATTTTCAACCGCTATCTACCCTGGAAAAGTCTTTTCTGCCCAAGTAGAAGGCATTGTTGAAGCAACAGGCGAATCTCAAGGTTCTCTAATAGCCCGCGAAACAAACGTTCGTGCAACAACAGGCAAAAATGTAAAAAACAAACATCACTTTGTCCGCTTAAAAATAAACGAACCTGAAGGCTACGATATACCTGTAGGCGCTGTTGGTTTAGCTTGGGTGAACGCAGAAAAACCCGTTCCGTTTTTAAATTTCTTAAATGTTATACGCGGCATCATCATCCGTATGAAAGCACAGATTTATTACATATACAGTATGTAGATAAACCTTGAAATAGTTCCATCAATCTCATGATTATATTAATAAAATTCACAGAAAGAGAAGCCAATGAATATTGTTTATCTATTTTGTGTACTAATTAACTACCGATAAAACCACTATTTAGCTGAGTTATGTTCCTTATTTATTTTTTGGTTCATACTCAGCTTATTCTTTTTTGGGATCATTATGAAAAAGACACTACTTGCATTACTTCTTTGCTCTTCTTACTCACAGGCAAGCGGCTTACTCTTGCAAGAGGCTGTCACCGCCAATGCCGGTACTGCTGGCGCGGGTGATGGCGTTTATACAGAAACAGCCACCGCAAACTGGACTAACCCTGCAACCATGTCTTACATGGGAGAAAGCAAAACCACCGTTAATTTGATGGTATTGGATCTCAGCATGGACTATGACGACAATCTACAGAACAACAACGGTGAGGCTCATACTGTTATGCCCTCTGCCGGCATTTTTCATGTTCGCCAATTAAGCGAGACCGTTCATCTTGGCATAAACTTTGGTATCGTTGGCGGATCATCCATTGAGTATGGGGATGATTGGGCTGGTGCCGCATATTTAGATAAAGCATTCATGTCAGGAATGCAGATCAACCCAAGCCTAAGTTATAAAATTAATGACAACCTCTCTGTTGCTGTTGGCGCTCAATTTAGCTACGGTCTATTAGAAGTATCTACCTCTTCTCTTCAAACCAATTTAGATACCGATTGGGCTTATGGATTTAATGCCGGAACCATGTACCAAGCAGACAAATGGGCTATAGGTTTAAGTTATCGCTCAAAAGTTACACATGAGTTTGATGTTGAAGCTAATACCATAAATAGAACTATTCCACTTGGCACTGAATTGCTTATCCCAACCATCATAGATCTAAGCGGTAACTATAACTTAACTCCTCAATTGGTATTATTGGCTTCAGTTCAATACCACGGTTGGAGTGATTTCGCTAACACACCAATTTATACTGATTCGCTTTCTCCAAAATCAATCGACCGTAATTGGGAAGATGTTTGGAAATTCGCCATTGGTGCTGACTACCAACTCAATGAAAAATGGGCATTAAAAGCGGGCTTCTCTTATGAGACCTCTCCACAAGATGACCCATCAATGCAGTGGGTAGACCTTCCTGTCGGAGAACAATACCGTTACTCAATGGGAGCAAGTACCTACTGGAACACTAACCGAATCGATTTCTTTTATGAATACGCTGATTTCGGCACAATGGCAATGGATCGTGAAATTGGTCCAGTTCGTGGCCCTAACGCTCCTCTTCCTGATCTTGACGGTACATTCGAAGGACATATCCACTTTGTCGGTATGAACGTAACATTCTAGTGAGTTAAAAGTGAAGCACTGTTGTAAGTGCTTCATTTCTAGCATAAATCAGGCGTAAACAAGAGTAATTAAAAGCGATAATCAACACCAAGAGAGGCTGTTGTTTCATTTGATGATATTTCACCTCTAGAGGTATCATTCAACTGAATCATATCGTATTTAAGCTCAAACATAATGTTGATATTTTTGTCTGCAACTTTGGCTTTTATCCCTTGTACCCACATAATATTCGCCACTTGCATATCAACACCGCCATAAGATGAACCAAGATTCACATTAAATACCGAGAAGTGCGTATCGTTCCAAGGATGTAAGGCATATAAGTTCACTGAGCCCAAATGTGCTTCTTCACCACCTAATGCTGCTGACACTTGGCTTGAGGTGATTTTAGGGATCGGAGAGCCGGCCATTCCTGTTGCTAATTCTGCAATGTCGTTTGTTTTAAAATCAACATAGGTGTAATTTAATGATGGAAAAAACAGAGTACCTTCGTCGCTCGATAGTGGCAACATGTAACCCGCAGTATACATACCAGCCGCTTCATCTAAATGGTAAACATCAACATATACACCACCAAAACTGTCAAAATGCGCGGCACGTAAACGAGCATTATGGGACTGAGTGTAATATTCAGCAAACCCTACCGTTTGTGAAATATCACTGGTTAACCCACTTGCACCCCCACCCGCCAGTAATTTTAATTCACCATCTTCATCAGCAAATACAGCAGCACGAGCACTACTATTACGAGGATCCGCATCATGATATCCCTCTGTTTTACCCTCGTTAGCACTTACTGTGGCTGACATTAATAAACTGGTAATCACTGCGCCGATTATTGTTTTATTCATAATTTCATCACTCTTATTATTATGGCTAGTCGCCGAATAGTTATTGTGGTATCACTTTAATCACAGATAAGATTTCAAGCCACTTATAGCAATAATAAGCATTACTAATACACCTTAGACACAATGACATTTAACGAGGAGATCTCATGTATAAAAAATACAATCAACAATTAAACCTGAATTATCTGCGTATATTCAATGCTATTTATATGACAAAAAGCACCAAAAAAGCGGCTAAAACCCTCGAAATATCACAATCAGCAGTAAGCCAAACGTTAACTAAAATGAGAGATTTTACAGGGGATAGATTATTTTATTCCGTCGGCTCAGAACTACAAGCCACCGCTCGTGCTGATAAAATTGGACATGGACTGAATGATCACATTTCGCTACTGGACAGAAGCCTTGTCGATCATTCTTTTTTTGAACCAGAAGCTTTTGATGGTGAACTTACTGTCGCGGTCTCAAGTCTGTTTTTAGAAGCATTAGCGACCGAATTAGCCAGCAGCGTAATTTTTGATTCATTTCCTAACGCCAAACTTAACATTACAACATGGACAGATAAAACCATTGAAGAGCTACAGAATGGCACTGTGCACGTTGGCTTAAATTTTGACCCTATTGATGTACCTAAATCTATTCGTGCAATCCCATTAACCACCACTTACCCAGTACTTATCGCTCGTAATGAACATCCGTGGCTGAAAAACGGGATGGCTAAAGATAAGATCCGTGATTATACCATTGGAGGAATGTTACTCCCGGGACTGAATGAACATCTTGCGATTTTAGAAAAACACAACACAGATTCTTTTGATTTTAAATATCGCTCAGCAAGTATGTCGGTCTTAACTTGCCTTGCTGAAAGCTCAGATATGATAGCAATAACAGAGGCTTTATCTGCATCAATGTGTAACGATAAAATAACGACAATACGCGCAGACTGGCTTGAAGATTTAATGCCAACCCGAATTCAACATGCCATCTATTATTTAGAACGAAATCATCAACTTCCGTTATATCACCATATTTGTGAGGTTGTAAAAAAAGTCATTACCGAGAAACTGTCTGGCATTGCCCTAACATCCCTTTCCTCAAAACAATAATGAAAATCAGGTAACTAATAATTAATTTTCCTGGTGGTGCTCTTATTTATTAATCAAACATAAATTTGATAAAAACTCACCGTAATTGTTAACGCTACACGCCGCTCAAAAAAGCTCGAATTAGCTGCAAATGAGGCTCAACCAAATCTTGATGGTTACTTCGATATCCTCCACCAATCACGCTGGCAATAGGAATGCCTTTTTGTTTGGTAAACGATCTCATCCAAAGATCTCGTTGATATAAGCCTTCAGTTGATACATCCAAATAACCTAGCTCATCATCAATGTGAATATCTACCCCTGCATCATAAATAATCAGATCAGGTTGATGATGATTCACCGCTAATTCAACCACTTGCTTAAACGCCTCTAAGAACTCACTGTCTTGTGTCCCTATTGATAACGGCACATCGTAATCAGAGATGGGTTTACGAGCAGGAAAGTTTTTATCGCAATGAAAAGAGAGTGTAATAATGTCGTCGCGATCCGCACACAGCGTTGCAGTTCCATCACCGTGATGCACATCACTATCAATAATTAATACTTTATCAATGTTGTCTTGCTGTAATGCATGATTCGCCGCTATCACTAAATCATTCACCAAGCAAAATCCGCTACCAAAATCGTAATGCGCATGATGATATCCACCACTTAGATGAATGGCTGCACCATGCTCTAATGCTTTATCTACAGTTAAACAAGTTCCAGAAGTAGAGGTTAAGGTTCTTTGAATTAACGACTCGCTCCACGGAAATCCAATACGTCGCATTTTAGCTGCCGGGAGCGTTCCAGAAACTAAAGCATCAACATAGTTTTCATCATGTACTTGTTTAATGACATCGACCGCAAGCGCAATTGGCTCAAAATAACAGAGAGGAGCATTTGAATAATGGGATTGAATCGCTTGATATAAACGTTGGTATTTTTGAATAGGATATCGATGATCTTTAGGAAGATCTAATTGCGAGTAAATTGGATGATAAATTAACGGCAACATGATCAAATAGCCCCATTCAGAAACAAAAAAAGAGCAGCTATTATGGCTGCTCTTTTCCAATGAACAAGGGGGGAGTCGCCTTATACGTCTAACTTAATTACTTACGGCAGCATTCGTTGCTTGAACTTTACTGAACACTTTATTCGTTAAAATAGTAATAAGTACAGGCAGAAACCAAGAAGTATGAGAAGAGAATAACGGTAACCATTGCTCACAAAAGGCAGTCATACCTTCCGGTAAGGTACCTAAAATATGCAATGCATCAATAGTTCCGAACAATGCTGCAATACATACAATAGTTGTATGGCTCATCGAAATCATCGATTTCTCTGACTCTGTTTTTTCTGGCAGTAAAATCATCGCAATGATCAACGCAATAGCTATTGGACATAAAATAAGAATTGCGGGTAAACTCACTTCGATAATCGTTTCTAACCCTACGTTTGAAATGATAGCCGTAAGCACCATAATTACCGTTGCACTTACTTTAAATGTGACACCGTAAGTATTTTTATAATACTCAGAGTTTGCATTAGTTAAGCCAATTGTTGTCGTTAAACACGCCATTAACGTAATGGCAGCTAATAGTAATTGACCTAATACACCAAACTCTCCTGCCGCATAACTGGTTAGTATCTCACCACCGTTAGTTGCACTCGGTGCAATGCCAGATGATGTCGACCCTAAATAGCCCATCGCTAAATAACATAATGACATTAATACCGAATAAATAACCGCGATGCGTAATGTGTAGTAAGAAATGGCTTTTTTACTCTCAACACCTTTACTGCGAATGGTTTGGATAATTACCCACCCAAATGCTACTGCGGCAATCGCATCCAGTGTCATATAACCTTGGATTAAACCATTAACCGCTGGGGCTTGTTCATAAATCTCAATGGCCAGGCTTGGAGAACCCAATGGATTTAGCAACGCAGCAACAACTAATATCGTAAGCATCGCAATAAGTGCAGGTGTCATTACTTTACCGATGTAATCGACTAATTTACCTGGTTTTAATGCTAACCATAAGGTTAATGCACAAAACAAAGCAGAAAACACCATTAATCCATTACCCGAATAAAATGGCTTAATACCCATTTCATAAGCAACAGTTACTGCTCGCGGTAATACAAATGCAGGGCCTAACGTGGTAAGAACCAAGAACCAAAATGAGCGATCCATCCACTTAGGTAATAATGATGTCAGCTTATCCGCAGAAGATAAACGGCCTAATACGACCAAAGTGATAGCAGGAAGTCCGACAGCAGTCAGTAAGAAACCGCCAATAGCAATAAGCCAATTGTCGCCAGCTTGTTGTGCCATTAATGGAGGATAGATTAAGTTACCTGCACCGAGAAAGAGTGCAAATGTCATAAAGCCGATAGCGGCGAGATCTCTTCTGTTCAAACGACATACCTTTATAAAATGAAACGTGGTGTCAATTTGGCTAGAAGATTATAAAGAAAGGTTCTTATCCGCCAGCCTAACTGACGAATAAAAAATCGTCAGTATCAGTAAATGACAACGACGACAGAGACGAGTGCATAAGCATTATGCTTAGCAGCAGTGAGTAAACCTGCTTGATGTTGCTTGATGTCTGTAGACATAACTTACACACTCTATAAAAAATAATTGTCCTTAAACTAAAGGAAAGCCAACAGATTGTAAAGACTAATTATCTAATGAATATCTATTATTCTATTTATGTACAAAATAACAGATAATGTATTATTGATAAACATGTCATATATAATTGATTAATAAAGATATTCAAACACCCGAAAAAATACACGGGTGTTTGAATAATACTAAATAAACTTATTTAACTGCTGCCACAAACGCAATTTCAACTAAATAATCAGGATCAGCTAACTCAACCTTTAAACATGCACGGCTTGGCGCACAACCTTCAGGCAACCATTTTATCCACGCGTCATTAAATATGGCTAAATTAGAAAAATCAGTCACATAAATAGTCACTGATACCAATCGTGATTTATCACTGTTTACGCTTGCTAACATCTCTTCAGCTTGTGCAAAAACTTGCTCAGTTTGACCTCGCATATCTGCACTTTCGTCACAAGCAACTTCAACAAAATGCGCCATCTTGTTAAAGACAGTAACATCAGACCATTTTTCGCTTGGATTAATACGTTGAATATCCATTTTTCACTTTTTAAAATAGTAAGGTAAATAGACGCAAATTTTACCAGAAGATTCTAAATATTCATCGAATATATTCAACAATCTACAAATGTCATATCAAATCACCAAAATTATTCATTACTTACCATAACTGATGCTTCCTAAATGGACTTATCGATTATCAAATTGATTCTTATTTTGAAAAAATGGAGATTATTTATTTAAAACCTATAAAAAAAAACAGAAATAGACGAACAACAGAATAAAAAAAACATTTATATAACAATAACTAAGAACCTTACAAATAAAAAAACCAACAACATAACTAAATCTGGTACAGCCATTGCTTGTTATAAATACGTGAATAAAAAGGTATTTAAATGCACTAACTGACCTTGCTTGTATATTGGTAATTTCCATACTGTATCCCAATTCGCATTTAAAAAAACCGAGTTGTCTTTATTTACTACGTAATTTCAAGTTCATGTATCTATTCATTGTGCTAGGACATCCCTATTAAATAGAAGTAGAGGCTTATTATGAAATATAAACAACTTTTTTCCTTTATTGCACTCACTGCTGCGACTATCCCTGTTTGTGCAACTTCTGTAGATTTGGATTTTTCAAATCATGTAGAGGCTACTAATTTAAATAATAGCTTTGGTCCTTCTTATGATGGGCCTGTAATGCATTTTCTTAATGTCGGTATTCACAATGGAAAAACCATTGACGCTAAAGTAAGCAGTGAAATATTCGGAGATGCGACTTTCTTATACCACACTCCAAATTATAAAAATGGGGTTAGCCAACCCGAAGGCGATATCGGTTTTCTATATCAAACTAACTCAGCAGGGCCTGCGGGTCTTGTTTATACGTTTGAATTTTACGACGGCACCGGTGGGCTATCTGGTACGTTCTCAGTACCTTACTCTGTTCCTGAATTTGATATGATTGGTTATGATATTGATGGCGAGCCAGTCCAATCAGAGCAAGTCAGAGTCTTCAAGAATGAAGGGTTTTACAGTTATCAGACCGGCTCAGCTGAAGCGAGCTTAACCGTAGAAGAAAGTCCTGATGGACAATCCGTATTGTTCAGTGGTCCGGGAACCAATTACAGCGAAACCGACACCTCTGGGGCCGTAAAATTTACCTTCAAAAACACATCTATTGTTACGCTTCAATTTGAAACAGTTACCAGCAGCAGCAGCTCTTTTCCAAACCGAATTTTCTCTGCTTTTGACGGTAACTGGGACTTAAATGGTTTTACTTCCCCGGTTCAAAGTTCTGACGAATCAGATTTCGGTGACGCTCCTAATAGCTACAGTACATTGCAAGCAAGTAACGGGGCTGAACATGCAATCTCATCAACCCTATATCTAGGGGCAAGTATCGATGCAGATACCGACGGCCAACCAAGTATCGCTTCAAACGGAGATGACTTAGATATTGGCGGTAACGATGACGATGGTATTACGGTATTAACAAACTTAGAAGTAGGTTTAGATTCTTTAATTAGAGTTAACGTTGTTGGGAATGGTTATTTACAAGGTTGGGCCGATTGGGACATGAATGGTACTTTTGATGACGGTGAACAGATCATCACAAACTATTCGGTCACTAACGGCCAACAAATCATACCTATACGAGTTGGTGATAATGCGGTTATTGGATCAGTCCAAACTCGATTCCGTTTATCTAGCAGTCCAGACATCCCAAGCGGTGGATATGTTGGTGACGGTGAAGTCGAAGACTACGTGTTTACTGTAACTGAATCAGGAACGACGGTGCAACACTCTGGATACTATACCGCGGCTTTCGAAGATAATTGGCCAGAAACAGGGGATTTCGATCTTAATGACGTAGTCACCTACTACCGTACAACGATTATAAGTAAAGACGACAAAGTAATTCGATTTGACCTTACCGGTAGTATTACCGCATATGGCGCATCTTATGGTAACGGTTTAGCTTGGAAATTGAGTGGATTTGAAGAATCAGATATTAATCTTCCATTATCTCGAGTAGAAAAAAATGGTTCAACTCGCCCAAATATCTCACCATTCACAGGTGAAGATAAATCCGTACTTTCTCCAGGTGGTGATCTGATTGTTATCGCATCTTTAAACTTGCTTAACGACATACCAATCAACGCAGAGTGTCAGTTCCACCGAACTAATCCGAATTGCAGTGCATCGTTAGAATCAGAACAAATGACATTTAGTATCTCTCTTCCCTTCAATGAAGGAGATGAACCAAGTGTGAGTTCATTATTACCTTTAAACGGCTTTGACCCATTCATTTTTGCTCCGGGACACGGCTCATACCATGGGGATAGTTTCTCTGTCGCTCCAGGTAATGAATTAGAAATACATACGGCAGGGTTCCCACCGACAAGTAGAGGCTCGTTAGTTGATGACTTCTATGGAATAGCTCAAGATGATTCAGACCCTACAAATAATAAATATTACCGTACTACTGAAAATATTCCATGGGGAATATTAATTTCATCACCTTGGAATCATCCATCAGAGTATATTGATATTAGCCATGCCTATCCCGATTTCGCAGCATGGGTTACATCAGGAGGAACATCTAACC
The DNA here is from genome assembly GCF_001691065.1 of Aliivibrio sp. 1S128. NCBI lineage: Bacteria > Pseudomonadati > Pseudomonadota > Gammaproteobacteria > Vibrionales > Vibrionaceae > Aliivibrio > Aliivibrio sp. 1S128. The sequence goes on along the minus strand of NZ_MAJV01000025.1, from coordinate 463,764 downwards.
CAACGTGGTACCTTAATCCAGAAGCCAGCAAAACTTGGTCAACAGAAGACTAATCAGGAGTATTTATGAAAAAGATTAATTTATTACTAAGCATTGCAGGCATATCTCTTCTTTCGGCTTGTGGTGGCAGCGATAGCGGCGGCAGTAGCAACAATGATAGTTCAGTACCAAGCTCGGTTTCAGTCGCTAATGGGATCCGTACAAGTGAGCTATCTGCGCCTGAAGGGTTTGCATTTTCAACAGAACGAGAAGTCACCTTTAATCTCTCTGTTGCAAACTCTCAAAGTGAACGAGGGTTTATGTCAATATATACAGAGTTCAACGAAGGTGTTGTTGATTATACCTCTCAAATAATAGTAACCCCTATGAATGACCAAACCGTCTTTGAGAGTATTATAACGCTCCCAAATCACGTTGATAAAGTGTGGATTGAAGTTTGGTATCCTTCAGCAATAGGGAGTGAAATTAGTAGCTCGGTAGATATAGTTGATAATAATGTAAGTGCGGTTCTGTAAAGCTAAAAATAAAAAAACGGCCTTAATATTTGGGCCGTTTTCCTTATTTATGTTCTACATTACCGAGTCTATCTTCTACATCTTTAAATAGTTGATTAGCATTCAATAAATTAGTGAAGCAAATAAAAATCATACCTTCTTTAAGTTTAAAAACCAAGTTCGTTCCAGAACGATAATTACTTATATCTATTGCCAATACTTGATCCCATGTATATCTAGCATTATCAAAGTAGTGGTGGTTTGTTGGATCTTCAATGTGAAAGAGGATTCCATCCTCAAAAACTACAATAAAATGTTCTTTATCCAAGATCCTTTGTTCTACTTCATATTCTTTATAAGAGGTATACCCAAAGCCACCAATAATAATCAATACAAGTAAACCTATGCATATACCCAACATATCTCCAGATGACGAAAATAAGCTAAACAATAGCAAAGCTATTATCATTAAAACTGACGAATATGTCTTTCTTAACACTGTATTTATTTTATATGGATATCTTTTCAAAATAGTTATTCCAGATAGATTATCTGAATACTCTATCATTAAACTAATAACCACATGATAATTATGAACAAATAAAAAATTAAAGTGCGACACATTTATTATTTATAATCCTCAAATTCAGGAATAACATGCACACTCATAATTTTTCCAATAAGAGAAGGGAAATTAAAATTAGACGCTGTTTTTACGACAACTAAATTTAATTCTTTAATAACAACAATATCTTGCCCACCATAACCTTGTGCTAAAATCGCAGAATATTTTTTGCCATTTACATAAAATGTTGTATTCCACCAAAAATAGCCATATTTTTTCCCTGTTAAATTTGTATCAATAAGTGGCTCGATTGATTCAATGAGATAATGTTTATCTACAAGTTGTTTACCATTCCAATTACCATCGTTAAGCACAAGTTGTCCTATTTTCAACATATCTCTTGGCCTTAAAAAAGCACCACCAGCTACATTGGTACGATTATCATTTTGCTTAAGCCAGTAAGCATTCTTAAAACAAAGCGCTGAAAGTGGACCTTCCTTAGTATACTCACTCATCGGTGATTGATTTGTTGCTTGACTAATAACTTCACCAACAACAGAAACAAAACCACCACTATAATTAAATCTATCACCGGGATTTTCAACAAGAGGTTGTTTAAGAGTAAATGCGACAGAGTCTTCGCTGAATATTTCTTTATGACGAATATTTTCAGGATTAGAGTAAGAAGTATCCCATTCATTCCAATAAAGCCCGGCCGACATAGTAAGAAGATTCTGTAATGTTATTTTTTCTTTCCCATCATGAAGGTATTTTTTATAATCAGGTAATAACAGTGGAAGTGTTTGCTTTACATCCACTATTTTATTCTCTTTAATCGCTGAACCAACTAATAATGAAGTTAGACTTTTACTTACTGATTGAATCATATGTGGCTCGTCAGCATTCCATCCATTAAAGTAACGTTCCACAACTAATTGACCATCTTTCAAAATTAATAAACTATCAATATTTTTGTAAACATTCCTTCCTTTTTCAACTTTAGAAATAAGCGCATCAATATTTTCATATTTATCAGTCGTATTATTTAATGACGAGGCAGGATAGCTATCGTCACAGACATCTATATCTGAACTACTAAAGTTTGTCATTTGTTTATCTGAGCCATATAAAACAGGTATGAATTCGTCCTGTGGGAGATCTACTCTTTCATATACAGAATGAACACCAAATAAACTAACCATTTTTTTCTGATACCTTCCTTCTATTTTATCTTCAAAATATCCAGTGATATCAATGGTGATATCTTTCGCTCTAAATTTACCGTCATCATAAATAAATAACTCAACTGAACCAGAAGATGCGCTACCAAAATAGCGATTATTATGATTTTTAATAATAATATAAGCTGAATCTCCTCTATAAATACCACTATAAGGATCTATCTCTGATGAAAGAGAAGCAGTAGATAATGAGCATAAGATAACAAACAAAAAATAGACTCTAAGCTTTAAAAAACCAAATAAAAATGAACTATATCTGAACGATAGTAATCTCCATTTGAGGACGGATATCAAACTAACACCTGTAATTTTCATAATATATCCTTATATCAAATTACGTATTTATATCTGTAAACATTTAACCTTACGATTATTTATATATATGCACTAGTTTTTCATGATGCATATCAACCTTAAGTTAAATAATTTATTTAAGATGCTTAATAACTCGTTGAACTAAAGTATTCATATAATAAGTAATTTAATATAAGAGTAAAACTTTATATAAATAGATTATTGAATGTGAAAGCTATTTTTGTGAGTGAGTGTTGATTTAAAGCCTTAATTTTCACATCTAATCATTCATATTTTTTAACATTTCCATAGTAGATCAAGTTCGTTAAACCAGAAATTTATATCAGTTGTACGGATCCATCCCTACAAAAAACGCCATCATAATTGATGGCGTTATTAAATTAATTTATTAAACTAGATAGTTACTTCTCTCTAGATTTGTTCTTATTTCTCTCTAACTTTCCTTCCCAATATGTTGCACCTTTAATACCTAATTTCACGGGGTCAAAAGTATAGGTTGTCACACCTCTTTTTTGCTGTTCTTCATAATCTTTCAGCGCTTTAAGTGCAGGCTTAGACATAAAGAAGATAATTAAAATACCCACAATATTCAGCCATGCCATTAAACCAACCCCCACATCACCCATCGCCCATGCAAGATTTGCCGTTTTAATGGTTCCGTAGAATACCGCAGACATAATTACGATTTTAAGTATAAACATCATGCCATCGACTTTAAACGTACGACGAATGTAAGCAATGTTTGTTTCTGCAATATAGTAGTAAGCAAGAATAGTAGTAAAAGCAAAGAAGAATAGAGCAAAAGCAATAAAGATTTTACCAATACCAGGTAGCGTGCTCTCAATCGCCATTTGAGTAAACATCGGGCCATTTGCACCAACATTCGCTGCTAGATTTTGTACTAAAAATACCTCTTCACCACTGCCGTGAACATTATAAGTACCTGTAATTAAGATCATGAATGCGGTAGCGGAACAAACTAACAAAGTATCGATGTAAATAGAAAACGATTGAACCAAACCTTGCTGTGCAGGATGCTCAACACTCGCAGCAGCCGCAGCGTGAGGTCCCGTCCCCTGACCCGCTTCGTTAGAATAAACCCCACGTTTAACACCCCAACCAATTGCGGCACCAAAACCGGCCATTGGAGTGAAGGCATCACCGATGATCATCCCAAAGATTGTTGGTACTTCAGAAATGTTTAATAGGATAATAACAAAAGCAAGAATGATGTATGCCAATGCCATGAAAGGCACAACAATTTGGGTGAAATGAGCGATACGTTTAACGCCACCAAAGATGATAAAGCCAAGGATCACTGAAATCACAGCACCAGTAAAGATTTTAGCAAAACTAAATACCCCAATACCAGTATCAATCATGCCACCAGTACCAAACGCAGTTTCTACTGCATTACCAATACTGTTTGATTGCACACCGGGAAGTAACACGCCACACGCAAAAATCGTCGCAATAGCAAATATCCACGCATACCATTTTTGACCCATCGCTTTTTCAATATAGTAAGCTGGACCACCACGGAACTGCCCTTCATCTTCTTCTTTATATATTTGCGCTAAGGTTGATTCAGCATACGCTGTCGCAGCACCTAAGAAAGCAACAACCCACATCCAGAATACAGCACCAGGGCCACCAAAACCGATAGCAGCGGCAACCCCCGCAATATTACCCGTACCAACACGGCCAGATAATGAAACGGCTAATGCTTGGAATGAGCTTATCCCTTTACTTGATTCTTTGTTAGATACAAGTAAACGACACATCTCTTTAAAATGGCGAATTTGAACAAACCGAGTTTGAATGGAGTAAAAGAGACCCGACCCTAAGCAGAGATAAATCAACACAGGGCTCCAGATTATGCCATTGAGAAAATCAACGATATCTTGCATATAAAATCCTTTTTATTTATTAATACGGCTTAAAATTTAACCAAACCATACCCTATTAAGTAACAATAAGTTAACAACAAAAGACTTCGTAAAGATAAAAATGTGAATTAAAGCACTAAATAGTGGGTAATCTAAAAAAAACGATGAGATAAAACTGACAAGATAATAATTGATGATTATTCGTACTGCTTACGCACGCAGTGACCAATATTTAAGCAATAAGTGATGAGGTAATAGTTAAAAATAGAAGATTGAAGGAGAAATGCCTAGAAAAACGTCATTTCTAGGCTTATTAAATTAAACGATTTTAACCCCTGCAGGCATTAAACGTTCTGGCGTTAATAGCACGCTTTCTGATTCATCTTCAGTCTCCGCACACAACAGCATACATTCTGATGTTTCACCGCGCATTTTCGCTTTTGCTAAATTACACAGCACAACCACTTGTTTGCCCACTAATTCTTCTTCTGTGTAATAAGGCACCAAACTAGTCACGGTTTGTAGATTCTTCTCACCCACATCAATTTGTACTATATAAAGCTTATCTGCATTGTCGTGACGTTTTACCTCTGTAATTTTTCCAACACGAATATCTAATTTTGCAAAATCACCGTATGCAATTGTTTCCATTTTACTTTATCCTTAACTTACGCTTAATGTTAACGTTTACATTATCAGTAAAATACAATTGAGCAAGAAAACAGCATTGAAAATTTACTAAAATTTTAACTTGATCAAATTACAAGGTTTAGCAGTCATTATGGCAACCATAAAAGATGTAGCAAAGGAAGCTGGTGTATCTGTTGCCACGGTTTCTCGTGTGGTAAACAAATCCCCTAAAGCAAGCAAAGCGGCAATAGAATCCGTTAGCTCAGCAATGAAGAAATTAGGTTATCGTCCTAATGCAAATGCCCGAGCCTTAGTAAGCAAAAGTACGAATACCATTGGTGTAATGGTCGGTGATGTGTCGGATCCTTTTTTTGGTTCGATGATAAAAGCCATCGATAATGTCGCTAAAACCCATCAAAAACATTTATTGATTGGTAATGGTTACCACGATGAACAAACAGAAAGAGAAGCTCTTGAGCTTTTAATAAACAACCGCTGCGAATCTCTTGTTATCCACTCAAAAGGATTACCCAATAAAGAATTGATTCAATTTGCAGAGGAAATTCCTGGTTTAGTGCTTATTAATCGCCATATCCCAGAAATTTCAGGTCGCTGCATTTCATTAGATAACCAACAAGGCGCACAAATAGCGACTGAGCATTTAATCTCACAAGGCCACTCACACATTGCTTATATTAATTCTGAACACGATATTGATGATTCACATCACCGTAAAGCGGGTTATTTAAGCGCATTAGAAAAAAACAACATCCAACTTAACAGTACTTATATCATAGAAGTAGAGCCAACAGATGAAGGTGGAGAAATAGCTATAAATCAATTACTCGAGCGTAATTTACCAATCACTGCCATCGTTTGTTATAACGATTACATGGCAGCTGGGGCATTATCAGCGCTTGAAGAACACGGCATATCTGTACCTGCTGATATTTCTTTAATGGGATTCGATAACGGCTTAATTGCTAAATACCTTTACCCAAAGTTAAGTACCATAGACTACCCTATTCAAACCATGGCAGAGCATGCCATCAAATTATCATTAGCTTTAGTCAAAGGAAATGGTGATGGTGATGGTGTTCAAGGCCAAAAATTTGAGCCTCAATTAATTGAACGATCATCAACCGCAAAGAAATAAAAAAGGGTTACCTTCTATTGGTAACCCCTTACTTTGTCGTTAACGGCATCCCTTATGAAGAGACCGTGTTTAACCCTTCTAATTTTTCTAAAATCATTTCTTTCTTGAAGGGTTTAGCCACATAATCATCCATTCCTGCAGCGTAACATTTATCAATATCTTCAACAAAAACACTGGCCGTTAAAGCAATGATTGGAAGCCGAGCTCTATCTTGTTGTTGCTCCCACTCTCGGATAGCGCGTGTTGCTGCAAACCCATCCATCACTGGCATCATGCAATCCATCAATATTAATTCGTAATCTGTCGTATCTGCCTTAATCATGTCCACCGCTTCTTGACCATTATTTGCAATCACAACGCCAAACCCTTCTTTTTTCAATAACAAAGACGCGACTTTTTGGTTAATCAAATTATCTTCAACGACAAGAATCATTCTCGTAGCCTCTGTAATTTGAGGTGCATCTATAAGAGAACTTGAGGCTAATTTGTCAACATTGGCTTTAGCATTCATACGTCGTTTCTCTGTATTTTTCCGTGCATTACGTATTGATTTAACAAAACGCTTACCAAATAATGGACTAATAATAAAACCATCAATCGCGTGGTTAAAATCTATTTTTTCATCTTGTTGGTTATTACAAATAATCAATGCAGGACAAGAAGGTAACATATTAAATTTTTCTATATCCTGTATCGCTGCGGCTAACGTTTTTTGGCAATACATCACGATATCGTACTTGTCTAATGTCGGTATAATGTCACTACTTTGAGCATTACATAATGTTGGAACTAAACCTCGTTTTATACATTCCGCTTCAAGCAAAGTTGCATAAGATTTTTGGTTGCTAATAATTAAACATTTTTCATTATTAAACTCTACATTGGTAGAGTTATCTGTATCAACAAGACCTACATTAATACTGAAATGGAAATTACTACCAAAGCCTTTTGCTGATTCTAGTTCAATATGCCCACCAAATAATTCAACTAATTGGTGGCAAATAGCCAACCCTAAACCAGTACCACCGAACTGACGAGTAATCGAGCCATCCTCTTGCGTAAATGGTTCAAATATTTGTTTTTGTTTATCCTTCGCAATACCAATACCCGTATCTTTCACAGAAAAAGACAATATAGCGGTGGTGAGTGATTCTTCTTGATAACCAATCGAAAGTACAACAGAACCAGATTCAGTAAACTTCACTGAATTTGACATTAAATTCATTAAAATCTGACGGAATCGGTGTTCGTCAATGATGACTATACTTGGTAATTTCTCTGATAAATTAACATGCAATGTTAATCCTTTCTCTGTCGCCTTACTTAGAACCACTGCTAATGTGTCGTACGCAACTTCAACTATATTTGCTTGTTGAGGGACTAATACTAAATTACCCGATTCAATTTTTGATAGATCCAAAATATCATTAATTAATAGCAACAGTGTTTGAGAAGAAGTTTCAATCGTTTGTAAGTATTCCTCTTGAATAGGATTAAGCTCAGTATCCGATAAAATATCTGACATACCAATAATTCCATTTAGCGGTGTACGTATTTCATGGGACATATTCGCTAAGAATGAGCTTTTTGCTTTTGTCGACGACTGAGCTTTAATTTTTTCGATCTCAAGAAATTCGGTCTTTTTATTAAATGATGAGATCAAATGTCCAATTTCATCATTAGATGTATAATTAATGTCTATTTTTTCATTAGAATCTGTTTCATTAATTTGATTTGATATTAAGACAATAGGGTTAATTAAACTGCGATTAATGATGTAGTAACCAATGATCACACACAGTAATAAAATAGGAACAATACCTAACTCAATATTAATTATCTGGGCATAAATTTCATCAGAAACCGTTCGTTCAGAATTAACAACACTAATTTCCCAATTAAAATCTTCCATTGTATGTTTCACTACATACATGTTTTCTTGTACATTAAACTTATATTCCGCAATGCTATTAGCACCATTATTAATAATAACACCTAATTTATGCTTCTCTGCTTGAGATTCAATAACACTGATTAATCCTTTTAATGAAATATCAATCGTCGCAACACCAGCAAACTGCCCATCGCTAAAGTACGGTTGAGATGCCGTGATCATTTGCTGTCTAGTAAAAGGATCAACATAAACATCAGACCATGAAATTCGTTGATGACTATTCTCATGCGCCACAGATAGATACCAAGATTCATTTTGGTAAGGTGAAGTACTAGGTACATTATAATCGTTTATTAATGTGATATTTCCGTCTTCATTACGAGAAAAGAATAAACTGGCGAGCTTTTTAGAAGGGGTAATAGTATTTGGTTCTGGCCATATACCACCACTAATAATGATCTCATCACTTTCATTAAGCACTGAAGACAACATGTTTTGAATAATGTCTAGAGAGTTCCCACTAACAACAACACCAACCAAAGCATGTAATGTTGAAAGCGAATGACTCAATGGGTCATCAATTTCACGCGAAAGAAGTTGAGTTCTTAAATCAAGATTACTTTCTAGATTTGATCGAATGGGAGATTGAACAACGTAATAAGTGATACTTCCAATAATGGTAATTAAAAAACAAACGTAGCAACCTAATGCTAGTATGCTCTTTTTCTTCAATGACATATCTTTACTCATAAACCCAACACTTATTTAATCGATATAATAATTAACTATAAACAGCATAGGCATATTTTCATAAAAAATCATGGTTAAATATGATTAAAGCCTCATTAATTTGCGAATAAAAAAATCCCTAAGAGCGTTCACTCATAGGGATTTTTATATGAAGACTAAAAAATCACTTATACAATAAACTGATAACGAGTCTCATGCTGGTAGATTTCACTTGGTCCTAGAAGACAACTAGGGTGATCCCACTCTGGATGATTGATCGCATCAGGTAGAAACTGTGTTTCTAAAGCAATGCCTGAATAATCTTGATATTCTCCCCCAACTCGGTTTGGCGTACTCTCAAGCCAATTACCAGTATACAACTGCATAGCCGGCTTACTGGTTGAAACATGCAAAGTCACCAAACTATCTGGAGACGTTAAACTCGCAGCACACTCCCCTTTTGCACAGGCTTTATCAAGCACAAACGAATGATCATAGCCCTTGGCTTTTTCTTGGTCTTTATCGAGCATGAAGTCTTGGGAAATAACTTTTGGATCCGTAAAGTCGAAATTGGTATTTTTTACCTTTTTCCACCCTCCTTTAGGTATACCAAACTCAGTTGTCGGTACAAACTGCTCTGAATTGATACTTAAAATATGATCCAATCCAAGGAGTCCACTGTCTGCACCAAGCAAGTTAAAATAGGCGTGATTGGTTAAATTAATCGGCGTTGATTTCGTTGTATTGGCGCTATAACTAATCACGACTTCATTATCGTCGCTAAGTTGGTATTTTACATTAACGGTTAATTCACCTGGAAAGCCTTGATCACCATCCGGTGAAACTAGGCTAAATTCAACGCAATTTGTTGCTTCTTTAACCACTGCCCAGCGACGTTTATTAAATCCTTCTGGCCCACCATGCAACGTATTTCCAGCTTGGTTTATCTCTACCTGATATTTAGTATCATCAATGTTGAATTTTCCGTTCGCAATTCGATTCGCATAGCGACCAACGGTAACGCCCATGTAGCTTTGCTGTTTCTCAAAGTCAGCCATTGTCGACTGGCCTAGTAATACTTCGCGTAGTTGACCTTTTACTGGCACTTTACAGCTTAACCACGTTGCACCAATATCCATAAACACGGCGCGCATTCCGTTTTCATTTTTAAGTTCGAATAACTGAGCAAGGCGACCATCACTGGCCGCCTCCTTTGTCATGGTTTCGAACAAGGTTGATTGTTCTGTCATGTGTATTCCTTACAGCACTTCCACTAAACCTGCGCCATTTTTTGCTTGGCACACATAAATAGATTCTTTTAAGCCAGTTGCCGATTCGTACAATTCTTCAACCGCAGCCTTTATTTCATCAACCAATACTGGTGGAACTAATGCAACGATGCAGCCACCGAAACCACCACCTGTCATGCGAACGCCGCCATTCTCACCAATCACGTTTTTAACGATATCAACTAGCGCATCGACTTCTTTAACTGTGATTTCAAAATCATCACGCATAGAGGCATGGGATTCTGCCATTAATACAGCCATACGTTTCATATCGCCAGACGCTAACACTTTTGCAGCTTCTTCGGTACGATCATTTTCTGTAATCACGTGACGCGCACGTTTTGCGACCATTTCATCTAATTCATGTGCTTTTGCGTTGAACTCTTCAATCGTTACGTCACGCAGTGCTTTTACACCAAAGATTCGTGCGGCTTCTTCACATTGCTCACGGCGGGTGTTGTATTCAGAATCAACCAAGCCACGTTTTTTGTTTGAGTTAATAATAACCACTGACATGTCTTCTGGCATTGCTACGGCTGTTGTTTCTAAAGAACGACAATCCAATAACATTGCGTGGTTTTCATTGCCTTCTGCTGACACCATTTGATCCATAATGCCGCAGTTACAACCTACAAATTCATTCTCTGCTTGCTGACCATTTAGCGCGATTTCTGCTTGGCTGATGTTTAGGTTATACAATTCTTTGAAGGTTTGACCAATAACGACTTCTAATGCAGCTGATGAACTAAGACCAGCACCCTGAGGAACATTACCTGAGACTGAAATATCTGCCCCTTTGAATTCAAAACCACGACCAATTAAACATTTCACTACGCCACGAATGTAGTTTGCCCACATTTTTTTTTCTTGGAATGTGATCTCTTGAGTGATATCAAACTCGTCAGTTTCATTACCATAATCTACCGATACGACACGAACGATATTGTCATCACGCTTTGCTGCAGCCACTACCGTTTGGTAGTTAATCGCACAAGGCAATACGAAACCGTCATTGTAATCGGTGTGTTCACCAATTAAGTTCACACGACCCGGCGCTTGAACAATGTGCGTTGGAGCATAAGAAAGTACGGTATTGAATGCGTCTTTTACGTTTTTAATTAAGTTTGTCATGGCTATTTCCAAATTTTAGAGTTGTTATCTTTGTTATTTCAAAGATGTCTTCAAATATTTTTATTGATTAGAATTCAGATCGGTCGCAAGCTCCCTTGCAGAGTTCAGAGTCATTTTTTGTGAGTGTTATATTCATCACAAGCACTTCTGAACTCTTTAAGCGAAGCGATCTACTCTTTTAAAGATCTTTATAATGCACATCGCTCACATCACGCAGTTTTTGCGCGGCTTGCTCTGCGGTTAAATCTCGTTGGCTTTCGGCTAACATTTCGTAGCCCACCATGAATTTACGAACCGATGCAGAGCGAAGCAGTGGCGGATAAAACAGTGCATGCAGTTGCCAATGTTCAACGTCTGTGCCCTCTTCAAAGAAAGGCGCGTAATGCCAACCCATTGAGTATGGGAATGAGCACTGGAACAAGTTGTCGTAACGGCTGGTTAGTTTTTTGATTGCTAACGCCAAATCATCACGTTGTTCATCTGTCAGTTCACTCATACGACGAATGTGTGTTTTTGGTAATAGCATGGTTTCAAATGGCCACGCTGCCCAATAAGGTACAACGGCAATCCAATGTTCAGTTTCTACAACCGTACGCTCGCCATCGTTTAATTCTGACTCTACGTAATCAACCAATAGGTTTGAGCCGTGTTCTTGGTAATATTCTTTTAGGTGCTTTTCTTTACGTTCAATCTCGTTGGGTAAAAAGCTGTTTGCCCATACTTGGCCGTGTGGGTGCGGTTGAGAGCAGCCCATTGTCTCGCCTTTATTCTCAAATGCTTGTACCCAAACGTACTCTTTACCTAACTCTTCAATTTGGTCATTCCACGTTTCAATTACATTACGAATTTGACCTACTGGCAGCTCTGGTAATGTTTTACTGTGATCTGGAGAGAAGCAGATAACACGACTTAACCCACGAACGCCTTCGGTTCTAAATAAGGTATTTATTGATTTTGGCGCTTCAGGTGAATCCGTCATTAGTGCGGCAAAGTCATTACTGAATACGTAAGTGCCTTTATAATCTGGGTTGGTATCACCAGAGATACGATCATTGGTTGGGCATAAGAAACAGCCTTTGTCATATTGTGGTAACTCAGCCGTTGATGGTTTTTCATCTTGACCACTCCACGGACGTTTCGCACGATGTGGCGAGACTAAAATCCACTGACCCGTTAATGGGTTATAACGGCGATGCGGATGATCTACTGGGTTAAACTCAACATTTGACATAATTTTTATACTCAATTCTTTAAAAATGATTAGCTAATTCAAGGGGGATACTCTCTTATAAGTTTCCTCCCTGAAGCCTTAAACCTGAAACCTTAGCTCTCTCAATAACCCTTTGGATTATTCGACTGCCAGCGCCATGTATCCGCACTCATTTCCATTACATTGCGAGTCGCTTTCCAGCCTAATTCTTTCTCTGCTTTTTCAGTGCTTGCCCAACATTCAGCAATATCACCCGCACGACGAGGACATAAAGTATAAGGAACTGGCTTACCTGAAGCTTCTGCAAACGCCTCAACCATTTCTAAAACACTTGAACCTTTACCTGTGCCTAAGTTGTAAATATGAAGGCCTGATTTTTCACCCACGGCTTTTAGTGCGGCGATGTGTCCATCCGCTAAGTCCATTACATGAATATAATCACGAACGCCTGTGCCATCTGGTGTTGGGTAATCATTCCCAAATACAGACAATGATTCACGACGACCAACCGCAACTTGAGCAATAAATGGCATTAGGTTATTTGGAATGCCTTGTGGATCTTCTCCCATGGTGCCAGATGGATGCGCGCCTACTGGATTGAAATAGCGAAGTAAGGTAATGCTCCAATCGTTCTCTGCATCAAACAGATCTGAGAAACACTCTTCAACCATATATTTACTGCGACCATAAGGATTTGTAGTTGCGCCAGTTGGCGAGTTTTCAGTAATAGGAACAATAGCAGGATCGCCATAGACGGTTGCTGATGAACTAAATACGATGCTTTTTACATTCGCTTTTCGCATTGAACGAGCCAGCACCAATGAACCATTAACGTTGTTGTCGTAATACTCTAGAGGTTTTGCAACAGACTCACCCACGGCTTTTAGACCAGCAAAGTGGATCACCGATGAAATAGTGTTTTCAGCAAAAATACTATCTAGAAAGGCTTCATCACGAATGTCCCCCTGATAAAAGACAGGACGAACTTGAGTTAACGCTTCGATACGATCAAGCACTGCGACTTTGCTGTTTCCCAAGTTATCCAAAATGATAGGTTCAATGCCTGCTTCAATCATTTGAATACATGTATGGCTACCGATATAGCCCATTCCGCCTGTTACTAATACTTTCATGATTAACTCTTCCTACTGAATTTTCATCAAGTCTATCAGCGAATTTAAACGAATATCGTGATCACTTTCAAAAAATGTAAACGTTTACACTAAATTGTTCATTTCATCAAAACTAATAAATAACACGGCTTCGCTCTGTCTAATTGGAAAATAAAAAGACAAAAAAGAAGCCGTAATAACTTACGGCTTCTTTGACTTAAGAACACGATATTTTTAAGGGGGAATATCGTAAGGTGATAACAACGTTACTCTGCTTGCAATGCCATTTTCTTACGTTGCTTGAAAATGCGTCTAAATATACCAACAAACATCACCAAACCACACACACCGTATACTTGCATGAAGAAAGGGTCATCCGATATAAAGCCTACGTTCGAGAACATAACATACGCGCCAAGTACCATATAAAGTACAATGGCTGACGCTTCAAATCTGAACTCCCAAGGAGTTACATCCATGCTTTCATTCACTGGCATCACATAATCGGTATCACGCGGCATAAACATACCAATCAAGAACATCAGTGCAGTACATACCACAAACAAAATCGCTAACTGATGTAAGAAATGCAGTGGTGTTTTGAAGATTAATTGCATTGCAGCATAAGAACTAACGAATACAACCAGAGCGACTTTCGCTGCAATTGCAGGTACACGCTTTGAAATATAGCCAACAAATACAATCGTAAAAATTGGAACACTAAAGAAACCGGCAACCATTTGTAAATATTGAAATAAACCTTCAGGTGCAAACATAATAAACGGTGAAATACACACTGAAATAATCGCAATGAACACACCAAAGATACGGCCTTTGCCTACTAATTCCTCATCGGTTGCATTTTGACCAAATAGGGGTTTGTATACATTAAGTGCAAACAACGTTGTCGAGCTATTTAACACGCCGTTAAACGTACTTAAAATAGCACCAAACATCACGGCAACAAAAAAACCAACCAGCGGTTTTGGTAACACTTCATTGACTAAACGCGTATACATTGTATCTGGGTTACCAGCGTTAGCACCAAACATATGGTAAGCAATGATGCCTGGAATAATCAGGAATAACGGCGAAATCACTTTAATTGCCCCCGCCATGATCACCCCTTTTTGCCCCTCTTTTAAATTCTTAGCACCTAACGCACGTTGAATGATCGATTGGTCTGTACCCCAGTAATATAAGTTAACCAATAATAGACCCGTAAATAACGTAGAGAATGGCAGAGGATCCGTTGATGTACCGACTGATTGCAGTTTCTCTGGCGCTGCGGTTAATACCGTATCTAACCCAGACATAAAGCTGCCGTCACCAAGAACCATCAATCCAAAGACAGGGATCATCAAACCACCAATGATCAAACCAATGCCATTAATGGTATCCGCAATAACGACTGCTTTTAAGCCGCCATAAATCGCATAGAAGAAGCCTAATAACCCAATTGTCGCTGAAATAATCGCAATCGCAGTAAATTCAGAAACACCCAATAATCCTTGAACATCAAATATTTCACCAAGTACTACTGCGCCAGCGTATAAGGTTGTAGGCAAAATATTAATCACATACTGGCACAAGAATAATAAAGTAACGAATTTCTTTACCGACATGTCATAGCGGCTTTCTAAGAAATCAGGAATGGTGGTGATCCCTTGTTTTAGATAACGCGGGACCAACAACAAAGCAATAATCACAAGCGTGACGCCTGACGCCACTTCCCAACCCATAACACTCATGTTATGCGTATATGCTTGAGCACTCATGCCTACAAAACTGGTGGCACTTAAATTGGTTAGGATTAACGAACTGGCAATTAACCCACCCGTTAGACTTCGACCGCCTAAGAAATACCCGTCTTGTGACTTATTTTGCGTGTTTTTTACTTTGTTATAGGTATAAAACCCAACAAAACCCGTAAAGAGAAGAAATGATAGAAATACTGTGATGGACATTTTTTTGCTTCCTTATAGCAATCACAGTAAGTAAGTGATCAGAAATAGCGTAGGAAAAATGCTTGAGAACAAGGTGAAATTTTTAAATAAATAGTTATTCTACAATCAAAAATTTCAACACCGTTATCGAGCATTTTAACCAGCTAGAATGACCAGTTATTTACTACAATTGGTATTAATTCATAGTATTAATAGGTGGCAGCCAATGCCGCCACTCATTATGTATGGTGCTCGCTTATATTTTCTTTAACGAAACAATAAGCGCAGATTCAGGATCAAGGATTGGTAATATCAAACCGATTTCTTGTAAGTTATTACCCGTTAGCGTTAATGTTTGATCTAACCATTTTGGTGCTTGTTTCATTAATTGGAAGCTGGCTTTAGGCATCTCAACTAATGTCACTTCATATTTTGCATCCGCATCAACACAGGTCATTCGTAGTGGCGATGGTAACGCATAACTTGGCATCGCTAATTGGCATACCGTAACAATGGTTTCATCTTCACCTTGAACGCCATAAACGTATTGATTTTTGTCAGCAACATCCATGCGGAAACTACGACCAGAATGCAATAAATGACGGTATTTTTTATGTAGTGCAATGTAATGAGAGAACGCGGCTTTCTCTTCCATTGACTCTTTTACTGGATCAAGTTCTACGCCCATGTGCCCACCCAATGCCGTCACACCGCGCATATTAATATGATGCTGACGATTGGTGGAATGACATTCAGCAGGGCCAATGTGTGCGCCCATTACCTCTGGTGGGAAGAAATAACTCATACCACGTTGGATCGTTTGTCGCTCTAGTGCATCATTACAATCCGATGCCCAGAAACGGTGTGTACGTTTCAAAATTTCAAAATCGATACGGCCACCACCAGAAGAACACGATTCGATTTCAACGCTTGGGTGCTGTGCCAATAATTGATCGACTAACGCATAAAGCGCCTTGGTTTGACCATGAACGGCAGGACGACCATTATGACCTGGTTGAACCAACTCACGGTTCATGTCCCATTTTAAATACGTAATGTTATAGCGTGTTAACAACTCATTTAAACGGTCAAATAGGTATTGGAAACACTCAGCATTCTGCAAATCCAATACGTGCTGCCAACGACCAGAAGGTTGATGATATCCCTCTAAACCAAGCATCCACTCTGGGTGATTACGGTATAAATTGGAATCTTTGCTGACCATTTCTGGTTCAACCCATAATCCAAATTCCATGCCTTTTTCGTTAACGTGAGCTATCACAGGCTCTAGACCATTGGGGTATTTTTCTTCATCTAAATACCAATCGCCTAACGCAGCTTTATCATCATGACGACCGACAAACCAACCATCATCAATAATGAAACGCTCAACGCCCATCTCTGCCGCTTCTGTTGCCATTTGCATAATGTATTCAGGTTTATGATCAAAATAGATCCCTTCCCATGTATTTAAATGCACAGGACGAGGTTTATCCGCTGGGAACGAAATAATGTTTTGACGAACATACTGATGGAAACGTTCAGAGATCCCGTTCAAGCCATTGCTGCTATAACAACCATATAACCAAGGCGATTGATACGTTTCATTTGCGCCTAAAATGCACTCGCCTGAAAACAGTAATTCACCTGCTTGAACAAAACGACGACCATCGCTACGCACATCCGCACGCAGTTCATGGTTTCCACTCCAACCTAAATGGAAGCCCCACACTTGCCCCTGTTGCTCACTAAATCCATGTTCTCCCACAAACAAGCCTGGGAAGTTTTCATGCGACGTACGGCCGCGGCGGTTCTGTTGCATAAATCCGCCATGTTCAAGAGGTTGACGTTGTGTCTGGAACTCTTGACACCAGCGACCGTGAAACGTCATTAATTCATTAGCATGATTTGGTAATGGTAACGTCGAAGACAATTTACCTAAGTAGTAATCTGATTCACCTCTGTTGGTAACAGTAATGCGTTTTTTTACGACATCTGAATCGTGGTCTATATGCAATTCAACCAACAATTCAAGCAGAGCAACCTCATCACGCAAGGTAATTTGAACCGATTGACCATCCACTTGTTGATCAACAATATGGAAAACTGGAGCCCAATCCATGCCATGTCGGTGCCCTTCAATACCTGGCGCATTAAAATGACCACGACCAAGTTCAGGACAAAGAGACAAAGGCACATCGATATCAAGACGAGCTTGTGAAATTGGTCGCTCTATCGCAAACAATAAATCGCTATCAATCTCATTAATTTTACCGCCCCAGTGAATGATCTCAGGGATCAAATCTACTTTGATAATAATGCTGTGATTTTTACTGCTTAAATGAATCAACTTATCCATACTACTTCCAAATTGTTTTCGTAAACAAACTATGGTTGCATTGTGTTCTTTTGATGGCTTTTTTCTAGCTACAGCTGCGATTAATGTGATCTTAAAGGCACTAAAAACCAACCAAATGTGCGCTTGATCTTATTGTTTTCGAAAACAATATTTTTTGTTATCTCGACAATTATTTGAACCATACTACAGTTTTAATAAGAGTCTCGTGTTACCTTCCTATTATGATAACGAAAACAAGAAGAGATAAATGACAGTCACCTTTAAAGATGTTGCTAAATTGGCGGGAGTTTCCACTCAAACCGTATCACGAGTCACTAACGGGTCAATAAATGTTTCCGAAAACACTCGTGTAAAAGTCAATAAAGCCATTAAGCAACTTGGGTATATTCCCAACAAAAGCGCTCAAATGTTAAGCCGCTCAAAATCAAATGTGATCGGCCTAATCACTCTGGAAATGTCACTCCATGGGGCAGCCTTAATCGCTAACGGCATTCGATTACAAGCGCACGATATGGGGTATGGCACTGTCTTTTCTGTCGTAGATACTCCCTGCTTAGAAAATATTCAAGCTTCTATACATGAGCTTATTTCACAGCAAGCCACCTGCATTATTTTGAATATCCCATTAACGGCAACCGCTGCGGAACAGTTAGTTGAGCAATACCCTCATTTACATTTTGTGTTTATTGACGTACCAGAAGAGAGCCGAGTGCATTATGTATGTTGTGACCATCAATCAGGAGCGCAATTAGCGACTCAGCATTTATTAGACACCCAACATCAACAGTTTTTATTGATAACAGGACCACAGGCCTCAAGCGCATCAATGTCTCGTTATCAAACCTGGCTATCTGTTCTAGAGCAAAATAAATTACAGCCAGTAAACACGGTAGAAGGTAACTGGCAAGCAAACAGCGGCTATCTTGCCGTTCGAGAGACGGTCGCAAATCAAATTACGTTTGACGCTGTATTAGTGGCGAATGACCAAATGGCTTTAGGCGTATTAAGAGCCCTAAATGAACTCGGACTCACTGTGCCTTCTCAAGTATCGGTTATCGGATTTGATGATATTAATGACAGCGCCTATTTCACCCCCCCACTCACCACGGTGAAGCAGCACTTTCTTGAAATAGGTAAAGAGGCGGTAATTATTGGTTTACGTTCCGACGAACAAGACAGTTCCGAACTTATTCAACGTAATCTTGATGTCGCCTTTGTTCAACGTCAAAGTACCGCACCAAGAACAAAAAAAACGTATCAAAAAGAAAATCTTGTTCGTTTATTAAATGACATAAAACATTTATTACCTGACGCATAATGTGAGCATCTAATGCAAGATCCTTTAATTCAAAACATCATTGATTTTATTTCACACATTGATCCCTTTACACGTCTGCCTAAAACGATAGTCGAGCGTATCTCATCAAAAATTCGCATTATCTATTTGGCAAAAAATGATGACCTTGACTCATCAACTCAAGAGCATCAACAATATTTGTATCTTATCCGCACAGGTGCTATCGAACAAATTAATCAAGATGGTTCATTACGCTCACGTTTAGGTGAAGAAGATGTGTTTGGTTTTAGCTTATTAAAAAATACGCATGGCTATCAGATCAAAGCGATTGAAAGTTCGTTACTTTATTTAATTCCCATTAGCGTCATTCATGATATACAACACTCACACCCTGAATACTCACATCTGTTTGACTCAGAAACAGAAGTGCGCATTAACTCTGCGATAAATGCCGTATGGTCAAATAACGATAACAATCATTTTTTAAATAGTATTCAAGATGTCTCCACTTCACACACTCTTGAAGTAGATAGGAATGAATCGATTTATGAGGTAGCGCAACGTATTCGTCTCGGTAAAGTCTCTTGCGTCGTTGTTACGGATAAAGACCGTTTAGTGGGAATTGTCACGAATGCCGACATGACTGAAAGAGTGATAGCAGATGCGCTCGATATTCATCAGCCAATACATCATATTATGACAGCAAATCCCATCACCATTTGCGCTTCTTCTTTGATTTATCAAGCCATTATTACCATGATGCAATCCAACATTAAGCATCTTCCAGTGATGGATGGTCACAAAGTCGTCGCGTTAGTCACCTTGCCTTTGTTACTACAAAACAACCGATTACAAGCGATATTTTTTATAGATAAAGTCAAATCAGCACACAATGAAAACGAACTTTCTCAATACGCCTCTCAACGCCAAGTCATTTTTAATCAGTTAGTTAAAGATAAAGTTCCTGCCGCTGTGATCAGCCAGATCATGACCATTATTATGGACACTTATAACCAACGCCTGATTGATATTGCGATTGATCGCCTAGGTCAACCACCCTGCGAATATGCATGGATTGTGGCTGGTTCTCATGCACGTAATGAAGTACACATTTCCTCAGATCAAGACAGCGCTCTGATATTATCGGATGATGCAACATCACAAGATAGATTGTATTTTCAACACCTTGCAATGATAGTAACAAAAGGCATGGACAGCAGTGGCTACAGTTTATGCCCAGGAAAATTCATGGCTGTAACACCAAAATGGTGCCAACCGTTATCGATATGGAAAGCCTATTATAAAAAATGGATCGTCAATCCTGAATACGCTTTTTTACTGAATCTTAGTGTATTTCTCGATACCAGAGTCATCGCAGGTAATGCATCGTTTCTTCGTTCAATCCAAGACGAAATACAAGATCGAACTTCCAATCCCTATTTGCTTACCACGCTATTTACTGATTCATTACAACACCGAGCGCCATTAGGCATTTTTAATAATTTAATTTTGGTAAAAAACGACAACAATGAAAAAACGCTGAATATTAAACGGCACGGAATTAACATTATTGTCGACTTGGCCCGCTTATATAGTTTAGCCGCAAAAACATCGGAGCCAAATACCCGTGAACGCTTACTGATTGCCAATCAACAAGGCTTAATCAGTGATGGGTCACTAAAAAACATATTAAGTGCGTACGACTTTTTATGTAATTTCCGCTTTTCATATCAAGCTGATGCTATTGCCCATGGTCAGCAACCGGATCATCATATCAACCCCAATTATTTTGGGAGCTTTGAGCGACAACACATTAAAGACGCCTTTCGCTTAATTGACGATTGGCAAAAAGTCACCAAAGTAAATTTAGGATTATTGGTATGATCTCTTTATTCCAACGCCAAACTTCATGGCAAAAGCTCATTAAACACAAACGAGAATACCTAGCTAAAGAGGCCCTAACAGAAGAGATAAGATCTGCACTCAATTTTTCATTACCACTAGGGACAACATTAATTAAAGACTTGTCTTTTCTTGTTTTTGATTTAGAAACAACCGGAGTGAATGCCCAAAATGACCAAATATTAAGTATCGGCTGGGTAGAGATAAACCAAGGCAAGATAGATCTGTCGTCCGCTCAACATTATTACATTAATCATGGCCACGACGTAAAAAAAGAAACCGCGGTGATTAATCATATTACGCCAACCATGCTGGCTGAGGGATCCCCATTAAATGAGGTCTTATCGCTGTTTCTAGCAGCCGCAAAAAATCGAAGTCTCATAGTGCATGGCAAATCAATTGAACACGCTTTTTTAGCGCATAACACCAAAACGTATTTTTCATTGCCTCCCCTGCCTTTTGTTTGGATTGATACGCTTTCAATTGAAGTCAACATTGCCAGAAAACTGGGAATAATGACGCAACAAAGCCAGCAATTGCATCGGGTAAGAGAGCGCTATAAATTACCACGCTATGCCGCACATAATGCCCTTATTGATTCGTTAGCAACGGCTGAATTATTTTTAGCTCAAACACAGAAAATATTAAAAAAAGAAAACCAAACCATTGATCACATTTATCAGTATTCACAATAAAAAAAGGCCGCTCCTTTAACAGCAGCGGCCTTCTTTTTTTTAGATTAAATATAATTAAGCTTCAACTGCTTTTTGAGTACTCGCTTTCACTGTTTCTTCACCCTCAACTGCTTCAGGGTTAAAACCATCATGTAAACGGTAATAACGGTGATACACCAAGCCACTCACCGTCATTAGAACTGCAGGAACACCTGCCATCATAAAGTGAAGTCCCATGATAGTTTCTGCTGATTGCGCTACATTTGGAATGTAACCAACAATCGATAACCCCATACCTACGATAAAGCCACCTGCCGCACCCGCAAATTTCACAAGCATCGTTTGAACTGAGAAGATAACACTCTCACTACGACGACCCGTTTTGTATTCACCGTAATCCACTACATCCGCTAGCATTACTGTTTGCAATGCATTCGCAATACCTACACCAAACTTGATTGCAGCACCAGCACAACCGATTAACAGAACATTACCAGGAGAAACAACACCCATAAGAATAAGAAGCACACAAGAAACCACAGGGAAACCACACGCCATTAACCACAAGTATTTACGAGGAAAGAGTGTCGCTAAGCGCGGGAACAAAAAGACGCCAGCCACTTCAGCAATACCTGCAACCATCATATAAACTGGAAATAACTCAGGGTTACCTAACGCATAAGTGAAGTAGTAAATAGCAAAGCCACCCACTAATAGGTTAGCAATTTGAAATGATAATATCGTACCAATCAACGCTTTTAATTGATCATTTTTACCAATGATAACCAATACATCTTTAAAGCTGAATTTCTCTGCTTTTACGCTTGCTTCTGTTACTGGCTCTTTTACATTACGAGCAATTAAGAAGGCGCTTAGTACAAACAAAACCGCAATTAGCATCGCAACATTAAAGAAACCATCACCTTGATTGCCGTTACCTAGTTCACCCACAATATGTAGACCATAAGTACCGGTAATGAACCATGCAAGACTGGCAAATAAACGAGGCCATACAACCAGTTTTTCACGTTCTTGACGAGAACTTGATAGCGCAGGGATCATTGACCAATAAGGAATATCCATAATGGTGTAAGTTAAGCCCCAAAGGATATAAGCCGCTGCCGCATAAATGTATAACGCAGTGCCTTCAAACATGTGCGTACTAAAAAGACCGACAAGTACGATTGCATTTAAGAGCGTGCCAATCACAATCCAAGGACGAAATTTACCAAATTTAGAACGAGTATTATCAACAATAACACCCATCATCGGATCAGTAATAGCATCGATAATACGAGCTGCTAAAAAAATCGTTCCCACAAACGCCGCAGACAAACCTGCCACGTCGGTAAAATAAAACATTAAAAATATATAAATTGGCGCACAAGCAAAATCTTTACCTAATGCACCAAGACCGTAAGAAAGTTTAGTTTGTAGAGTAATTTTTTCAGACATCTTATATTCCTTTCCGATGGTGGAAGTTCTCTTTTTAACTAGAGATTCATTCCTACTTAATTGATGATGCCATGCTACCTACTCCGTAACCATTATACCGTGACCAAAAACCACTTTATGGAAACGTTTCCAGTAATATTCCAAAAATGAGACCTTAACAAGATTTAATTGTAAACCTTTGTTTTTAAAAATTAAAAAGCCTCATTATTTGTATATATTGATATTCTATACAAAAAGGAGGCTTCTGGATTATTCTATTTTATTGTTATCGTTTACAATTTTTCTAATTTTATCAACATCGCACTTTCTGCATCTAAAATCGGCATCGTTAATCCTACGTCTTCGCACCATTCCCCGGACAAATCACAACTCTCTTCAGTCCAAAATGGTTGGTAATTTACAATCTCATTATAATTAGACGGTTTATCTAGAATACTCACCCGGTATACAGCGGTACGATCTAAACCAGGAATACGTAAATGCCCACTTAACGAATTGGTTGGCATTGCTAATTGCGCCAACATGACGACCGCTTCAGATTGATCATTTGCCACTACCGCATGAATTTGGTGTGCTTCGTCATCCGATGGAACCCGCCACGTTCGACCTGTATGCAGTAACGGGCGTAAGGTTTTATGCAACTTGATATAGCGCTCAAACCCTTGCTTTTCCTCTTGTAACTCTTTTACTGGATCAAGCTCAATACCCATGTGTCCGAATATCGCCGTTAACCCTCTAAACTCAATGCTATGGCGGCGGCGTGTACTATGACAATGGCTTGAACCAATGTGACTGCCCATCACTTCTGGGGGAAAGAAGTAACTCATACCTCGTTGAATGCTTTGTCGTTCTAGCGCATCATTATTATCCGATGGCCAAAAACGATGAGTACGTTTCAACACTTCAAAATCAATACGTCCACCACCGGCTGCGCACGATTCAATCTCAACCGTTGGGTGTGCAGCACGGATCTTATCAACCAATTGATAGTAACGTGCTACTTGTTGACGCCCTGCCGCCAGACCATTATGAGCTGGCTGTACGACTTCACGATTCATGTCCCACTTAATATAATCAATCGCATACTGGGTTAAGAAATGATCTAATCGTTCATAGAGGTAGTTAAACGCCTCGTCATTTTGCAGATCAATAACGTATTGGTTACGTCCTGTTGGTTGATCATAACCTTCAACCGCCAACAACCAATCAGGGTGTTGACGATATAAATCAGAATCCTTGTTGATCATTTCAGGTTCAAACCAAAGACCAAACTCCATACCTAATCCACGAACATGATCAATAATTGGCGTTAACCCTTTCGGATATTTGTTGTGATCTAAGAACCAATCACCCAATGCGGCTTTATCACCGCTTCGACCTTTGAACCAACCGTCATCAATAATAAAACGCTCTACTCCCATTTGAGCCGATTGCGTTGCCATTTCCATAATGTAGTCAGGATCATGCTCAAAATAGATCCCTTCCCACGTATTAAGGTGAATTGGGCGTGCAGTATTTATTATTTGCTTATCAAGAATTGATTCTCTGACGTGTGAGTGAAATTGATGACTCATGCCATTCAATCCTTGATCACTGTAACTTGCATACAGCCACGGTGTTGTTAATTCCTCACCTTGTTGCAAGGTAATTTCACCCGGAAGATAAATCACTTCGGCCTGCATATAACGACGGCCATCGGCTTTTACGTCAACACGCAAACGGTGATTACCACTCCATGCAAAATGGAACCCATACACATCGCCTTGCATTTCATCAAAGTGACGGGTGCCTGCAACTAATGCCGGGTAATGCTCATGAGACGTACGCCCACGACGGTTTTCTTGTTGATATCCACCTTGTTGTAATGGCTGACGAACCGTTTGAAATTCATGGACCCAACGACCGTAATACGTCATTAACTCAGCAGCTCGAGCAGGTAGCGGTAAGGTATTTGCTAATCGATTAATTTGGTAAGGTGTTGATTTTATATTGATAAGAGAATGACGAGTTTTCATCACATCTTGTTTATCTAAACTCAACTCCGTTATCATTCGCAATCCAGCAAGCGCATCTTCACTCGTCAGAGTCACGCTATGTGAATTCGATTTAATCTCTGTCATTGTAAATACAGGCGCCCAATCAGCACCATTACGATGTCCTTCAAGACACGGACTGCTAAATACACCTCGGCCTAACTCTGGCGCGAGCGTCATTGCAACATCATTATCCAAACGGCCATAAGGAACTGGACGCAAAAGAGAAGAACAGAAAGAGGCAATATCCCCACTTACTGGCTTACCCCAGTGCAAGATCTCTGCACAGTCGCCAGCGTCAATAATCACCTGGCTATTTGTACCCGTTAATACAATGATTTCTTTTTGCGTCATGAGATGAACCGTAAGCAGTTTTAATTGCCCTCTATAATAAAGAAAAAAAGGAATATTTCTGTGAATTACCGCAAACTATGGAAACGTTTACAAAAACTAAAAGAAAACAACAACGATCAATAAATACTGATTTTAAATAGATAAAAAAGAGAACTTAACGTGAGAAAGATCACGATTAATAGGATAAAAAGGACGATAAAGTAAAAATGCCGCTCACGTCATGTAAACGTTTCCAAAAAGTATTTACACTAGGCCCATATTAATGCGAAGGGTAACGATTCCTCCTTTTTACTTACCTATTTCGCACTCTCATTAAATCAGTACGTAGGAATATCACGATGGAATTTTCAGCCATTTTGCAACGACGCGATTGGGAAAACCCACAGTCGGTTAATATTCATTGCTTAAAAGCACACAGTCCATTAGCCAGCTTTCGCTCTCTTGCTGACGCACAAGAAAATCAGCGTTCTCAACGCACTTCATTAAACGGACAATGGAAATTTCACTTATTTTCGGCACCAGAAGCCGTCAATGGTGAATTTATTAAACCTGAATTTAATGACTCCGCATGGAATGACATCACAGTGCCCTCAAATTGGCAACTTCAAGGTTATGACAAACCTATTTATGCCAACGTAAAATACCCATTTGACGTCAATCCTCCTTATGTTCCAAAAGAGAACCCAACAGGTTGCTACCGCACAACGCTGTCATTAACAGAAGAAAACCTTAAAGAAACACAGCGTATTATTTTTGATGGCGTTAATTCCGCTTTTCATTTGTGGTGTAACGGTATGTGGATTGGTTACAGCCAAGACAGCCGTTTACCTACTGAGTTTGATCTAACAGAGCACCTTCATGTTGGTAGCAATACCTTATCGGTAATGGTGATCCGTTGGAGTGATGGCAGCTATTTAGAAGATCAAGACATGTGGTGGCTAAGTGGAATATTCCGCGATGTCACTTTATTATCAAAACCAAAACAGTGCATTGAAGATGTGTTTGTTACTCCTGATTTAGATGCCTGTTATCGTGATGGCAGCTTATCGATTGTCACGACCATTAATGCACCAGTAACTTCTCAAGTTCAAGCTCAGCTTTTTGATGAAAACGGTGCCGTTACTGACGCTATCATTGCTTCACCACATAACAAACGCATTGATGAGCGTGGCTCGTACGATAATGTTATTTTCCAAACTCTGTCAGTTCGTGATCCAAAAAAATGGACCGCTGAAACACCAAATCTATACCGCCTTGTTGTTTCATTATTAGACGACGACGGACAACATATTGAAAGTGAAGCCTATCACGTTGGTTTTCGTAAAATTGAAATCAGCGATAGTCAGCTAAAACTTAATGGTCAGCCTTTGTTGATCCGTGGTGTTAACCGCCATGAACATCACCCAGAACTTGGGCATGTGATGACAGAAGAAGATATGATCCGCGATATCTGTCTGATGAAACAATATAACTTCAATGCCGTACGTACTGCGCACTACCCTAACCACCCTCGTTGGTATGAACTGTGTGACCAATACGGTTTGTATGTGTGTGATGAAGCCAATATTGAAACGCATGGCATGATCCCAATGAACCGCTTATCAACCGATCCTCAGTGGACGCACGCCTACATGAGTCGTTACACACAAATGGTGTTACGTGATAAAAACCACGCCTCTATTATTTTGTGGTCGCTAGGTAATGAATCAGGCCATGGCAGCACTCATAATGCAATGTACGCTTGGTCAAAACAATTTGATCCTTCTCGTCCTGTTCAATATGAAGGTGGTGGTGCAAATAGCACGGCAACTGACATTATTTGTCCAATGTACGCTCGTGTAGATACCACCATTGAAGATGACGCCGTTCCGAAATGGCCAATTAAAAAATGGGTTTCATTACCAAACGAACAACGCCCATTAATCTTATGTGAATACGCACATGCCATGGGCAATAGCCTAGGTAGTTTTGATGATTATTGGCAAGCCTTCCGTGAATATCCTCGCCTTCAAGGTGGTTTCATTTGGGATTGGGTTGATCAAGGGATCAGTCAACACGATGAAAATGGACAACACTTCTGGGCTTACGGCGGTGATTTTGGTGATGTCATTAATGATCGTCAATTCTGTATTAATGGATTGATGTTCCCTGATCGAACGCCACACCCTACGCTAGAAGAAGCAAAATATAGCCAACGAATGATCAGTATTGAATTGATAAAACAAACATCAAATCAATGT
Organism: Aliivibrio sp. 1S128; assembly: GCF_001691065.1. NCBI lineage: Bacteria > Pseudomonadati > Pseudomonadota > Gammaproteobacteria > Vibrionales > Vibrionaceae > Aliivibrio > Aliivibrio sp. 1S128. The sequence continues at coordinate 435,849 of NZ_MAJV01000025.1, read as the reverse complement.
ACTTTACGTATTCATAATGAACATCTTTTCCGCACGACTGATAATGAAGTATTGCAATGGAGTTTATTAGAAAATGGCGTTGCAATGTTAACCGGTGAACACGTATTAAATACAGAGGCGAACGATAAAGAAACCGTGAATCTAGACCTCACATTCACCACAAAACCACAAGCGCAGTACCACTTATCCATTGATGTGGCTTTACTTAATGATACTCTTTGGGCGTCAGCGGGCCATGTAGTGACAACAGAGCAATTTGCACTCACCAATTCAAATGGATTAATGCTCCCTGCAACCAACACCCTAGTTGCTCCTTTATTAACAGAAGATGAGAACCACGTATTTATTACCAGTCATAATGAAGTGCATCAATGGCAATTGAATCGTACGACGGGTCTTTTGAGTGATTGGCAAGTCAACGGTGAGCCTCAGTTTTTAGCATCACCAAAAGATAACTTCTTCCGTGCGCCATTAGATAATGACATTGGTGTGAGTGAAGTCGATTTCGTCGACCCAAATGCGTGGGTATGTCGTTGGGAAGAAGCCGGTATAGGTCACTGGAAGCAAGAGTGCATAAAATGTCATGCTAATACCACGTCTGATTCTATCGTGGTCAGCTCGACGTTTGCGTACCAACACAATAATGAAGTTCAAGCACTCTCTGTTTGGAATTATACGTTCTGTGATGATGGTGAAATGTCGCTTGATATCTCAGTGACATTAGCAGATCACTTACCACCCATGCCACGTATTGGCTTAGAGCTTGAACTGCCATTAAAACAAGAAAATATGAATATATCTTGGAAAGGATTAGGGCCATTTGAGAACTATCCTGACCGTTTAGCTGCCGCACGTTTTGGCCACTACACTCAATCGCTAGAAAATATGCATACACCGTATATTTTCCCGACAGACAGTGGGTTGCGTTGCCATACTAAGTGGCTGCAAGCTGGTGATATTGAAATCATGGGCGACTATCAATTTAATGTCAGCCGATACAGCTTAGAACAATTAACAAATGCCAAACACACCAATGATTTGCATGAAGAAGATACGCTCTATTTACGAATCGATCATAAACACATGGGCGTTGGTGGTGATGACTCATGGAGTCCAAGCGTTCATAAGGAATATCAGTTAACCGATAAATCTTACCGTTATCAATTAAGTTTTAAACCTAAAACGCATTAAGCTCACTAACTCAAATCAAATCCTCAGAATCACGGTTCTGAGGATTTTTTTGTTTTTCTTATCGCTATGTTAATTACATTGCTTTATTTAAAGATAAAATCCTTTATATTAAACAAGTTACTTCATAACAAACCAATACTCCCTACTGCACAAATAAGAATAAGAGATTTCTATGGCCACCATTAAAGACGTAGCAAAAGAAGCAGGCGTATCAATTGCGACGACATCCCGAGTCATTAACAATGCCCCACACACCAGTGAAAAAGCGATTGTTGCTGTCAAAAAAGCCATGGAAACCTTAGGTTATCGCCCCAATTCAAACGCTCGTGCTTTAGTGAGTAAAACCTCAAATACCATTGGTGTATTGGTTAATGATGTTTCAGCTCCTTTCTTTGGCTCTATGGTAAAAGCCATTGATACGGTTGCCAATGAACAAGGGAAACAAGTCCTTATTGGTAATGGATATCATGATGCGACTAAAGAAAAAAACGCCATTGATTTGTTAATTAATAGCCGTTGTGAATCATTAGTGGTGCACAGTAAAGGGTTAAGTAATGAAGTACTGATTAAGTTAGCTGATGAAGTTCCGGGCATGGTTCTTATTAACCGTTTTATTCCTGAAATTGCGTCTCGTTGCATTGCACTTGATAATTATAAAGGATCTTACCTTGCGACGGAGCACTTGATCCGCCAAGGCCATCAGCACATCGGTTATATCTGCTCAAGTCATGACATTGATGATGCCCATGACCGTAAAACCGGTTACTTACAAGCATTAGAAGATAATGGGATTACTGTAAAAGAAGAATACATTGAGTATGGCGAACCCGATGAAGAAGGCGGAGAGCAAGCAGTTATAAACTTAATTGCCAAGAATACGCCGATTACCGCTATCGCCACTTATAACGATTATATGGCCGCTGGATGCATGGCATTATTGCAAGAGAACGGGATTCGGATCCCTGAAGACATGTCGGTCATTGGGTTTGATGATGGTCATATTGCTCGCTATATTTATCCTCGATTAACGACTATTCGTTACCCTATCCAAATCATGGCGAATCAAGCGGTAAACTTATCTCTCAAATTAGCGAGTCGCGATGCTGAAGAACAAACCGATCATAAGTTATTTATTCCAATTTTAGTTCGTCGCTCTTCTGTTGGTTGTATTTCATCGAAATAAATACACATTAAAACCAACAACCTTAATAGTAACTTATAAACCTGAATCATTTTCCATGGCATGCTGAGCCCTCGGCATGTCATTATTTTTAATCGCTTTCTTATTTAGAGCGTATTTCCATGCCAAGAACCGAAGCTACAATGAATAAAAGAATGAATATTATTGCCTTAACTTGGCCAATATTCATTGAAACGCTACTTCGCACTGCCATTAATACCAGTGATGTTTTCATGCTATCTAGCTATTCTGATCACGCTGTTTCTGCTGTTGGGGTTATTTCTCAAATATCCTTTTTCCTAATCGTAGTCTCTAGCATGGTCAGCAGCGGTACTGGCATATTAATCTCTCAATACAATGGCGCTGGTCGTTACGACGACGTCGTCCATGTAGGTATTGCCAGTGTATTTCTGGCTATTATTGTCGGGATACTTCTCAGTTTGTTTGCCGTAACTGGCGCCGAATATTTGATCCCTCTTTACAATTTAGAAGCCCAAGTCGAACAGTACGCAACTGAATATTTATTAATTAGCGGAGCGTTCACCTTCTCTATCACCATTGGTATTGTATTCTCAACAATTCTACGTAGTCACGGATACGCAAAATCCCCAATGGTCATAAATCTCATTGCAGGCGCGATTAATATCATCGGTAATTACTGTGCTTTGTATCAACCTTTTGGATTGCCTGTTTATGGCGTTGCTGGTGTTGCTATCTCAACCGTATTTAGTCAATGCATCGGCACCTTATTATTTTTGGTGGTGCTGCGTAAAAAAGAAATCACTTTACCACTCGCTCAATATCGTGGCGTACCAAAAGCGATATACAAGAAAATATTAACCATTGGTGCCATGAATTCAGGTGAAGTACTTTCTTATAATATGGCGCAAATGGCGATAGTATTCTTTATCGTTCAAATGGGTACCGCGTCATTAACCGCCTTCACTTACGCACAAAACATTGCTCGTATTTCTTTTGCCTTTGCCCTTTCTATCGGTCAAGCCAGCCAAATTCAGACGGGATATTTTGTCGGCAAAGGATGGATAGATGACATTACTTTAAAAGTACAAAAATATTTTGTCGTCAGCTTTATTGCCTCTTTAATTATCACTATCACGATTTATCTTTTCCGATTCGAGATCATTGATGTATTTACCCAAGATCCTGAGGTTATTCTTTTGGTCGCAAGCTTAATTACAGGCTCAATACTGCTTGAAGCAGGTCGTGTATTTAATCTTATATTTATATCTGCCTTAAAAGCGACAGGAGACATTAAATTCCCTGTTCAGATGGGAATACTAAGTATGTGGGGCATCGGTGTCGTAATGAGTTACTTCTTAGGTATACATTGGGGTTATGGTGTATTAGGAGCCTGGCTTGCCGTTGCCATGGATGAGTGGTTTAGAGGGTTGATTATGGCTTATCGTTGGCGAGCAAAGAAATGGATAAAATACACGCTATAGCTACAACATATTACTCTATTAACTAAAATATGATGTGCTTATCTCGATATAATTAAAGTTTTACTAAATTAATGATAATTTGAGTATCGTACTAAGTGTTAATTCAGTACTATATCAAAAGAATAAATTATAAAACGATTGGCTGGAGGATGAATGGCAACGTTAAAGGAAATCGCCAACGAGGCTAAAGTTTCATTAGCAACCGTATCTCGCGTATTGAACGAAGATCCGACGTTGAGCGTAAAAGAAGAAACCAGACGACGCATTTTTGAAATTGCTGAAAAGCTAGAATACAAGACAAGTAGCACTCGAAAACTCGCTGCCGTATTACCAAAACAAGTACAAGGAAATCTTCACTTTTTAGCGCTTTATAATTATAAGCAAGAAACAGAAGTGAATGACCCTTATTACCTAGCAATTCGTCATGGTATTGAAACCCAATGTGATAAATTTGATATCGCATTAACCAATAGCTATGAAAGTAATCTTGATATTAAAAACCATAACGTTGATGGTATTTTACTCGTTGGCCGCCAAAGTAAAAAGCAGCTGAAAGAGATTCAAAAGATCTGCAGTAATATTGTTTATATTGATTACACCGATCACGACCAAGAATTTGATTCTGTTGATATAGATCTAACAAGGATCAGTAAAGAAGTGATCAACTACTTTATCAATCAAGGTTACGATCGCATTGGCTTTATTGGTGGGCAAGATGATATTGATTGCTCTGATATTCGTGAAGAAGTCTTTACTGAATACGGCCAATTAAAAGGCGTGGTCTCTGAATCTGATTTATATCGTGGTGCGTTTTCAAGCTCATCGGGCTATAAGCTTGCAAAAATCATGTTAGAAACCGATCACCCAAGTGCGTTATTTATTGCCTCAGATTCAATCGCTATTGGTGTATTACGTGCCATTCATGAAAAAGGCTTACGTATACCTGACGACATCGCGTTAATCAGTGTGAATGATATTCCGACAGCGAAATTTACCTTCCCTTCTCTGTCTACCGTTCGCATTCATTCTGAACTGATGGGAAGCCAAGGCGTTAACTTGTTGATTGAGCGTCGTCGTGATGAACGTGTTATCCCTATCAGAGCCTATATTCCGAGTAAGTTACGTTTACGTGATACCACTAAAAAATAAATGACTCGAATCACTTTTTACTGATATTAAGCAGCGTTTATCTCGCTGCTTTTTTTTACATCTAAATTTTAACGAATTATCCTACTCTTTTCTATTTCTGCACAAAACCGCATCACTTCACACTTATTTTATCTATTTATTAATCAATTCAAGTTAATGAATTGTTTCTACAACTCAGATTAACGTTACCAAGCTCACAAAGCTCAGTTCATTATGTGACCAAGTTAAAAGTAAAACAATTTACTGATTTGTTTTACTAAAACTTTAGTTAATATCTTTTACCAGAGATTGATTTATTACCTATTAATAAGAACTATCGGCATCGTCCGGGAGGCTACACGTGAACAATTGGGAAAACTTCTTCCGTTTAAATGAGAACCGCATGGCACCACGCGCTTACTTCTTCTCATACGATTCAGTTCAGTCTGCAAAAACATTCCAACGTGAATTAAGCAGCCACTACCAGCTATTAAGTGGCCAATGGACTTTCAACTTCTTCACTAACCCGCTGCTTGTGCCTGACGAGTTCTACTCTGAACACATGAGCGATTGGGGCAATATTACTGTTCCTAACATGTGGCAAATGGAAGGTCATGGCGATCTTCAATACACAGATGAAGGCTTTCCTTTCCCTATCGATGTTCCTTTTGTACCAAGTGATAACCCAACAGGCGCTTACCAACGTACATTCACTCTAGGCGAAACGTGGAACGACAAACAAACTATTATCAAATTTGATGGCGTAGAAACTTACTTTGAAGTGTACGTAAACGGTAATTACATTGGTTTTAGTAAAGGCAGCCGTTTAACCGCAGAATTTGATATCTCTGAATTTGCACAACAAGGTGAAAACCTGCTTTCTGTTCGTGTGATGCAATGGGCTGATTCAACCTATATTGAAGACCAAGATATGTGGTGGACAGGCGGTATCTTCCGTGATGTTTACCTCGTAGGTAAAGAGCAAGTTCATGTTCAAGACATTACGATTCGTGCTGATTTTGATGAAAACTATCAAAGTGCGACATTGTCTTGTAAGGCACAATTAGAAAACCTAACAAATAGCTCAATATCTAATTATTCACTTGGTTACGCACTGTTTGATGGTAAGACGGCTGTTTCTGAAGGTTCTGTAAATTCGCTTTCTTTTGATGCGAACCATAGTGTCGATATCAAGATTGATATGGAAAACCCAACGCATTGGACGGCAGAAAATCCTTACCTATACCAACTTATCCTAACTCTAAAAGATGAAAACGGTAAAACACTAGAAATCATCCCAAACCGCGTTGGTTTCCGTGACATTAAAGTGCGTGATGGCCTGTTCTACATCAACAACAAATACGTAATGCTGCATGGCGTAAACCGTCACGATAACGACCACTTAAAAGGTCGTGCTGTAGGTATGGATCGTGTTGAGAAAGACATCGTATTGATGAAGCAACACAACATTAACTCTGTTCGTACTGCACACTACCCTAACGACCCACGTTTCTATGAACTGTGTGACGTTTACGGCTTATTTGTTATGGGTGAAACCGATGTAGAAACACACGGCTTTGCTAACGTTGGAGATTTAAGCCGAATTACCAATGATCCAGAATGGAAAGACGTCTTTGTAGAACGAATTCAACGCCATATTCATGCACAGAAAAACCATGCATCAATCATCATGTGGTCGCTAGGTAACGAATCTGGCTACGGCTGTAATATCAAATCTATGTACGATGCTGCAAAAGCAATTGATGACACTCGTCTGGTTCATTATGAAGAAGACCGTGATGCTGAAGTGGTTGATATCATCAGTACCATGTACTCACGCGCTCAACTAATGAATGCCTTTGGTGAGCACCCTCATAATAAACCACGCATCATTTGTGAATACGCACACGCAATGGGTAACGGCCCAGGTGGGTTAACTGAATACCAAAACGTGTTCTACAAGCATGACTCTATTCAAGGACATTATGTTTGGGAATGGTGTGATCACGGCATCCTAGCTAAAGATGAAAACGGCACTGAGTTCTTAAAATACGGTGGCGATTACGGCGATTATCCAAACAACTACAACTTCTGTATGGATGGCTTAGTTTACTCGGATCAAACTCCAGGTCCTGGCTTGAAAGAGTACAAGCAAGTTATCGCACCAGTTAAGATCCAAGCGAAAGACGCAGCAAACGGCATTTTCACAGTAGACAATAAACTGTGGTTCTCAAACCTTGATGACTACACCATTACCGCAGAGATCCGTGCCGAAGGCGAAACACTGCAAAGCACCACGCTTAAAGTAGAAGGTTTGGTTGAAAACTCAAGCCGTGATATTGAAATCGCACTGCCAGAGCTAGACGGCCGTGAAGCCTTCATTAACTTCACTGTGCGTAAAGATTCTCGCACTCTATACAGCGAAGCAAATCACGACATTGCGATTTACCAAGTTCAGTTAAAAGAAAACACAGAGCAACTGCCAGTGTTCTCTAACAGCAATGCGATAGCTCTTGATATCACAACATCTCGTTTAGATTATGTAGTGAAAGGGTTGAACTTTGCGCTTACTTTCTCAAAAGTGAACGGTAAATTAACCTCATGGCTAGTGAATGGCGAAGAGTTAATCGCAAGATCACCTAAACTGAATTTCTTCAAACCAATGGTGGATAACCATAAGCAAGAGCATGAAGGTCTGTGGGAGCCTGCGCATCTTCAAATCATGCAAGAGCACTTCCGCTCCATCGACCTTGATGCATCAAATGGTAAAGCCACTTTCACGGTAACCAGCATTATTGCGCCACCTGTGTTTGATTTTGGTATGCGTTGTACTTACGTTTATGAAATCAATAAAGAAGGCCAGTTAAATATTCAGTTATCTGGTGAACGTTACGGTGATTACCCTCATGTTATCCCTGTGATTGGTTTAGATCTTGGCATCAATAATGAGTTTGACCAAGTTCAATACTACGGCCGAGGTCCTGAAGAGAACTACCAAGACAGCCAACAAGCAAACATGATTGATGTATACCAAACCACCGTTGCGAATATGTTTGAGAACTACCCGTTCCCACAAAATAACGGCAACCGTCAACACGTTCGTTGGGCATCGCTAGCCAATCGCCATGGTAGTGGTTTGTTTGTTAAACCTGAGCAAGATATTAACTTCAGCGCTTGGTTCTACACGAGCCAAAACATTCACGAAGCACAGCACACGATTGAGCTTGAGAAGAGTGGCTACATCACACTTAACCTTGACCATAAATTAATGGGCTTAGGTTCAAACTCTTGGGGCTCTGAGGTGTTGGATTCATACCGTGTTTACATGAATAAATTCCAATACGCACTGACTTTGGTTCCATTCCAAAAGGGTGGCTGTTCACCAAAAACATTAGCTAATCATACATTTACCTCAAACACGACATTCACTTCAAAAACAACAGTTGAAGGCGGAGAAAAGTAATGATCATTTTAGACAACCTAGAACAATTTAAAGTGGTATATCGTGACGGCCGTAAATGGAACCGTTGTGTAGAAGCAATTGAAAACATTGCGAATCTTAGAGATGGCATTATGTATTCGATTGGTGATTCTCTGGTGTACATGATTGAAGATGGCGTGGCTAAAAACACTGAAAACTTTGTTGGAAACCGTCGTTACTTCGATATTCATTACTACCTAGAAGGTCGTGAAACGATAGAAGTCGCTGATAAATCTGAACTAGAAAGCGTGCAAGCGTATTCAGATGAAACGGACCGTGAACACCTAAATGGCAGCGGTCAAATACATCAACTTTGTAAAGGCCAAGTCGCAGTATTTGATAACAGTAAAGCCTACAAATTCCATGGCGATAGTCGTGTTCGTAAAGTGGTTCTAAAAGTCACTATCGAAGACGGTTACTTCCTGAATAAATAAGCAATAGAAAACCAATAATAAACGGCATCTGAAAATATATTCAGAGCCAAATAATAGGGAGAGATTGGATCGCAAATCGCAACCAAATCTCTCCCATCATACCTACAATATGTGATTCATCGGAGTACCTTATGTCTACATCAACACGAGGCACCATAGGCAAGTTCGCCTTGCTGTCTATGACCTTTGCAGCAGTTTATAGCTTCAATAATATCATTAACAATAACATCGAAATTGGCTTATCTTCCGCCCCAATGTTCTTTCTTGCTACTCTACTCTATTTTGTTCCATTCTGTTTAATAGTAGCTGAATTTGTATCCTTAAATAAAAGCTCTGAAGCTGGCGTTTACGCATGGGTAAAAAGCTCATTAGGTGGCCGTTGGGCATTCATCACGGCCTATACTTATTGGTTTGTTAACCTATTTTTCTTTACCTCTTTACTGCCAAGAATTATCGCTTATGCGTCTTACGCTTTCTTAGGGTTCGAGTACATATTTACGCCACTCACTACGGCGGTATTAAGTACCCTACTCTTTGCAGTAGCAACGCACGTATCAAACAATGGTGCAAAACTGTTAGGGCCAATAACCTCTATCACTTCATCGTTAATGTTACTACTCACCTTGTCATACATTCTTCTATCAGGTGGTGCACTTCTTGGTGGTATTGAACCAGCAGACCCAATCACTATTGAAGCAATGACTCCAACATTTAACTGGGCATTCCTTGGTGTAATCACATGGATATTCATGGCGGCAGGCGGTGCAGAATCGGTTGCGGTTTATGTAAACGACATCAAAGGCGGTCACAAATCGTTCGTTAAAGTGATCATCATTGCAGGTATCTTTATCGGTGTGCTTTATTCTGTCGGTTCAGTCGTTGCTAACGTATTTGTCTCTCGTGAAGAGCTTAAATTTACTGGCGGCTCTGTTCAAGTATTTGAAGGGCTAGCAAGACACTTTGGTTTATCTGAAATCATCATGAACCGCTTTGTTGGTATCGTATCATTCACTGCTATGCTTGGTTCGCTACTAATGTGGACAGCAACACCGGTTAAGATCTTCTTCTCTGAAATTCCAAAAGGTATTTTTGGTGAAAAAACAGTAGCACTAAATAAACAAGGTGTTCCGGTTCGTGCGGCATGGATTCAGTTCTTAATCGTTATTCCACTAATGTTTATCCCAACACTAGCGTCTGATACGGTACAAGATTTAATGAGCACCATCATTAACATGACAGCGGCAGCCTCTATGCTTCCACCACTGTTCATCATGATTGCGTACTTAAACTTACGTATAAAACTGGATCATCTAGAGCGTGACTTTAGAATGGGCTCTCGCCTTACTGGTATCACTGTGGTTTCAATTCTGATTGGTATCTTCACGGTTGGTTTCTTTGCGTCAACCTTCCCAACGGGTGCTGATATCATGACGATTATCTTCTACAACGTCGGTGGTATTGTTATCTTCCTTGGTTATGCATGGTGGAAATACAGCAAATACGAAAAATCATTATCTAAAGAAGAACGAATTGAAGAAGCAAAACCTGCGGTTCAATAATTCATGGTTTTTTAATTAAATAAAACTAAACCGAAAAAAACCGAGAGTAGCCATACTCTCGGTTTTTTTATTTTAATTAATACTTTATCCGTTATTCGCCATCGATTTTTTCCTATTTGTAAACTACGTTTATTCTAGATAATAAAAACAATTGGTGCGTTATGATATCTCGAATAAAAAAAATAAAAGATAAACTGCTATTGCCACTGCACATTCATATATCGACGTTGTTTATGGTAATGATCGTCGTCATCTGTTCGGTACAAATATACATCACCAACAAAGGCATCAATCAACTTTTACTTGAAGCTACCTCAACCATTTTTGACCGAATATCGACAGATACAAGATCTTCAATAAGAAGTGAATATAGACCCGCATTTAACGCAATAGCTAAGCTCTCCAAAAGAGATATAGTCCATACCGAAACATTAGAGCAGCGCAACGCTTACTTTACCGAATTAGCGATGCTCTTAGATTTACATAAACACGTCTCGACGTATCGTATTTCCTTTCCAAATGGCGATTGGTTTGGCGTTGGTATATTAGGTAATTCCTTATTTAGAAAAAAACTAAACACTCCAGAGAATACTTACTATTTCTTCATCAATCATAACTCTGCTATCGAAAATAAAACCACCGTTTTTTTCTACGATAATCAAGCACGTTTTATCCGTTCAGATGAACTTAATGAACATCAGTATGATCCAAGAAATGAAAATTGGTTTAAGAATTCAAACAAAGAAAAAATTGTTTTATCTAAACCTCGTTACTTTCCAGGATTACAACAATTTGGTTTAACCCTTCATAAGAAAGCAGAGAATAACGTTGTTGTAAGTGCTGATATTTTAATGGAAAAACTCAGTCACGTATTAAAAAGTACGACTATTTACCCTTCCTCTCTTAGAGTGCTTTACGATGAAAAAAGCATCGTTTACGCAAGTAATGCCCCTAGCCTCGCTTTAATTAAAAAAGAAGAAAGTAAAATTATTAATTTGAGTGATTTATTTAACCCTGAGGTATTAAATTCAATTAATCACATCAATTTAGACCAAGAAATTCAACCATATCAAAATAATGGCGAAAAATGGTATGGGAAAATATTTTCGGTTCAAATTAATACAGAGCGAACATTAAACTTATTGATTGCGGTAAAAGAATCAGAGTTATTATCTAGTGCCTATATTATTCGCCAACAAACCATCTTGTGGTCTTTCGTTATCCTTATTCTATCTATTCCTTGCGTCTACTTCCTATCACAAAGAATATCAAAGCCAATGCAACAAGCCACAGAGCAAGCACGATTAATATCTACATTTGATTTTTCATCTATCGATCAAACTCCTACTAAAATTCTTGAAATAGAAAATCTAACCCGATCGATTTCCAGCATGAAATCAGCAATAGAAAATTACTTCAATCTAACGAACTCAATATCAAAAGAAAATGATTTTGATGAATTAATAAAACTCATTGGCCGCAGTACTGCCGAAGCAACAAAAGCAAACGCTGCTTATCTTTACCTTGTTAATGATGCAGAAACGCACATAGAGCCTCAATTTGCATGGAGAGCCACCACACAAAACGAAGACATTAGTCAATTAGAAAGCTTTGCTCTAAATGATGAAAAAATAGCAAAAATAATTGAACACATGATGATCAAAAAGAAACCCTTTGAAAACCTTAATATTAATCTGCTCGACAAACAAGAACAGGGCAAATTGGGTTTAAACAGTGAACAAATATGGTCTATCACCTTTCCTTTATTTTCTAGAGAAAAACAAACCATAGGGGCAATGGTATTAGTGTTTGATGTGAAAGAGAGCGAGTACATTCGTCATACTCAATTTCACTACTTTGAATCCTTAGTGAATTATACCGCGATTGCTCTCGATGGAAGAAAAATGCAACAAAATCAAAAGAATTTACTCGACTCTTTTATTCAAATAATGGCAAGTGCGATAGATACAAAGTCTCCTTATACTGGAAACCATTGCCAGAAAGTGCCTTTATTAACCCAATGGCTTTCGCAAGTGGCGAGTGATTCTTCCACTCCACCCTTTAACGATTTTAAACTGAGTTCAACACAACAAGAAGAGTTAAGAATTGCTTCGTGGTTACATGATTGCGGTAAAATAACCACACCAGAATACATCGTTGATAAAGCAACAAAATTAGAAACTATTTACAATCGAATTCATGAAATAAGAACAAGATTTGAAGTATTAAAACGTGATGCTGAAATAAAACAATGGAAACAAGCGTTCAACAACACACTGCCTGATGAGTATAGAGAAGAACTGGAACAAGAATGGCAACGATTAGATGAAGAATTTGCTCTTATTGCGAGGGTAAATGTGGGTGATGAGTTCTTATCAGAGCAAGACGCTGAAAAAATTCAAGAAATTGGTCAACAAACCTGGGTACAGACACTAGATAATAGCCTTGGTCTGGCATGGGAAGAAAAAGCACGCCTGAATAACTCAAATAACATCCGAGTTCCCTTAACGGTTACTCTCTTACAAGACAATCAATCTCACTTAATTCCGAGAACAACCAATACAGATCAAGATCCACGCTTTACATTACAACCTCCAGAATACACAAATAATATTGGTGAAGCCTATAATCTATCGATTCAGCGCGGTACGTTAAATAATGAAGAGCGATTCACAATAAATGACCATATTATTCAGACCATTAAAATGCTGGAAGCTCTCCCATTTCCAAAAACGATGAAGGATGTTCCAAAAATAGCAGGTGGCCATCATGAAAAAGTCGATGGCACTGGTTACCCTATGGGACTAAAAGCAGAAGAAATGCCACTCACCGCACGAGCAATGGCTATTGCTGATATTTTTGAAGCCCTAACCAGTCACGATCGACCATATAAGAAAGCAAAAACATTAACGGAGTCTTTAAAAATCATGAGCTTCATGGTTAAAGATAAACACATAGATAAAGCCTTATTTAATTTATTTTTAACCTCTGGTCTTTATCTCAAATACGCAGAAATACACTTAAACCCAGAACAGTGTGATGACGTTGATATTAATAACTACCTAAGCTAGTCGTATTAGCGCTACTTTCTGGTTTATTGAGCACGACAACCCAAATAACCTTCCGTACTTCCTATGTCTCACTTCTTTGCACCTATAAATATGGGTGCAAAGTTATTTCTTTTATTTTTCTACTGATCACTATTCTCTGTGCTAGCGTAGATCCCCATCACAGTTTGCTGTTTTTTTATTCCCGGTTTAATGACAGAACTCACAGTAACTTTTAGTAAATTTAATTACCATAATTTTACTAAAAGTTACCTAAAACTATTAATTAGAATAATCTGCAAACATAACTATAGGGATACCATTACTATGTCTGATTCTTTACGAGGGACAATAGGAAAATTTGCTTTACTGTCTATGACCCTCGCCGCGGTCTTTAATGTCCGCAACATTGTGAATAATAATATCGAATTGGGGCTGAGTTCTGCGCCCATTTTTTTGCTTGCTACCCTTGTTTACTTCATTCCATTCGTATTTATCATCTCTGAATTTGTGTCTGCAAACAAAGATTCAGAATCAGGCATGTACGATTGGCTAAAAAAACCATTAGGTACTAAAGCCGCGTACTTGGGTTCTTTCCTTTATTGGTTTGTTAACCTATTTTGGTTTATCTCTCTATTGCCTAACGTTATCGCTTATGCGTCTTATGCAATGCTGGGTTATGAATACAGCTTCTCACCAATGGTGACCTCTATTATTTCGATTGTTTTGTTTGCAGGGGCAACTCACATATCGACAAAAGGCGCTTCTTGGTTAGGTAAAATTTCAGAGTTAGTGGCATACGGTGTGTTCGCATTGTTTGGTATTTACGTCATTGGCGCGCTAATGGCATTGGGTGGGGATCACGTTCCAGCAGAACCAATCACACTAGAAGCAATGACTCCAACCATTAACTGGGCAACACTCGGCATTATGTGTTGGATTTTCCAAGCAGCCGGTGGGGCAGAAACCGCCGCAGCCTACTTGAAAGATGTGAAAGGCGGTCAGAAGACTTTCATTAAAGTAATCATCGCAGCAGGTGTTCTTATAGGCGCTATGTACGCGGTAGGCTCTCTGCTAGTTAACGTGTTTGTGCCTCGTGAATCGTTGACTTACGCAGGTGGTATGGTTGAAATATTTACGGGTATGGCTCAGTACTTCAGTATCTCTGAATCATTAGTTGGTCGCTTTGTTGGTATCGTTCTGTTCATCGCTATGTTTGGCTCGATGATGATGTGGACTGCTGCTCCTGTTAAGATTCACTTCTCTGAAATTCCAAAAGGTGTTTACGGTGAGAAAACAACTGAACTAAATGAACACGGTGTTCCTGTTCGCGCCGCTTGGTGGCAATTTGCTTTCGTTGTTGTAATGTTAATCGTGAATGGCTTTGGTTCTGAATCAGTACAAGAAATGATGAACACCGCTATCAACCTAACTGCTGGTACCGCAATGCTACCGCCGATCTTTATTATGGTTGCTTACTTTGTTTTCCGTCTTAAGTATGACGATACGCCACGAGATTTCCGCATGGGTTCTCGTAAGTTTGGTATGAGTGTGGTGTCTGTTCTTATTGCTATCTTTGTCGTAAGTATGACTGCATCAGCCTTCCCAACCGGTGTTGATTTAGTTAAGGCCTTCTTTATTAACGTGTTTATGACCGCTGTATTCTCTGCCATTGCATGGTGGTGGATCTCTCGCTTTGAAAAGAAACAAGCTAAAAATGCTGAACTAAAAACAGCAACGGTAAAATAGGTAGGAATCAAATTAGCGTTTAGTTTTCGTATCTCCCTAAAATCAAAAGGCACTGATCTCCTCAGTGCCTTTTTTGTGTCTGTTCTTATTTAGCTAATGCCTAAATGCAATCAGTATGAAATGAATATTACACTCGTTTGGCATGGCCTTTTTTATCTATCGTATATGGCAGCCCTGCAAACATCGCAGTGATACCCCACGCAATACAAACACCAAGACACATCATCAATGGCGCATTCCAGCTTCCTGTCATCTCATGCAACAAACCAAAAAAGATAGGCCCTCCTGCCGCAAGAAGATAACCCATACATTGAGCCATCCCTGATAATGCGGCCGCTTGATGTGCATCGTGAGTTCGAATACCAACAAACGACAAACCTAAAATAAAACCACCACCACAACTAAAACCAAACATAATGATCCAAACAACCGCCAGCTCTGGCATCGTTAATAAACCACAGATACCAACAAACGCTAACGTTGACATCAACACACTTAATACTCGTTTGTCTTTTATTTTCGACATTAACGGAATAAGAATTAACGCCGGTACCGCTGTTGAAAGTTGTAAAATCCCATGTAAATACCCCGCTTGATGCTCTGAATACCCATTATCAACCAAGATAGTCGGTAACCAAGCAATGAAGATGTACATAATGAATGAGTTCAACCCTAAGAAAACCGTCACTTGCCATGCCGCCGCTGTTTTCCAGATATAGCTGTGACTGTCAATTTGTGCCGTATCTTTCGTTGGTGCCGTGCGATTACCTAACTGTAATGACCACACTGCAATAGCGATAATGGGAAAGATAATGACCGAACCCAGTGATACAGCCCAATTTGGTATGGCCGTGATACCCAAAGAATCTGCTAAATTTAGCATTGGTATAGCGGAACTTGAACTAATGGTCGACCCAACCCCCATCATTAATACATAGATAGCAGTAAACGTCGTCACTTGCTTTGGAAAATCTCGCTTTAGTAAACTTGGCAGTAATACATTACCAATCGCAATACCGACCCCAATAATACTGGTTCCTAAAAACAGCATCGGAACCGACCCAGCCGAACGAAGAAGAACACCGATGGTAATCGCGATCAAAGCCACCATTAATGACGATTCTAATCCTATTTTTCGAGCTAATCCTGATGAGAGAGGAGAAAAGAAAGCAAAAGCCAACAGAGGAACGGTGGTGATCATTCCGGCTTCTGTTGCCGTTAATCCCAAATCTTGTGAAATGAAATCTAAAATGGGGCCAATTCCCGTAATTGGACCTCGAAGATTGCTCGCAATAAGTAAAATACCAACAATCACAAGCCCAGGGTGCGCCAGTTTTTTAATTTTATTTTTATGTGACATACAAATCTCCTCAAATCTAGGCTCTATCATATACCTTACTTTCTCATCCGAATTTATGTATATTGACAATAAATAACGATAAACGGTCAAAGCCATGCCTAACAATTCAATATTTTATAATTTTGATTCTGATGCCTACTCACAAAAAGTCACCGCTCTTCGTATTAATCAAGAAGAAGAAACGGTCTTTCATCAGCATCAAAGAGGTCAATTGGTGATGCCGTTAAGCGGATTTGTCACTTGTACTATTGCCGACGCCATTTGGATGGTACCTGCAAATTGTGCCGTTTGGATACCAAGCCAAGTATTTCACAGCAATCGAATATCATCAGGTTCTGATGTGTGTATGCTTTTTATTGATCCCGACATAAAAGGCATTCCAGAGAAGAGCTGTACCTTGTCTATCTCCCCTTTATTGCGCGAATCGATCATTGCGTTATCATCAACCGATCAACATTATGAAGCCGAAGGGCGAACCGCAAGATTAGTAGAGGTACTGCTCGATGAATTAACCGCCATGCCAGCAGAGCACTTTGATTTCCCTATCCCCTCAGAGCCTCGCTTACATAAAATAGCCAAAGAAATGTACGGTGATCCAAGCAATCGCCTCACTGTTGGTGAATGGGCAAAACGCTTTGCCATGAGTGAAAGAACGCTATCAAGATTAGTAAAACAAGAGTTAGGAATGACCTTTGGCCATTGGCGCAGTCAATTACACATTGTAGTGGCGTTGCAAAAACTCTCTTCTGGAGACGCGGTTCAACGCATTGCTGAAGATCTAGGCTATGAATCGGTCAGCGCTTTCATCTCTTTCTTCAAAAAAACATTAGGCCGCTCACCAAAACAATACATGAAGATTAAGTAAATACTCCCTAATTAGGTCTAAGTAAATTAGATCTTTTTAGAAGTAAAACTTTAAGTAAATATAGATAAAAATAATCTCACTTCTCTCACATTTATGCCGTTTTATTCTTCTTTTTCTTATCTCTCCTCGCTATTCTTTCTTTATTGATAATTAACTCCGTATTCATTTATTACCGAGTAACCCAATCAATTTCTAATAAGAAAAATTTACCCACAACAGTGAGAACCTCTAAACATGAAACCTACTTTTGCAAAGCTGTCTTTACTTTCCACTCTACTTTTAACAGCGAATGTCCATGCCATTGAAACCGACTTTTACGGTGAAATGGGCATTGGTGGTCGCACATTCTTTGATGGTGACGATAAAGGTCGCTACAGTGATGGCACCTATATTGAAGGCGGACTCGCCATTGAAGAAGGCAACTGGTTCGGTCTCATTTACGGTGAGGGTTGGACAGTACAAGCGGATGATGATGGCAATGCATGGGCAACCGGCCATGGTTGGGGTGGATTTGAAGGAGGGATCAACCGCTTTTATGCTGGTTATAGAACTGACGCAGGAACAGAGTTTATTGCTGGTCGCATAGACTCATCTTTGGATGATATTCAATGGTGGGGAGATGCAACACCAGAAAATGGTTATACCCTACCAAATACCCGAGATGTAAATGTAGGAATTAAAATCCGTAATGAGGAAGGAGCCCTTCGTTACAGTGTTTCTGCAGCACCAGAGTCTAATTTTTCTGAAGATGATGCTCTTGTTCACTTCGGTAAATATGATGAATACGCCAATAAATACAGCTATACCGCCTTTGTAAATGGTTATGTTCAGTATGATATTGCCGAAAACTTAACGTTACTTGGTGGTGCTGAATTTACCGATGGCGATGGTGAGATGTACTTAATCGGAGCGGAATATAAAACCTTAGCCGCTCGAGTTTGGCATCATACCGATCAAGGTAATGACATTAGTGAAGGTACAGAAACAGGCATCATGACCAGTGCTTATTATGAAGTGGCTAAGGGAGTTTACCTTTCTGCGGCTTATAACTATGCCAATACTAAACTTGATACAGCCGAAGATGAAACGACCTCTTACCTCAATGGTGGTGTTTGGTATGAATACGCCGATGGTAAATTTGCTACCGCGATTGATACTAAGTTTTTCATGAACAATGACACGACAGATTCAGCCAACGAAATATTTATCATGCAGTACTATTACTGGTAACGACATCACACTCTTCCTGAACTCAGCTTCATTAAATGAGACTGAGTTCACGGACAATTGTTCTCTTTATCAATAATATCTACCAAGTTAACTTTACTAAACTTTACTAAATGCTTGCTAAATCAATTATAAGAATTTAATTATGAATTTAAAAATTTCTGCACTTGCTGTTGCTACTGCCCTTTTTGCTGTGGGCTGCGCACAAACATCACCTACAGACCTTAACTCTACTGAGCTTAAAGCGGCACAATTTAAAGACGTGATTGATCGCACGGGTTCCCCTGAATATATGCGTGATTACGATTTTGATGATCATCAACGTTTTAACCCATTCTTTGACATGGGCTCTTGGCACGGTCATCTACTACCAGACAACGATGATGGTATGGGTGGTTTCCCAGGAACAGCTCTACTTACCGAAGAATACATTAATTTCATGGCAAACAATTTCGATCGCCTAAGTGTATTTAAAGGTGGCAAGAAAGTGGAATTTACTATGGAAGCGTACAGCCTTCCTGGCGCATTAGTGCAAGTATTAAGTTCTGATGACGTAAAAGTCGAAATGACACTGCGCTTTGCCACAAACCGTACTTCGTTAGTGGAAACTAAAATCACAACCAACTCGCCTGTTGAGCTGGTTTGGGATGGTGAGCTAATCGAAGGAAATCACGCAAAAGAAGAGAAATCTCAATCAGATAAAACGATTGCAGAGGCCTACCCTGATTACAACCGTACTATCGTACCAACTGACGATGGACTAACGGTTACTTTTGGTGAAGTGCGTGCAACATGGTCGTTATTAACGTCTGGAGCCTCTGAATATCAGGTTCATAAATCAATTCCAACAGCGACTACTGTTGATGGCTTAACATTTACTTCTACCGCTAATATTGAGCAATCCACTACTATTTACACCACTTATTCTCATGTATTAACCGCTGAAGAAAATCAAGCAGAACAAGCTAAAATCACCGACATTCTAGCAAATCCGAATCAATATTTAGTTGCGACTGAAAAACGTTGGGAAGAATACCTTGATAAAGGCTTAACCAACCCAAATGCAACCCCTGAACAAGAGCGCGTTGCAGTAAAAGCAATGGAAACGCTTAATGGTAACTGGCGTGGTGCGGCTGGTGCAATGGAGTTTGATTCAGTAACACCATCTGTAACCGCTCGTTGGTTCTCAGGTAACCAAACATGGCCGTGGGATACATGGAAACAAGCCTACGCAATGGCACACTTCAACCCTGAAGTAGCAAAAGATAATATTCGCGCTATGTTTGCTTATCAAATTCAAGCAGATGATAAAGTTCGCCCTTGGGATGCTGGTTTTATTCCTGATTTATTAGCTTACAACACAAGCCCAGAGCGTGGCGGTGACGGTGGCAACTGGAATGAGCGAAATACCAAGCCAAGTCTTGCTGCATGGGCAGTAATGGAAGTGTACAAAACCACTGAAGATAAAGCGTGGTTAGAAGAAATGTACCCTAAATTGGTAGCTTATCATGATTGGTGGTTACGTAATCGTGATAACAATGGCAACGGCGTTCCTGAGTATGGTGCTTCACGCGATAAAGCACACAATACAGACAATGGCGATATGCTATTTACGGTTGAACGTGGAGATAAGAAAGAAGAGTTTGCAGGCTTAGATAAGTATCAAGAGATCATAAAATCTGGGGACTATGACCACATTGAGATCCCGGCACAAACAGCAGCCTCTTGGGAGTCGGGTCGTGATGATGCGGCAGCCTTTGGTTTTATCGATAAAGATCAACTAGACGCTTATGTTGCTAATGGTGGTAAACGCTCGGATTGGGAAGTGAAATTCGCACAAAATCGAGATAAAGATGGCACGCTACTGGGGTATTCTCTACTACAAGAATCCGTTGACCAAGCAAGCTACATGTTCAGTGACAACCAATATCTAGCTCAAATGGCTGATATCCTAGGTAAAGATACTGATGCAAAAGAGTTCCGTGAAAAAGCCGATAAGTTAGCAAGTTACATCAACACTTGTATGTTTGATGAAGGTACTGGCTTCTTCTACGATATCCGTATTGAAGACAAACCATTAGCAAACGGCTGTGCGGGTAAGCCAATTGTTGAGCGTGGAAAAGGCCCTGAAGGTTGGTCACCACTCTTCAATAAAGCAGCAACCCAAGCAAATGCTGACGCTGTTGTTAAAGTAATGAAGGATACCTCTGAATTCAATACTTATATCCCACTAGGTACGGCAGCACTATCTAGCCCTGCATTTGGTCCTGATATCTATTGGCGCGGTCGTGTTTGGGTTGACCAATTTTACTTTGGCCTAAAAGGCATGGAAAGCTACGGCTATCGTGACGATGCGGTTGAAATGGCAGGAGCATTCTTTGATCACGCAGATGGCCTAGTTGATGACGGCCCTATCCGTGAAAACTACAATCCACTAACTGGCGAGCAGCAAGGTGCACCAAACTTCTCTTGGAGTTCAGCTCACCTTTACATGCTGTATAACGATTTCTTCACCGCAGAAAAATAATAAACGCTTTACTTAGCACATCTTAAATAACAGACAACAAAAAGGGATATGATTAACGTCATATCCCTTTTTTACTATTTTAATTTGAGATTGTTTTATATCGTTATTACGATTTGGCTTTTTCTTTACAGCACTCAGGCATTGCGTGGCCTGAAAGTACCAATAACCCAGCAAAAATACCTAAGTTCTTAATGAAATTCTGCATCTCATGCGCGCCTTCCAATCCTGAATAATTCCAGAAATCATGCAACGACACATTAATAACCAACACTAATCCTGCCAATAATAAGGCGACTATCCACGTAAAACGATTTGCTATTAGTAAAACGGCAGCACCTATTTGGAAGATACCCGCAAGTCCTAATAGGACAGGCACAAATGGCATATTATGCTTTTCCATTAATTGGATGTGCATATCCCATGACACAAATTTCATGATCCCAGGTACTAAAAAGTACAACGCAAGTAAGACTCGCCCAACCGTTAAAAACAGCGTATTCATGTTATTTATCCTTTATAACGTCAGCTCATTGAATCAATTATAGTACAACGCCATTTACTGACAGTTTCACATCAATATTGCCTTTAACTGCATTCGAGTATGGGCAGACTTGGTGTGCTGTCTTTACTAATTGCAGCGCTTGTTCATCGTCTAGATCTAACGTAACAGCCAGTGCAACCGTGAGTGCAAAACCACCCGTTTCATTTGGACCAATGCCCACTTCAGCCGTTACAGGTGCTTGCGTTAATTTAATTTTCATTTCACGTGCTACGTGAATAATCGCATTTGAGAAACACGCAGAATACCCTGCCGCAAACAATTGCTCAGGGTTCGTTGCTTCCCCTGTTCCGCCCATTTCTTTTGGATAGCTTAAAGCAAGATCAAGCATGTTGTCGTCTGTCGTTACTTGGCCGTTACGTCCTGCAGATGCTGTTGCTTTCGTTGTGTATAACGTCGTCATAATGATGTCCTTTAAATTAAATACGATAATTAATTACTTTAATTGCTAACAATTAGATTGCGCACAATTGAATTTCAATAAGTATAAGTCGATCCGAAGACAAAATACAAGTATATTGTGCGCAATCCATTTTTAATAAGGGTGTTAAAATGACGAATTCAACTGAGAAACACGGTAAAAATGAAGTGGAAGCACCTCAATTGTTACTTAAAAATCAAGTCTGTTTTTCTCTTTATAGTGCATCAAATGCCATGATAAGAGCGTATCGCCCACTACTAAACGAACTGGATCTTACTTATTCTCAGTACTTAGCAATGATGGTTATTTGGGAAAGAAATGGCATCAATGTAAAAGAATTAGGTCAAGAGCTACACCTAGATTCAGGAACCTTAACGCCGTTATTAAAACGCCTAGAAGTAAAAGAGATCATTACTCGTCAACGCAGCACTCAAGATGAGCGTATTCGACAAGTTTTTCTCACCACAAAAGGCATCGAATTAAAGAAGCAAGCACTCTCTGTCCCTAATGCTATATTTTGTAAAAGCCAGCTAGAAATAGAAGAGTTACAACAATTGAAAAAAACCTGTGAAAAATTATTAGCCAACTTACAAAACTAGTCCTCGTAAGCACACTGTCTAATTATTATTGGTAGTGTGCCTTTTTCTTTTCCATTCTTTCTCTTCGCTTCGCCTCTACATTCAAACCCTACGTAGAACAAAATACTCAAAAATCCACCATACAAACGTAAAACAATGTCAAGTAGCCTCTCAAATGCGTGATTCACATCACAATAACAACAAATTTAAATGAAAATGATAATTGATCTCATTCGTATTTATATGCACCATTCTCTCGGTGTATACAATCAACTCATGGATTCGTTATTTTTATGAAATTTATTAATGTTTATTATTGGCTATTCATCTTCACATTATCAGTATCTGCTACTGATAATTTAGAGTGGTTAAGAGACGATTCTCGCACTAATGAACATGCTATTCATCACCTAAAAAATGAAAATAAACATGTTGATAAATTCAAAACTGGTCTTAAATCTAGCATCACAAAATTATTACAAGAATGGCAAGATAACCAACCAACGGTTTCTCAAAAACCATGGAAAATAATAGGAAAATACGAATACGCCATCACTCAGCATGATGGACAGCGCCAATTACTTTCTCGTGAATTAACAACCAAAAAAATAACGCCTTTATTTAATATTTCAGAACGTTCAAATACATTTGATTATTACCAATTAGGCCACTGGGAATTAAGTAATGATCACAAAACACTGGCCATTGCGGAAGACATTACGGGCTCAGAACAATACCAAATTAGTGTGGTGGATTTATCGACTAATGCGGTTACAACACTAACCAAAGGTGTGGAGCCAAATATATTATGGTCTCACGATGATCGTTCTTTATTTTTAATCCAACAAGAAATACGCACATCAAGACCCTTTCAATTGATTAAATTCACTTTGGGTAATACTGATACTGACTCTATTCTTGAAGAGAAAGACTCAACTTGGTTACTGTCTTTTTATCAAAGCAGCGACCGTGATCACGCCATCGTTCAAACCAATAACGACAACAGCAGTGAACAACGCTTATTAGATTTAAGGACTGGTGACTTATCTCCACCAATTAAAGCTCGTACACAAGATGTTGAATATTACCTAGACATCGTCCCTCTTGCTGATAAAAAACTGAGTTACGCCATTATTAACAGCAACATTAAAGAAAATCGCTTTGCGCTGTATTCGATCTCTTTAGCGCAACTTTTTAATAATCAACAATGGCGTTCATTCTATTCTCCAGCCAAAGGCTTGCATCTAAATAACTTTTACCTCTTTTCATCAGGAACTGTCGCTTCAATTGGTGAAGGTCAACATACACAATTAATCTATTTAAATCATCAAGGAACTATTCGCCATAAAGAAAGCCTTGCCGTTTCTGGCCAAGCGGCATGGGTAAGTCGTGTGGGTGACTTTAAAAGTAATACTCTCTATATCCGCAGTATGTCGATGGTTCAACCGCCAAAATGGGAAAAGGTAAATAGCTCAACATTAGAACGAACGCTTTATTCACAAGACAACTACCCTACGGTGACACCATCAAATTACATCACTGAACAAGTGATCATTTCTGAAAACGGAGTAGATCTGCCGGTTACGTTAGCTTATAGAAAAGACACGTTAACCCATAAAAGCCCTGTTTTTCTTTATGGTTACGGTGCGTATGGCGTAACAATGAAACCTTACTTTATGCCACAAATCATCAGCTTATTGGATCGCGGGGTTATTTACGCCATTGCTCATGTCAGAGGCGGTGGCTATAACGGCGATGCTTGGTATAACGCAGGTCGAGGGCTTAACCGACAACATGCCACCACCGGTGAAACAGAAACAAACTCAGCAAGAAAAGGCGCGCTTGCTGGGATTCTTGCAGGTGTTGCCGTTGGACTTGCGACTGGCGATAATGCCAAAGAACGTCGTAAGAATGCATTAATCGGGGCAGCGGCAGGTGGCGCAGTTGGTGGTGGTGTTGGCTACTATTTTGATAGCCAAGAACAAGCTCTACGTGACGAATTAAAAAGCTCTGGCGTACAAGTCGAACGAGTTGGTGATAACGAATTAAAACTTATCATGGACAATGGTGTTGGCTTCCAATCTAGCTCTTACCAATTAGACGCTAGCATTTACAACACATTAAATGGTGTTGCTCGTATTCTTGTTGAATACCCAGACACCGCTCTTCAAATTGATGGCCACACTGACAGTTCTGGTAACGATATTAAAAACCAAACTCTTTCAGAAGAGCGTGCTGAATCAGTTCGTACTTACCTAATTAAGCAAAAAGTAGCCGCTGGTCGTGTTCACGCTCGAGGTTACGGTGAACGTTACCCAGTATGTGATAACTCAACATCACAAGGCCGCGCCTGTAACCGTCGTGTTGAAATTACGATCCTTCCGCTCAAATAAACATCAAAATGGGTAGAAAACAGAAATAACTGTATATAAATACAGTTATTTGATTGGTTTTAACTATTTGATGCTATAGAATTAAAAATCCCCCAAGATGCTAATCATCAAGGGGGATTTTTATTTTAAGGAAAACCACTTAATTGCTAAGTAGTTTGGTTCTATTTAATTATTGAACCGCGTCTTCTATTTTATCTACGACAAGATCTTTTCCATCAACGATAGTTTCTTGTACTTTCTCAAAGGCATCTGAATCCATAATGTTCTGAACTTCATCGCCGTAATTCATTCCAATATAAATTCCAAGTGCGATAAACAGTAATGCAAATACTTTAAACATGATTATTTTCTCTATTAATTCAGGCTTTATTTTACAAAAGAAATCGTTAAAAACCTATGGCAAATTTTAGTACTCATTTTAACAGCGCCACTTTCGTTTCAGGCATTGCTTCTGCTGCCTTATTATCAGCAAACCACATAGAACTCAATACGGCCTTATGGCTTTGGTTTTTAGGGACTATTGGTGGGTTATTGCCTGATATCGACTCTGATAATTCAACATCTCTAGATATTATCTTTAATCTTTTCACGATCTGTATCGTGTTACTTAGCATTCGATATTTTACTAGTGACGCTATTAATGAAAGACAATTTTTACTTCTTATTGGCCTACCTGTAGTCATTCATCTTTTTATAAAATATGGCGTTCGTAATGTATTTGAATGGCAAACCATTCATCGAGGTATATGCCACTCTATTCTCTTCTTATTATTTTGTGGTTTATTAACAACCAATATCACAACCTTCATCATTAACGAACAATTTAAAAATGCGGATTTATTTTCATGGCTGTCAGGGGGGTTTGTTTTTTGTGGGGGGATAATCCATTTGTTGTTGGATGAGTTATACAGTGTCGATTTAGCTAATGTACGAATTAAACGATCGTTTGGTTCGGCATTTAAACTCACCGACTTTTCAAATATCTCATTAACGACTGTTTTCCTTGTTGTCGTTGCTATCTTGGCATTTTTCGCCCCTCCGATAGAATCAACGATTATCACGTTAAGTAACTGGCAAGCATTTAAAATTTGGTAAAAAATGAAAAAGATTGAACCATTCAGAAGTTCACGCTGTCTGCTCTTCTGAATGTAACTACTCATTTTTTTAATCATAACAAAAACAACATTGATATTTCTATTTATCTCCATAGAATAGCATTGTTGTTATCACCCTAAGGTTGAGCTGATTTTTTGAAATTCTCATTACTCCAATACAAGCGTCAACACCTCGCTTCATGGTCACTAATATTAGTGAGTATTGTGCTAATGGTTTGCTTTTCTCAAAATTTAGGTCTCTCTTCATTTTGCTCACTAACGCCTCATCCAGACGCGACTGAGCAATTGCAGCAACAATCAACCACTCAAACTCCTGATGATGGTGTTTCTCAATGCCATAACAGTGAACATTTATTTAATGCTCATACTGTTCATTTAGATTTTGCTATCCCCATGTTTATCGTCGCTCTGCTCATTATTGCGTCTATGCTTAAACACGCTGGGGCTACCTATGCATTTACAGAGCCCACCACCTCTTATGGTGTGCGGCGGCATTTGGCCTTCTGTACCTTTCAAGAATAAACATACCGTAAGTACTTATATCTTTTTTATATAATTATTTTCGGAGTAACACTGTGTTTAAAATTCAACCAGTTAAAATAGTGAGCCTATTACGCTTAGCTATTCTTTTAACGTCAACACTCTTGTTGTCGGCATTTTCGGTATCTGCACAACCCATTACAACAGGTTGGTTAACTCACCCTGATTATCCACCGGCACAAGTTCGCTTTATGCTGACAGGTGAAGTCGATGAAGAGAACAATCAAGCACGAGGTTTACTCGAGGTAAAACTTGATGGCGAATGGAAAACCTATTGGCGCTCACCTGGTGAGGCAGGCGTTTCACCGGTACTCGATTGGAGTAAATCAACCAACCTTTCTAATTTAGATTGGCATTGGCCTACCCCTGCTTATTATGAGCAATCAGGCTTAATGACACTTGGCTACAAGCATGATGTTGTTTTCCCTATGGAGTTAACCGTTGATGATATTACCAAACCCGTTAGTTTCTTAGGTAAGTTGACCCTGCCAACCTGTACCAATATTTGTGTCCTAACAGAATATGATTTGGAATTACCTCCTATCAATCTCACCGATATTGAAACGGACGCAGACGCTCAACATTTATACCAACAAGGGTTTTCAAACGTACCAACAGCAAGTGATTCTATTACCATAGTAGCTGCCTCATTTAATAAGGTGTCGCAACAATTACACATTAAATTACGTCAAGATGCAGGTTGGGATAAACCACAGATCCTCATTGATGGCAGCGAAATTACCGATGACTATTTTTCCCAACCATCAATAGACATTAATGGTAACGACGTCACCGCGACTTATAAGGTGACGAACTGGTTAGGCGAAACAGACTTAGTCGGCAAACCTATTTCGATTACCGTGTCTGATGCCCTTTTCTCTCATGAGCTAAAGGCTGTTATCAATGACAAGCCTTTTGCACAAATGGCATCAACAAGCTTATTAACAATGATAGGCTTTGCGTTGCTTGGTGGTTTAATTCTTAATATTATGCCGTGTGTATTGCCCGTATTAGGCATGAAACTGAACAGCATGGTGGCGTCTTCTCAAGCGAGTAAACGCTCAATTCGCTTGCAGTTTTTTGCCTCTGCCGCCGGAATATTAACCTCATTTTGGTTATTAGCAGCAGGGTTACTTATCTTAAAATTCACAGGCAGTGCTATTGGTTGGGGAATTCAGTTCCAAAACCCTATTTTCATTGGTTTTATGGTCACAATAACCGCCTTATTCACAGCTAATCTATTTGGTGTATTTGAAATTCAATTACCAAGTCGATTCTCTACCTCTCTTGCAAACAAAGGGAATGATTCAACGGTTGGGCATTTTGTACAAGGGATGTTTGCAACCTTACTCGCAACCCCATGCAGTGCGCCATTTCTGGGTACCGCGGTTGCCTTTGCATTAGGTGCAAGTACCCTTGAAATGTTGATGATATTCACTTTCTTAGGGTTAGGTATGGCACTACCTTGGTTGGTTTTTGCTTTATTCCCTCGCCTTGTTTCGTTTATGCCAAAACCGGGCATGTGGATGAATAAAGTCAAACTCATTTTTGGCCTCATGATGTTAATCACCACATTGTGGTTACTGAGTTTACTTACACCATTTATTGGTGGGCTATCAGCTGCCATTATTGGGTTATTACTCAGCACATACTTACTGTATCAAATAGGTAAAACCCAAGGTAAAAACACTGTTATTGCGATTATTGCTGTCATTGTATTTGCAAGTAGTGCTGCGCTAATTATTGGCAGCATGACAACAAAACACTGGGCTAGCCCTATTGAAGATAACCTTGCTTGGCAGCCACTTAATGAGCACGCCATTGATGAATACGTTAAACAAGGAAAAACGGTTTTTGTCGATGTAACGGCTGATTGGTGTATTACTTGTAAGGCCAATAAGATTGGTGTGATTTTGCAAGATCCTGTGTATTCAGCATTACAGCAAGATAACGTCATTACCATGAAAGGCGATTGGACGCACCCAAGCGATAAAATCACCAATTACTTAAAAAGCCATCAACGATTTGGGGTGCCACTCAATGTCGTTTATGGCCCCAATGCGCCTCAGGGATTACCATTGTCAGTGCTATTAACCAGTGATGATGTTATTCAAGCCATGGAATATGCAGGGAGAACAGACTAATGGCAAAGAAAGACATAACGCCAAAAAAGACACAAACGATGAAAGAAAAGATCACCCGTTGGGTAAAAGAGATCGTCAAATTCACGCTTATCATTACCTTGTTTTCTATTGCCGTTGATTTTTGGCGTAGCCAAGACATGCCATCAGAAACTATTCCTTCCCTGTCAATCAACACAATCGAGGGCGAATGGGTAGACATTAAGAAGATGAGTCAAGATGAACCCGTCTTACTTTATTTTTGGGGTACATGGTGCCCAGTGTGCAATGTTGTTAGCCCAAGCGTGAGTTGGTTATCAAGTGAGCATCACGTTGTTTCTGTCGCTATAACCTCCGGTGATAATACTCGGTTAACGACATTCATGAATTACAAAGGCTATGAGTTTCCCGTGATTAATGATTCAACGGGCAGTATTAGTAAAGAATGGGGAGTTACGGCTACCCCATCGATCGTCATCGTAAAAAACGGTGAAATATCTTCAATTACAACTGGCGTTACAACCCCAATGGGCTTGTGGCTACGTTTATTATTCGCTTAGGAGTCACTCCATGAAATCATTACTATTATCCGTATCAATCGCAGCAAGTCTTGTATTCTCACCATTGGTCTCAGCAGAAAGCCTTACGCCAAACCAAGAAAAGCAATTAACTGAAATATCCGATCTATTACGTCAAAATCCAAACATTATTGAAGGGTTACATTCAAATTTAACTCAATATATTGATGGACAACAAACTCTGGAAAATACTTTAAAACAGAATCATGATTACTTATACAACAACCCTGAACAACCTTATTTTGGTGCTGAAAATCCAAAGCTAACGATCATCAACTTCACCGATTATAACTGCCCTTATTGTAAGCGTTTAGAATCAGGATTAATTGAAGTGATTAAAAAACATCCAGAAATCCGCGTTGTAAATGTTCTGCTCCCATTTCAACAGCGCATGATCCCAGGACTAAAAACCAATACAGCATGGTACGCATTAAATGTGTGGGAAAATGACCGTTCTAAATTTGCCGAGGTACATCGTCTAATGATGGCAAAACCATCACGACATGACAGCACATCAATCATGAAAATTGCCGATCTTACTGATACTCAGAAAGATTTAACGCCCAATCAAAAGAAAAAAGAACTTGTTGAAAAAAATGAAGACATATTCTCTCAACTTGGTTTAAGAGGCACTCCAAGTTTGATCATTGGCGATGAAATTATCCCAGGATTTATTCCTCAAGACCAATTAGAAGCAACGATAAAAGCTCAGTTAAAATAAGCTAGAATAAAGTAGCTGTGGCCTACCTGTACCACAGCTACTTTATTTAATTTTCATCATTATAAAATATATAGTCTTTCTCACCAAAGTAGATCAATTAATTAACCATTGATAATCAATACATTTCTATATTGTAAGCCGCCGACCTTTCATTTATAAAAATAATAACCCTTCATTTCACGGTAACAACACCCTATATTTATAAAATTGCATTTTTTATGTACTATTATATTAAACGATCATTTAAATTGCCTGTAATGTTGAAATATTTCGTTTATTTTTTGAGGAAAATTAAGTATTCTTAACATCAACCCAACAAGGATAGATTGAACTAATATGCCTGAATCTAATGTTTCTATCATCGCTGTCGGTATTTCAACCTTACTATTAATTGCCATCGTTGCAATGAGTCGTTATGTAGGTTTTGATTCTATTTCAGATGTTTTTTTTGAAGGTGCTACGCTCATTTTACTTGTTTATATTTTCCTTACGGTAAAGCCACACCTTATTCCATACTCTAAAATAATGAATGGGGCTTACCTACTTTTATTTAATAAATGTTATGATTTATTAACTGAAATTCCATTCTTTGATAAATATTCTGACAACTATGAAATCATTGATACTATTCTCGATGATGGAACGTTATTAGTCGCTTTCTTATTAATTGCTATCGGGCTAACAACGATAGTGGCAAATATTATAAAAGAAAGTATGAAAGACGATTTGACAAGACTATATAACCGAAAAAAGTTTACCGATATCTCATTATCATCGTTTGATCTAATTTACTTTGATTTAAATGGTTTAAAGAAAATAAATGACATGAAAGGTCATGCCATTGGCGATCTTATGATCATTCGTTTTGCTCAAGTTCTTAGAGAGCATTGCTTAAAACAAGAAATGGCTTTTCGAGCAGGGGGAGACGAATTTATTGTTATCACTCAGCCTAATCGAGCAAACTCATATATCGCTAGTGTTTATAAAACATTAGAAAATGATCTTATTTCATTCTCATACGGGATTGAAAAAGCAACGAAAGAAAACTTTGAAGAAGCATTAATACAATCAGATAAAGCGATGTATAAAATGAAAAAATCACTAAAAAAGAGCACCTAAAGTGCTCAAATTTCATATTGATAAGCTAACTAATAGAACAATTAACGTCCCATCAATTCAAGTAACCCTTCACTTGCCTGCTTTGGCGATGTTGCATGGCAAATTGCCGACACTAAAGCAATACCATCCACTTGAGTATCTGCTACTTTCTTAATGTTCGTTTCGTTAATTCCACCAATGGCAACAAGTGGGAGTTTGCTTTCTTTAACCGCTTTCGTTAAACCGTCAATGCCCCACTCTTTAATAATATTAGTCTTAGTTGGCGTAGAAAATATCGCACTGATACCAAGGTAGTCAACAGGTAGATCTTGCGCCTCACGCAACTGCGTTTCATTTTCGACAGACAAGCCTAAAATCATATCAGAGCCTATCAATTGACGAGCAAGGTTTACAGGCATATCCGATTGACCTAAATGAACCCCATCCGCTTGCACCGCTAATGCCACATCAACACGATCATTAATGATCAATGGCACCCCACTGTCTTTTAATACTTCTTTTATCGCCAATGAGCGTTCAATAAAAGCACGTACATCACCATGTTTTTCACGGATCTGCACCATGGTTACGCCGCCTTTTATTGCCTCTGCAACAACGTGGCACAACGTATCAATGTCTTGTTGATCGTCAGTCACTAAATATAATGTATAAAGGTTATTCATATTACGAAACCTATGCATTAATCGTTAATTTCAAACGATGTGTAAGCGTTTCTTCATCTAACTGATAAAGCGTATCTAATAGGTTCATTTGCAAGCTACCTGGGCCTGCTGATTGCTCTGCGGCGATTTCACCTGCAACACCTAAAACAGCCGTCGCAGCAACCCCTGAATGATCACCTATTGCCGCAAAAGCCCCCGTTAATGCAGTATGAGTACAACCCATTCCCGTAACAAAAGGCATCATCGCATGGCCATTATTTAATTTATACTGTGCCTCTTTTGTGACAACGTAATCGGTTTCACCCGAAATAACGACGCTGCATTGATACTGCTGCGCGACATAACAAGCCGCACCTAATGCAGAATCACTGCTGTCTAATGCATCTACGCCTTTGCTCTTTGCGTTTTCACCTGCTAATGCGATGATCTCAGAGGCGTTGCCTCGAATAATCAGTGTATTCGCCGCTTCTGCGATTTGACGCGCGGTTTGGGTACGAAGTTGACTTGCACCACATCCTACCGGATCAAGCACCACCACTTTATTATTGAGATTCGCTTGCTCTACCGCGAAATGCATTCTTGGTGTCCATACGCTGTCTAATGTACCGATGTTGATCACCAACGCACCAGAGAAACTCATCATCTCTGCCATTTCTTGTTGGCTGTGCGCCATGATTGGTGACGCACCTAGCGCCAATAACGCATTCGCGGTGTTATTCATCACCACATAGTTAGTAATGTTCACAACTAATGGCTTTTTCTCGCGTAACATTGCCAATGCTTCAATAATTTCTTGCGTGTTCATGACTGTCATTGTTCTTCCTTAATTCGTTCGCTTTTTCATTAATAAAGTACTAATCATCAACAATTAGGCTTCATCTAATCCTTGCTGCCAAAACGCCACTTCCATACGAGTCGCCGTTTTAAAAATATGACACAAACGCTGTCCACGCTGACTATTAAGATCGATATCGGCAAGTAATTCATCTAGCTGTGTAATGCTTTTTTGCACGCCTGATTGAAACTCTTCACCACCATACATCTTGATCCAATTCGCATACGGATTGCCTTCTAGCTTAGTTGATTCTCTTGCTAGCAATTGCGCACCAATCACCCCATAACCAATAGAACAGGGCGCTAATGCTGCATATAAATCAATGAAATCACCAGACATACCGGTATCTAATACAAATCGAGTGTAGGCTACCGTGCCAAAGGCTTCTGGCTCTGCTTCCATCTCTATTTCTGACACGCCCCACTCACCACAATAAGTCACATGGTGTGCAATTTCAGAACTCAATAACGCTTGTACACTCGGTAACGCCATTCGCATTTCCGCTAACGTTCTCGCTTTATAAATCGCTAAGGCATACGCTCTGGTGTACTGCTTTAAAAACAAAAAGTCTTGCTTTAAATAATGTAGAAATGACGAATGCGCCAACTCTCCAAGCGCTAATTGTTGAACGAAGCTATGCTCGGTGTATTCGGTCCACTCGTTTTGACACGCTTGAATTAAGTCTTGATGATTCATACTGATTCTCTAAAAATAAACAGGGAAAATGGATTACAACACCGGCACAAAATCTTGGGCTTTAGGTTGTGTTTTTATGATCTTATGCTCGAACATAAACTCAGAGAAGCGATTGTAGCGTTCTAAATCAACCGCTGATGGGCGTAAGGCAAAACGCGTTAACGTGTCATTCCATGCGCGTTTATTTAATTCATTGTTTAGGGTATCTGGCGCGTAAGAAACAAAGGTTTTCCACGATTCATCAGGGTGATTCACAATAAATTGTGTCGCTTTTTCGATAGCGTGATTAAATTTCTTTAGCGCATCGGCATCGTATGTTTTGGCATTCGCAACAAAAACAAGCTCATCATACGAGGGCACACCATGCTCTTCTGGGAAAAAAGATTTCGCTTTGTAACCTTCTAATGCCAATTGATTGGTTTCAAAATTACGTAATCCTCCCCAAATAGCATCCACTTTTCCTGAGGCTAATGACGACGATAATGCCCAGCCTACATTGATGATTTTAACCTCAGAAAAATCAACCCCTTCTGTATTCAGCATCGTTCCTATCGTAGCGTCTTCATTACCCGCAATTGCAATACCGATCTTCTTGCCTTTCAAATCAGCTAAAGAGTTTATCTTGCCGTTATCCAGTACCATTAAGGTATTTAATGGCGTGGCGATAAGGGTTGCCGAACGAATTAACGGTAAGCCTGCTGCTACATCAATCGTTAAACTGGTTTGGTAAGAAATCGCTAAATCAATGTTATTGGCCGCCACTAATTTTGCCGGCATGCTTGGATCGGCGGGTTCTTGAATCGTCACATTTAGGCCTTCTTCTTTGAAGTAGCCTTTTTGTTGTGCGATAACCACTGGCCCATGGTTCGGATTTACAAACCAATCCAACATTAATGTCATCGCTTTGTCTTCCGCGCTTGCCATCATGGAGTAGCTTGAAATAAGCAGAGCCATCGCCCCTTTAATTACTCTATTTTTCATTATTCAATGAGTCCTTTTATTATGAATTTACTTATCGTGTTGCCACGGTATGAGTTTTTGAATCAATACATCCGCAAGAAAATACAAACTGACGGATA
Organism: Aliivibrio sp. 1S128; assembly: GCF_001691065.1. NCBI lineage: Bacteria > Pseudomonadati > Pseudomonadota > Gammaproteobacteria > Vibrionales > Vibrionaceae > Aliivibrio > Aliivibrio sp. 1S128. The sequence goes on along the minus strand of NZ_MAJV01000025.1, from coordinate 401,222 downwards.
ACGCCGCGAGAATAAATAACGCAGCAAACATTTCATCTATCATCATTCGAGCATTCGCTTGCAGCATCAAATAGCCGAGGCCTTCGCTTGACCCTACCCATTCACCAACGACCGCACCAATAGGCGCGACAACAACAGCAACACGAATACCAGATGCTAAGGCAGGTAAAGCCGCAGGTAAGCGAACGTATTTTAATAATTGCCATTTTGATGCACCCATCGTGTGGGCTAAATCAAGGTAACCACTAGGGGTATTTCGCAGCCCGTCATAACAACAGGTAGTCACAGGGAAAAAGATAATTAATGCCGCCATCACGACCTTTGATGCAATGCCATAGCCTAGCCACAACATCAAAATAGGTGCTATAGCAAAAACGGGGATTGCTTGACTCGCAATTAAAATTGGTAATAACCAACGGCGAAGTGGATCAAACAACAGCATTTGAAGCGCAAATAACAACCCCATAGAAAGGCCCAAGCCAAGACCAAGCAAGATCTCTTGAGCCGTTATCCATGAATGAGTAAGTAGCACATCGTATCGTTGTATTAATTTAGTAAAGACAGCCAATGGACTCGGTAAAATGAAGCTTGGTAAAGCAAAAACGATTACGATGAATTGCCACAACCCAAGAATAACCACCGCACTGATTAAGATTCTTATTAAGGATTTCACGCTTTGTAGCATTGGTTTTGGCGTTACTTTTCCTATCGTTGCTGATGTCGAATTTATAAGAAGTGATTTAGACATAATCGACCTCTAACGTATCAATTATCTGTTGTTGAAGTGCAGCTAACTCCGCATCAATCTTGCGAGGTACCGACGTACTTGGAACGGGTAAGGAGACCGCTGAAGCAGGTTGTCCTTGCATGATATAAACCGCATCACTCAGTCTTAACGCTTCTTGTGGATCATGCGTTATCAATAAAACGGTTTTATCTGCTAGCACTTGAGCAGCAAGATCTTGCAGGCGATAACGAGTGACGGCATCTAACGCAGAAAAAGGTTCATCCATTAATACCATTGGCTTGTCTTGCATTAATGTTCGAGCTAACGCGACACGCTGGCGCATCCCACCCGATAATTGCGACGGCATCGTAAACTCATGCCCTTTTAGTCCAACTAACTCTAAAAGTTCATGCGCTCTGTGTTTATCCGAATTCGGTTTCGTTGAATTAAAGCGGGAGTTCGTTGCAAACTTATCGGCAAAGCAGACATTATCTATTACGTTTAACCACGGCATCAATAAATCTTGTTGCGCCATGTACGCGATATTGCCTTCTAATGCGTTTACGCCATCAATCGAAACATCCCCTGACCACACGACTTTATCGGTCAATAATCCGGCGAGATAACGCAATATCGATGTTTTACCACAACCACTCTTTCCTAATATGGCTGTCCATTTTCCTTTAGGGATCGTCATATTTAGATTGAAAATAATAGGGTGTTCGCTGTCTTTATATTGTAACGCCCCATTAGAAATGACGGCACCAATGCGATTATTCACCCCCATTACTCTGGAGTATGTAAAGCAAAAAAGTGATTCACAGGCCCATGTCCCTGACCAATATTCAGTTCATCCGCATGAATAATCGCTTGAGTAATATAATGCTTACCTAGTGTTACTGCCGCCTGTAACTCATGACCTTGCGCTAAATACGAAGCAATCGCTGACGATAATGTACAGCCCGTGCCGTGTGTATTGCGAGTTTCAATTCGAGGTGTCGATAAACGTTCTATGGAATCAGATAAAATCAGCAAATCGGTACTGTTTTCATCCTTTTCTAAATGCCCACCTTTTAGCAATACTGACTTAGCACCTAATTGACGAAGTTCATCGATCATTGCTGTCATTTCTACTTCACTTTCGGGTACTTTCGCATTAATCAATGCTGCGGCTTCTGGTAGGTTTGGCGTGATAACATCGGCAAGGGGAAGCAGTTCAGATTTAAGGCTTTCAATAGCAGACGATTTTAGAAGAAGATCACCGCTGGTCGCGACCATAACAGGGTCAACCACAAGATAGCGAGGAGAGTATTGTTTTATTTTTTTCGCAACCGAGCGGATGATATCAGAATCACTTAACATGCCGACTTTAACGGCGATAACATTTAAATCAGAAAAAACAGCATCCAGTTGCTGCTCAACAAATTCACTGCTGATTGGATAAATGCCCGTCACGCCCTGCGTATTTTGAGCCGTTAATGCGGTAATCACCGAGCACGCATAACTGCCGGTTGCAGAAATTGCTTTGATGTCAGCTTGGATCCCTGCACCACCACCACTGTCAGAGCCAGCAATAGTTAATACAATCGGTGTGGTAGAAGATAATGTAGATAAAAGCGCAGTGTTGTTTAATGAAGGCATACTTATTTTCCCTAACTAACGGTCAGGAAAAACAGTCGAGTGAGAACAAGTACGTATAGACGTAGATCTCACCAAAAGAAACGGATCTAATTGAAAGATCGTGTCAAAAGGACCATTAGTTCCCTACGTCAGTACTAACTGAATCAGGTTCAACGGGTTCGCTATTGCGATCTCAGCCTATTGGCTCCCCGACTAATGCCGTCATACTATCACTAATCGATTTGTAAATAGTATGCTTTTTTATGAGAATGATAACTGTATTAGTTAATTCTTATCTTGAGAACTCAATTTGGATGCTAATTGAGCAACTATCGTTTTACGCATATCAGAAAGCTTTGGAGCTTCACCTACTTGCCATGGCAATGGACGCATTAGATTCATGGTTCTTAATCCAAAACGTGCCGTTAATAAACCAATCCCTAACCCCTGTGCTGCTCTGGTTGATAATTTACCGGCAAGGCCAGTAGATAGCATATCAACACCAACATCCGTCACCATTTCAGTTGCTCCTGCAAACGCCATGTTTTGCAAAACCATTTTGAACAAACGTAAGCGGCCCCAATAGCCAAGCTCTACCCCATAAACTTGAGAAACTTGTTCGATTAATCGAATATTACGCCACGCTACTAATAACATATCCACCACAGCTAATGGACTTAATGCCACCATCAATGCTGATTCACCTGCGTGTTTACTAATTAATGCTTTTGCTCGTTTATCTTGCTCTGACACCACCATGCTGTCATACATTTCAAATACTTCAGCGTTATTATGATGCGATTCAATGCTGTTCTCCCAGCGCGTATATTCTGCCGTATTCGCCGTCGCTCCTTTCTTAGCTAATGCTTCACAGAACGGTTTTGCCTGACCAATACCATTGCCTTCAACCAATTCAGTTACTTGATGTTGAATTTCAGCTCGGTTTTTAAGTTTACGCAATGTCCATAATTCACGACCAATAGCAGTAACCCCCATGATTGCTGCAAGGCTAATTAACCCAGCCCAGCCTAATGACAGAAAATCAGCCGATTGAATTGCGGTAATAACATGATCAACACTTTGCCATACTGTTAATCCAAGGAAACCACCAATCAGTGTTTTAATACTCCAATGGGTTTTCTTTTTCACTAATGGCGTTTCAATATCAAGATCATCCAATTCACTTTCGTCTTCAATCGCTTGAGGAATAAAAGTTTGTGTTTCTTCGAACAGTTTTTGAGTATTCAGCGATTCTGTAGTCTGCTCATTTTCTGTAAATTGAGGCTCAGATTGAAATACGCGCTGTTTTTTTAATTCACTCATACTAATTTGTCTCCTAATAAAAACTGCATCGCCTTATCCATACGGATATGTTGTAGCGGTTTGTCAGTCTCACTTTCTAACGGCTGAAAACTCATGAAATTAAAAGGTTTTGTTTCCCAATACGCTTTACTTGGAATACGTTTAGGCACCTCACCCGGAAACATCATCATCGGTGTTTGATTGGCGGTGACCCCTGATATTGCGGAAAATAATTCACCGTCGTCCTCAATCATTCCCGCGGTGGTTGCTTGAATTGAGGCAATGCTCATGCACTCCATTTTAATGCCTTCGTAAGCGGTTTCTTGCCATGTTTGGTGGATCATTTGTTGCAACAGCGACACCATATTGGGGTGTTGTTCAGGCGTAACGTGATCGGCTTTGGTGGCAGCAAACAACACTTTATCTATCTTTGGGGAAAACAGACGTTTAAGCATTGAGCTTTTGCCATACTGGAAACTACGCATCAACTGATCGACAGCCTGACGCATATCATTAAATGATTGTTCACCCGCATTTAACGGCTGTAAGCAATCAACCAATACAATTTGACGATCAAAATGTCTAAAGTGTTCGTTATAAAACTTCTTCACTACATGTTGTTGGTAGTGCTGATAACGTTTTTTAAGCACGGCGATGTTTGAATCTTTCTTCGCTTTTGCCAACTCTTCTTCTGTGTATTTATGCAAAAACATAAAAGGAAAGAATTGCAAAACAGGCGCGCCTGCTAGCTCTCCAGGTAATACAAAACGGCCCGGCTGAACCCAATGTAATCCCTGAGAATCCTTACAATCATGAAGATATTGTGTAAATAACTCAGCAATATGAGCAAGTTGCTTTTCATCAACAGGCGCTAGAGGATCTAACTTCTTCGCTTCTTGCAACCAAGCTTCAGACAACACTTTACGATGCCCAGTTAAATTCGATTGCTGTTGTTTAGACCACGCTAAATAATCCATATCCAAAAGCGGTAAATCCAATAACCATTCACCCGGATAATCGACAATATCCACATACAAGGTCGCACTGTCTTGTAAATGCTTTAAGAAACCCGACTTTGGTTTAAATTTTATCGCTAAACGTAACTCACTCACATCTCGTGTTGGCTCTGGCCATGTTGGAGGCTCAGAAAGTAGTGAGTCCATTCCTTCGTCATAAGTAAAACTAGGAATAGAAAGATTTGATTGCGGTATGCGTTTCGCACCAATCATTCGCCCTTCACGGGTCACGGATAACAAAGGTAACTTATCACTTGAAGCGGCATGTAAGCACTGATTAACTAAAGAGGTAATAAATGCCGTCTTACCTGCACGCGATAGCCCTGTAACCGCCAACTTGACGTGGCGATCCATACTACGGCTAACTAATTTATTCATTTCTTTGGTTAATCTGCTCATTCATATTTCTCTCTTTTCTATAAACAACAAATGGAGTGTACAGAACTGATTCTGAACACCCCATGAACAAGATAGTAATCCTATGTTTCATGTCAATCTACATAAGTTATTGACTGCTCTTGTTAATTAATCCAGTTATAAGTTTCTAAATTCACGACGAACCTTGTATTCAGAAGACGTAACATAGCCTTCCATTCGACGAATTTTTTCTTCCATTCTCGCCATGTCTTTATCAACACGTTTAATCACTTCCGATGGCGATTGCCCTGCTTGCCACGGTTTGCTTTTTACCGTGTGTTCACGCTTTTCTTCTGTTCGATAGTACATTTCAACCGGTGCTTTATCTAAAAAAAGCATGGCTGCAAAATAGGCTAACATCACCAGAAAACCAGCACTAAACAAGGCTGCTGAGACGACTAATATACGTACTATCCAAGGTTCAATACCAAAGTACTGAGCAATGCCTGCACAGACGCCACCAATCTTTCCATTTCGAGTATCTCTATACAGTTCTTTTGACATTAGCGCTCCCTCCAACTCGGGGATTCTGCATCCAGAATTTTCTCTAATGTTTCAACACGACGTTGCATTTTATCCGCACGTTCTGTCATTGTTTTCAATAACTGTGTGTCTTCATGCGACAGACCTTGTGCTGTTTTACCTTTGCTTCGGTAATGTAAAAACAGCCATAACGGGGCAACAAAAATAAAAAATATAACCAATGGGAAAGCAAAAAAGCCGCTCATTGTTTTCTCCTTAGTAATTCAAATTCGATCAACTCTTGTAATCTATTATGCGTCTTTCTTCATTTGTTCTTTTAGACGCTCTAATTCTTTTTCAATTTCATCTTGCGCTTGCAGCTCTGCAAATTCTTGTTCTAGTGAGTTTGCTTTACCCATTGAGTAAGTGTCTGCCTTTGCATCCAATTCGTCAATACGACGCTCATATTGTTCAAACTTTGCCATTGCACGTTCTGTTTTTCCTGAATGCGTATGTGCTTTGATGTCATTACGGTGTTGGGCTGTTTGCTGACGGATCACTAACGCTTGTTGACGAGCACGAGTTTCTGTCAGTTTAGTCTCTAGCTCGGTTAATTCTGTGGTCAACTTCTCAATGCTTTCTTCTACAAGAATAAATTCTGTTTTTAAGCTTGATAGCACATCTTGAACTTTCTGTTTTTCTATCAGAGCTGAGCGCGCTAAATCTTCGCGTTGTTTAATCAAAGCTAAACTTGCTTTTTCTTGCCAATCGGTGACTTGTGCTTCAATTGAACCAATTTTACGTGTTAACTCTTTTTTATCTGCAATTGCTTTTGCTGATGCAGTACGAACTTCAACTAACGTGTCTTCCATTTCTTGAATGATCAAACGGATCATCTTTTCTGGATTTTCCGCCTTATCCAATAATGAAGTAACGTTAGCATTAACGATGTCTGCAAAGCGTGAAAAAATACCCATAATCAATTCCTCTTAATTTAATACGAATCTAATAACTCGTTGTTTTGAAACTTACTATAACTATTACACAATGCATGCCAACTTTTCATACACTAAAAATCAACCACTTACATTAAATTGACCACAACCAAACTTTAGTCCATGATTAAAAAGACCATTATTTGGCTATATTGACCATCACCACTATGGAGAAGATATGAGAAAAGACAGTTTAATTGGTGAGTCTGACGCCTTCTTATCTGCGTTAGATCATGCTTCTCAATTAGCTACCATTGATCGACCAATTCTGATTTTGGGCGAACGAGGAACAGGTAAAGAGCTGATTGCTCAGCGTCTTCACTTCTTATCCAAACGGTGGGATGAACCACTCGTGAGTTTAAACTGCGCTGCATTAAGTTCAGGTACATTAGATTCTGAATTATTTGGCCATGATGCGGGATCGTTTACGGGCGCAAAACAGCGTCATCAAGGTCGATTTGAACGAGCAGATGGTGGCTCTCTATTTTTAGATGAACTTGGCACCGCGCCTTTAACCGTTCAAGAAAAGCTACTTCGTGTTATCGAATATGGAGAGTACGAGCGTGTCGGTGGTTCACACACCTTAAAAGCCGATGTGCGTTTAATTTGTGCGACAAATCAGAACCCTCAGGAAATGGTTGAGGAGAAAAAATTCAGAGCGGATTTACTTGATAGATTATCTTTTGATGTCATTCACTTGCCGCCATTGCGTTATCGCGAGCAAGACGTACTGTTGCTTGCTGAGCATTTTGCGATAAAAATGTGCCAAGAGATGAATTTGCGATATTTTGCAGGGTTTTCTTATTATGCAAAACAACAAATATTAGATCATGATTGGCCAGGTAACGTGCGTGAATTAAGAAACTGCATTGAACGTGCTGTATTTAAGCATAATCATGAAGAAGCACAAATTGAATCTATCCAACTTAATCCATTTATCTCTCCTTGGGAAAGTGAACAGGTGAAGACGCCGACTTCGACTATACTCAACATTCACAATGAACAAACTCAAACTCAAACTCAAACTCAAACTACCATGCTGCCTTTGAATTTAAAACAATTTCAAAGTGAACAAGAAAGAGACTTGTTAGAACAGGCGTTACTTAAAACGCAACATCATCAACGAAAAGCTGCTGAAGAATTAGGCATTACCTATCACCAATTTCGAGGATTATTAAAAAAGCATCAAATCTTAGACACAAACAAGGGAGAATCTTAGATATTTAAGTGCAGAACCAGTCACTTGGGTATAAAATGACTGGTTCATTAATTAAAATTGATAAAAGCTGCGGTCATTATGAAGATTATTACGCGTATACTCATTGCTGCCACGGGATTATTTAATCTTACTGGCTGTTATGATGCGGGGATCAAACAGACTATTCAGGAAACAGGATTCATTTATTGTGAATCTGGAAGTGTGGAATTTTTTAATCCACAAGTTTCTGATGAAAATAGCATTCTTGAGGCAATTAGCGCTCAGATTTATGACCGTCTATTAATCATTGACCCTATCTCACAAAAGCCTTCTCCTAATTTAGCAAGCTCTTGGGAAATAGATAAGACAGGTACTGTTTATACCTTTACCTTATTACCTGATGTCGATTTTCATTCAACTGAACTGTTCACTCCAACAAGAGCCATGAATGCCAATGATGTTGTGTTTAGTTTTGAACGTATTCTTAATCCCGAAAATCCTTATCACTCCGTAAATTCTGGTCACTACCCTTGGTTTGATAGCATTAATTTTTCCAACACCGTCAAATCGGTTAATGCTATCGGCAACAACAAAGTGCAATTCGTACTTTCAGCTCCTGACAATACTTTTTTATCCGCACTCTCGAGTTCATATGCGGTTATCCACTCTCAGGAATATGCTCAAAAATTAGCATCCATTGATGAGAAAGAATTAATAGATATTAAACCAGTAGGCACAGGACCATTTAAACTTGATCAGTTTCAGAAAAGTGAACTCGTTCGCTTAAAAAGACACGATAACTATTGGCAAGGCCCTGCAAAAATGTCACAGGTTGTTTTTGATATTTCAAGTCGCGGTACTGGTTCTCTGGCAAAATTATTACGTCAGGAATGCGATGTGGTTGTTAATCCGATCTCAAGTCAATTGCCTATTATTATTGAAAACGACGACCTTACGTTGTTCTCACAAACAGCAACGAACGTCGCTTTTATTGCCGTAAATACGCAAAAACCTCTTTTACAAGATCGTCGTATTCGTAAAGCATTAAATCTAGCGATAGACCGCTCAAGCTTAATAAATTCGGTTTATTATAACTCAGGCATAGAAGCTAAATCGATTTTACCTCCTGCATCATGGGCTTATGGAAACGACAGTTCATTTATCCGTTATGATTTAAACTACGCGAAAGGCTTGTTACGAGAGGCAGGAGTTAACACTCCTCTAGAATTGAAGATGTGGGTTCCTTTGGACAATAACTCTTATAACCCTAGCCCTAAAAAATCAGCAGAAATCATACAAAATGATTTTGCAAAAATAGGGGTTAATTTAACGCTTATTACCAGTGATTTATTAAGCCGTAATGAGTTAATTAATAATAATATTGACCTCGTCCTTACTGGGTGGAATGCCAATAGCTCGGATCCTGATTCAATGCTTAGACCTTTACTTTCTTGTAATGCAAAACAAGCAGGATTCGGCGTTGCTAACTGGTGTAATGAAGAGTTTGACCTTTTATTAGACCTTGCTAAAGAGACCAACCAACCTCGCTACCGTATTAATATTTATCGTCAAATTCAAAACTTATTAAGTGAAGAGCTACCCATTATCCCACTTGCTCATGGTGTGAAATATCAGGCAAATCAATCATCATTAAAAGGATTTAATTTAAGTCCATTTAATACGTATTCTTTCCATAACGTGGTTAGATTTGAGGAGGCAAAATAATGTGGATATACACGATTCGACGTTTTAATTTATTTATTATAACGCTATTGATCCTTACCTTAATTGGGTTCAACATTTTACGCCTTGATGAAACCTCTGTATGGTCTCAAACCTCTTTCTTTTCTGGCTGGGTCACTTATCTAGGCCAATTAACCAATGGGAACTTAGGTGTTAACCAATTTGGGGTAAATATGCTCGATGAAATTCTTCGAGTTTTCCCCGCGACTATTGAACTTTGCCTTTTTGCTTTTTTTATCGCCTTAATCATTGGTACTCCTCTCGGTACTATTGCCGGTATGCGCCAAGGTAAACCAACAGATACGATTGTCTCTTCCATCGCTTTAGTCGGCTACTCAATGCCTCTATTTTGGATTGCACTAATATTATTAATGTTTTTCAGTTTAAACCTTGGTATGACCCCTGTTTCTGGCCGTTACAGTTTATTGTATGAATTTGATATAAGAACTGGGTTTGTCTTTATTGATGTTTTAGCATCTGACTCACCTTACCGTGCTGAAATGCTAGAGAATATTATTCATCACTTAATATTACCTACTTTGGTTTTATCTATTGCTCCAATGACTGAAGTCATCCGCTTAATGCGCTCTTCAGTATCCAACGTCATCACTCAGAATTACATTAAAGTGGCTCATACTAAAGGTCTCTCTAAATTTGAGATCATGATAAAACATATTATACGTAACGCCTTACCCCCTATAATTCCAAAACTTGGGATTCAATTATCGGGTTTGTTTACCGCAGCCATATTAACTGAGTCTATTTTTAACTGGCCAGGAGTGGGACGTTGGTTACTTGATGCTATTATTAATCAAGATTTTGTAGCTATTCAAGCCGGGGTTATTACCGTAGCTTCATTTATTTTATTGGCTAATATCTTATCGGATTTATTAGGTGCCGCTGTAAACCCGTTAGTAAGGAAAGAGTTCTATGCTCTCAAATAGCGTTTATCAAGAAGAACACATCCCTACTCAGATGGAGCGTTTCTGGCTGAGTTATCGTGCTAATTCATTGGCAATGTTTGGTTTTTGGTGCTTATTACTCATCATTATTATTACGATTGCATCTCCATGGTTGAGCCCATACGATCCACAGTGGCAATCAGAGAATTTACTCATGCCACCGTCTTGGAACTCAGAAGGGGACGTGACTTTTTTCTTAGGCACCGATGATCTAGGAAGAGATATTTTATCCCGATTAGTTACAGGCTCTCAGCTTACTTTTGGCTATGCTGTAATCGTTACCCTACTCTCTGGGTTTGTGGGTTGTGGTATCGGCATTTTTGCTGGTATGACTAAAGGGCTAATATCAAGTACCTTGAATCACCTTTTAGATACTATCTTATCTATTCCTTCACTGCTGCTTGCCATTATTTTTGTGGCATTTCTAGGCTTTGGTGAATTCAGTATTTTACTGGCGATTTGGCTTGCCCTTATTCCTCGTTTTATCCGAGCAGTCTATACTGCTGTACACAGTGAAATAGAAAAAGACTACATTCTTGCCGCTCGTTTAGATGGCGCAAATGACTTCTATTTGTTGTGGAATTCGGTATTACCTAACATTTTAACTATTATTGTTGCTGAAATGACGTTAGCTCTTTCTGTTGCGATTTTAGACATTACCGCATTAGGCTTTCTTGGATTAGGCGCACAAGCCCCAAGCCCAGAATGGGGGGCTATGTTAGGTGACTCTATTGAGCTGATTTATATCGCCCCTTGGACCGTAACATTGCCGGGTATCGTTATAACTTTCACTGTGATTATCATTAACTTAGTTGGTGATGGGATCCAACGCGCATTAAATGCGGGGACCGAATAATGCCATTATTAGACATTCGCCATTTAACCATTGAATTAGAGACCCCTCAGGGAATGGTTAAAGCGGTTGATCGTATGAGCTTAACTCTTAATGAGGGTGAAATTCGTGGCCTTGTTGGTGAATCTGGCTCTGGTAAATCACTCGTAGCGAAAGCAATCTTAGGGATAACCAAAGATAACTGGAAGATAAGCGCAGACAGAATGCGTTTAGGTAACATTGATCTACTTGCTTTATCTCCAAAAGAACGACGCCGTGTTATTGGCCGTGAAATGGCAATGATCTTCCAAGAACCTTCTACGTGTCTTGACCCCTCAGAACAAGTCGGGAATCAGCTTAAAGAAGCAATCCCATCAAAGTACTTTTTAGGTAAATGGTGGCAACGCTGGAATTGGCGTACCAAAGGGGCAATTGCCCTACTTCATAAAGTGGGTATTAAAGATCATAAGCATATTATGAAATGTTATCCTTATGAACTTACCGCTGGTGAATGTCAAAAAGTTATGATTGCCATGGCTATCGCTAATAAACCACGTATTTTGATCGCCGATGAACCGACAGATGAACTTGATGCTGTGACACAGTCACAAGTATTTCGATTATTAAGTCGTATGAATCAAGTTAACAACACAACAATTGTATTAATTAGTCATGATTTAATAACGTTAACTCAATGGGTAGATAGAATTACCGTAATGTATTGTGGTCAATCAGTCGAATCGGCTAGTCGTAAAGAAATTCTTGAGGCACCAAAGCATCCTTATACCAATGCATTATTACGCGCGATGCCTGATTTTAGTAAAGATGGGATCCCCCATAAAGCCAAGCTAGAATCATTGCCAGGAACCATTCCTCCACTACAACATTTACCGATTGGTTGCCGTTTAGGTCCGCGTTGCCCTTATGCTCAACGTAAATGCGTACAAGTGCCTGAAGGACAAAAAGTGAAAGACCATAAATTTAGCTGCCATTTCCCATTAAATTTTGAGGAGAAGAAGAATGACTGCGCTTCTTGAAGTTACTGACCTTAAAAAAGACTATGTATTTCGTACTGGCCTTTTTCGTAAACAAATTAGAGAGGCTGTAAAGCCAGTTAGCTTTTCTTTAGAGGCAGGTCAAACCATTGGTTTTATTGGTGCTAATGGTTCTGGAAAATCAACATTAGCCAGAATGCTTGCTGGTGTTGTTGAGCCTACATCAGGAATAATTAAAGTTAATGGTGAAGTCTTAGATTACAAAGATTTTAAAACTCGCTGTAAACTGATCCGTATGATTTTTCAGGATCCGAACTCTTCGTTGAACCCTAGAATTCAAATAGGTCATATACTAGAAGGTCCACTAAAGCGTAATACCAGTATGTCTCAAGATGCACGAGAGCGACGAGTAAAAGATACGCTCCAACGTGTAGGATTATTACCGGAACATGCGTACTTCTACCCTCAAATGTTAGCAACAGGACAAAAACAACGTGTATGTCTAGCTCGAGCGTTAATACTACAACCCTCTATTATTGTCGCGGACGAAGCATTGAATGGGTTGGATATGGCTATGCGTTCTCAGATCATTAATTTGTTCTTAGAGCTTCAACAAGAAATGGCTATCTCATTTATTTACGTATCTCAGCACATTGGGGTGGTAAAACATATTACAGATAAAGTAATGGTGATGCATGAAGGGGAAGTAGTAGAAAAAGGGGTAACTCAAGAAATTTTTGCTAACCCTCAACACTCTATTACACAGCGTTTGCTAGCAAGTCATTTTGATGCACCAACGCATGATAGAAAACAACGAATCAGTGCAGCAACACCTAAAATTGAGTGCTAATTAACACCTATGAATAAAAAAGAAATAATAAAAACAACAAATATGACCATTGATTATGAGAGTTAACTGTACTTATAAAAGCAAATGGCGTTGAAGTATATGATCCCATATTATTAACTTCAAATGACAAAAAACGTGATGATAAAAATTAACCTTTATATTTCATGACATTAAATCGCGATATCCTTGGATGTTTTAGATCTTTTTATAAAAAAAGGATGCTAATTCCTTACATTGGAAATAACACCCTTAATTTCAAATTATATGAGAACGTTTAATTAGAAACCAGAATGGCTCGGCTACTTAATCCATTTTCTAATGTAAGCAATAACATTTGCATTGGTTCTTCATTTAACTGCTCACCCGTCCAAAAGTCACGCCAGATTGATGGTTGGTCAGCGACTAATGTATGTTCCATAGGTTCATAATCATAATTAAATACACAATGCAGCTCATGCTGATGATTTAATCGTAAAGTACAATGGTGGTTTGATAGCGATTTAAATTGTGCAGCATCTTGAGTTAAACGCAGACGAGACAGTAAGTTCTTCCACGTTTTTTTTGCAAATTCATTTAACTCTGGTAGTGGATCACCAGATAGTGCTAAACCTCCAGAAGCAAGAATCACATTACGATGGAACTCATAATATTTTCGCTCTGTGCCTTGATTAGGCAAAGAAACCAACGTTACACAATCAGGGTCTATTTGCCATAACTTACGATGCTGCCAACTGCGGTAAAATGTCTCTTTAGCAAGTTGTTCAAAACGTTCAGGATTACGTTCAACATCATCCGAAATACGCATTGCATCAACAAGACCCAAAGATGGCCACATCGGGGCATTACACCCTAGTATTAATGCATCCCCTGCCCCATTAATAATGGCTTGCATACCTAGACGATAAGCTTCTATACCTGTAATTCCAGATTGAACTCGATGCCCTTTTAAGCAACCCCAAAAGTTTGCGTCTAGCTTAAAAAGCTCAACGCCCCACTCTTCTCGCATAGTATGAATAACATTTGTTAGATGTTGTTGAACCGCGGGTTTTGAGGTGTCAAGAATGTACCATGGCGTGCAACGCCAACCACCATAAGTAATATCGTCTGCTTTTAGTAAATCGCTGTTCTCGTGACGAACAAACCAATCAGGGTGGTTTTTAAATACGTCTGATTCTGGCTGTGCAATAAATGGGGCGATCCAAATAGCAGGCTTTTTCCCTCTATCTTTAATCTCTCTAAGCAAAGATTGAATGCCATTAGGAAATTTACTTGATGGCGTTAGCCAATCTCCCATGAATGCTTGATAACCATCATCTAATAGCACCCATTCAAAATCTTGTTGCTCTGTACACATCACTTCTACGTTATCGAGTACATTCTTTTCGGTAACCTCTGCATAGTATGCATACCAAGAACACCAACCAACCGGAGCATTGCGTTTTACCCCAGCTCTAATAGGATGATTTTCTTGAATTTTCACCGCATAAAGTTCATAGATCTCAGCCAGTGAATCTGCCGTAATTACGGTTACGGCTTCCATGTGATTACTTGCCCAATCTTGTGGTCGTGTGTGCTCACCATCAAGAAAGGCCATTACATTCATGTTGCCTTGAGATTCATGTATTTCAAAATATCCCGCAAAGCGATGGCACGATGTAAAACCAAACAAAGTAAAACCATCTGATTGTTCGACGACTAGATAATTATAAAACCGTTTCTTCGCATCTTCAGAATATAAACGGTAGCTTGAATTATTATCAGGACAACGACCTATGTCTTTTGGCGCATCAACTTGACCGGCTGTTTGAGCTAACATTTGAAAGCCATCACCCAAAATTTTAGCATCATGCTCAAGTTGTGTTGGAAATTGCAGGATTAAGTAATGATCATTAATAGGAGAATTATGAATCCCAGCAAAGCGCAGGGTTATTTGATCGTTTTTTAATTCATAGACTAAATCACTTTGAACAGAAAGTGCTTCTTGTCCACATAAGAAAAATAGCGGGGTCATCATGTGCTTCCTATTGCTGTTTTTTGTACGAAATTAATCAACTAACTATGTGATTTTCGTAGAATACTACGATTCAAAATACAAGCAACAATAACAGGCGTAAGACGAGATCTAGAAGAAGTTATGAAAAATTAGACGGTTAAAAAAGAGAAAGCAACTGAAATAAATATTATGACAACTTATTCTGTATATCCATTTGAGGTGCTTTCGTGTGAGAATAAAACATATAAAAAAAGCACCTAAATATAGGTGCTTTTTAATTAATTAACTTTTATTGTCTTATTCAACAATAATTGGACCACCGAACGAAGTTACTGGTGGAACTTTACCTTTGAATTTCTCAAAGTTAACTAGACATGTATTCGCAGATGTTGCCTGAGCAAGCTCTGATGATGGAATATCTTGTGTCAGTGTATTTGGATCGCCATAAGTACAGATTGCGCCCACTTTTTCGTTCAATGGACCGTACCATGCACCTTCTTCGATACGGATAACACCACGAGGGTAACTATCAGTAAGAACAGCACCAGCAAGAAGCTGACCACGACCATTAAATACGCGAACTAGATCGCCACTCTTAATGCCTTTTTCTTTAGCATCTTGAGGGTTAATGTATACCGGCTCACGACCTTGAACCGCGTAAGTTGCACGGAACTCTTCAGATTCACACATTTGTGAATGCAGACGCTTATCAGGGTGACAAGATTGCATCCAGAATGGGTGTTCTTTAGAACCCGGACCGCCATGTGAACGTTCAGATTTCTCGAACCACATTGGGTGACCTTGACATTCTTCGTAGCCAAAGCGCGCAATCTTACGGCTTGTGATTTCAATGAAACCAGAAGGTGTGCCTAGTGCATTCACTTCAGGATCTTTACGGAAATCAGCGTGACGAACCCATGGTTTACCTTCGCCGAAGTCTAGAACGCCTTTTTCCCAGAATACATCAAATTCAGGCATATCAAATTTGCCTTCGTTTGCTGTGCGACATTCAGCATAAAGTGAACGAACCCACTCCATCTCATCCATACCACGAGTATATTCTTTATGACGGCCAAAACGACGAGTCAGTTCAGTCATGATCTCAAAATCAGATCTTGATTGGTATAGTGGATCAACCAGCTTGTGCATTGCAATTAAGCCACGCGCCGAGTATGAACCGTATTGGTCAATATCATTACGTTCCCATTGCGTACATGCAGGAAGTACGATATCAGAGAAGCGACACGTTGCAGTCCAAGCAAAATCAATCGTTACAACCGTTTGAAGTTTTTGGAACGCTTGCTTCATACGGTTACGATCTTGGTGGTGATGCCAAGGGTTGTTACCAGAAATAACCATCATTTTGAAATCAGGTAATACGACTTTATTACCGTTATAACGGATTTCTTTACCTGGTTCTAATAGACAGTCAATCCAACGCGCTACAGGAATAGTATTGCTGTAACCATTGAAGTCGTTGTTATTCCACTTAGGCTCATGACCTTGGTCCACGTTACGTGGGAAACCACCAGGACCTGCAAAACCAGTAGAAGGAACACCAACACTTGAGTAGTGGTGACTGTAAGATACACCACCACCAGCAAGACCGATTTGGCCAGTCATTGCAGATAGAACCGTACCCATCCAGTATGGTTGCTCACCGTGTTGTTGACGTTGGATACACCATCCAAATAGGATTTGTGTACGGCCAGTTGCCATCATTTTCGCAAATTCACGAATTTGCTCAGGTGATACGCCACAGATCTCAGCAGCCCACTCAGGAGTCTTAACTACTTTATCTTTCGTTTCACCAAGCACGTATTGCATAAACTCGTCAAAGCCTAGGCAGTAAGTATCGATGAACGCTTTGTCGTACAAGTTCTCAGTGTATAACGTGTAAGCCACAGCTAACATGAACGCCACATCAGTTTGTGGATTCAAGTACATGTGGTCATTTTGTAAGAAGCGTTGTGTTTTGTTTTTAACTGGGTCAACAGAAAGAACATTTACTTTACCTGCAGCCACTTTTTCTTTTAGCTTCTCAAGGTATGCGTAAGATTCATGAGTCTCACAGTTCCAACCTACTTGTAGGTTTTTAACTGGATCCGTTGCCCATAAAATAATGTTATCTGAATGCTCGATGATCTCAGACCAAGAAGTACCTTGTGCGTACACTTCTGTAGAACCAAGAACGTAAGGCATAATTGTTTGACCTGCACCCGTCGAGTAGTCACCTACTTTCTTGATGAAGTTACCATGCATACCAACGGCACGTTGCATTTGAGCAGTACAGTTGTGGAAAGAACCTGTTTGGTTCCAACCAGTTTGACCAGCATGAAGCGCCCATGGACCGTAGTCTTTTTGAACACGCTCAAGCTCGCGGTAGAATAAATCTAACGCTTCATCCCAAGTTACACGTACGAAACGGTTGTTACCACGAGTTTCAGTAGAGTACTTGTGCTTTTTCAGCCAATCTAGACGAACCATTGGGTAACGTACACGGCTTGGGCTGTAAATAATGCCTTTGATACCATTCAACATTTCTGTTGGATGCTTATCCATTTCTAATGCTTTAATTTCTTGAACTTTACCCGCATAGATGTGCGCACGGAACGCACCCCAATGTGAGCCAGACATGCGCCATGTGCCTGTAGTTTCAGCTGCGCTTGCTTTTGAAGACATTAGTAGGCTTGGACCTACCAAAGATACTGCACTTGTTGTTGCAACACCTTTTAGAAAACTTCTTCTGCTAATAGACATAATGCTATCTACTCCATTAATTCTTAGTGTTTTTCGTCAGAAAAATCTGAAGAGTGTTTTTGTAGGTATTTCAATACAAGTGATTTACTGTCTGTATCGAAGTTAACGAATGCCATCATACCGTCAAACATACCAGGCCATGTGTTTGAATCGAAGTGACCTTCAGCTGGTTGAGTGTGACATACAGAACAGTTAGTTTTGTATGATTCTTCCGCTTTTTGCCAAACCGTTGTGTAGTCAGGTAAGAAATCTTCTTTCTTCATCCATAGACTCACCGTTACACGTTGCCAAGGTAGACCCGTTAGGTCATCTTCTTTCGTTTCAAATTTCTGAACAAATTTATCGTTCTGAGCTGCATCTTTAAGTAAAGCACCAACCGCAATGTTCATACCAAAATCTTCTTGGATAACACGACCGAAGCCTTTAACTTTACGCCAACCTTCAATAGCAACTTTCATTGCATCGCCTTTCTCTTCAAGTACCGTCACTTGAGAGGCAGGGTTTAATAGGCCCGCTTCGACAGTCAGCTTAGCGTCTTCATACATAGGAAGGTGACGAACAGATACATAAGTTTGTCCATCTTCATATTTAGTATTACTCGCCAGTTGAGTTAATTCACTTACCATGCCGCCAGAACTGTCCATATTTGCAGGAAGGCTATGAGCAATACCTTTATGACAGTCTACACAACTTTGATCACGTTCTTTTGCGCCTTGCATTTGAATACGTGCTGTTGGTTGCATTTTAGAAAAATCCATACCGTCATAATCATGACAGTTACGACATTCAAGAGATTTGTTTGCGCTAAAACGGTCCCATTCGTGCTGGGCTAAAACGATACGACGCTCTTCAAATTTCTCAGGTGTATCGATAAAACCGAATACGTGAGCAAATACTTCTTTACTTGCTTGCATCTTACGAGCAATTTTAGAAGTCCACTCATGAGGTACATGACAATCAGGACACGTAGCACGAACACCTGAACGGTTTTTATCGTGAATTGTACCTGCGTATTCTGGTTGGATGTTGTCTGCATGACAGCTAACACAGAACTCTTCTGTATTTGTTGCCTCTAGCGCAACGTTAAAGCCACCCCAGAAGATAACACCAGCGATGAAACCACCAAGGGTTAGTACACCCAAGCTGATATGAACACTTGGGCGAGCAAAAACCGACCAAGCTTTTTTAAGTAATGACATCATAATTGCTTCTCTTTTATCTAATTCTAATTCGTTGTAATGGTTGTATTCTTAAAAGAATCAACCACCGTGACCTGGCATACCAAAAAACAGCGCCTGCATTAACCACACAGAGAAACCGTATGCACCAACCACACCCACACTTAGAATTGGGAAAAGAACAACTGTGATGAAGAAAAAGGCTTTCCATTCAGATGAACGTTTGGCTCCATCGTTTTGCTTTATTGCATTGCTCATAATTTTATTCCTAGTTATCTTTCTACTTTATAATTATAGAAAATGTTAACAAGTTGTCGAACCTATCTGACATAGATTTTAATCCCTCATAAATAGTGCTTCAATTAAATTTTCAAGATAAACCCTTTTATCTACTAGTTTTTTGCGTTCATCCAGAGATGTAATTAATTGAAATTAAATGTGTAAATTTATTAACACTTGTGAAAGATTAATTTTATGTGAAAATTGTTAACAATGTTAAATGCCACTAAGGTATAGGTGAGATTGGTAACCTTGTCAGTAGATCCATATCAATTTTAACGCTCTATTTTATAAAGTAGCACGTAAAATTTACGCTATAGGTTTCTTTGCTAAACAATGTTGACATAAACACTCATTGTTCTCAGAAATGATACCTACATCCCGAGTTTCGACCTCAAAACACCAACACGTCTCTTTCCCCATTTTGATATCGCACTGAGCTGGTTTTGTGCATTCTGGACAAGTATGTGTGGATGATTTTCCCGATAGCCTTTCCATCACTTTATCTCTTTCTCCATCGCTCATTGATTTCCATTCAATTATTTCAGTAATGGTGCGTTTACAGCCAATACAAATACCACCTTCATTTTTACAAGCAGCAATACACGGTGTTTTCATCTTTACTTCTCTCTATTGTCCTTTAAATCCCATACAACTCATGGGATAATCGTCGGAATTCGACATCGTTATTATTAGGAATTATTTATGGCACTAAGCTTACAAGAGCAAATGCTAAAAGCTGGGTTAGTGAACCAAAAGAAAGTAGCAAAAGCAAAGAAAGCTTCAAAAAAATCTCGAGTTCAAAATCGCGAAGCAAAAGCAGCGGTTGAATTGAACAAAGCAGCTCAAGCTGAAAAAGACAAAGAATTGAGCGCACAACACAAAGCAGAGAAAGACCAGAAAGAATTGCTTGCGCAAATCAAACAGCTTATCTCAGCAAATAAACTGGATCGCACACATGGTGATATCGGTTATAACTTTACTGATGGCGTACTCGTCAAAAAAATGTATGTTGATAAAACAATGCAAACTCAATTGGTTGCTGGTCGCTTAGCGATTGTTCATTTTAATGAAGATTACGAAGTTGTTCCTGCTGGTGTTGCCGATAAGATTACTCTGCGCGATGAATCTGTTGTTGTACTTAACAACGTAATAGCGGAAGATGCGCAGGATGAAGACGACCCATACGCTGAGTTCGTTATTCCTGATGATTTAATGTGGTAATACAATGAGCCGTAAAAACAAAATCAAAGAAAACCTTTTAAAGAAGCACCGCAGAACTCAAACAAAAAATAGCCGTTCACACAATAAGCCAAAATACATCTGTAAAGCTGATCGTGAGAAAATGGAGCTTGAGGCAGAACAAGCAGCGGTTGAAACAGAAAACACTGAACAACTAACACCATCAGAAGAGTAATATTTCTACTCAAATGGTACAAAAAAGCCCCATTGTTATAATAAACAGTGGGGCTTTTTTTATAACAACAGCATAGGTTACTGCGTAGGAAGGCTTCTAGGCAGCATCTAGCAGCACTTGTAAATCATTAAGCGTCTTGACTGTATACGTTGGCTTAACGCCGTCAGGGCACTCTTGTAGGCTTGCATTTAGCCAGCATGTGTCAATACCGGCATTCATACCACCAAGCACGTCTGAGTCAGGATTATCACCAACCATAAGTATCGAGGACAACTCCACCTCACCCATCATAGAAAAAGTATGTTCAAAAATACGTTTATCTGGCTTTGCGACGCCTACTTGCTCTGAAATCACGATAAGCTCGAAATAATGACTAAACTCTGTTTTTTCTAATCGATTTTTTTGCAGTTCAGTGAAGCCATTAGTGATAATCCCCATTTTTACATTGTTTGCTAACAATGAATCAAGCAACTCTCTAGCACCATCTAATGGCGCACAAATTTCGGCCATTGCCATCATAAAAGCCGTATTCATCGCTTTTGGTGTTACACCTACCTCGTTAGCCCAATATTCAAAGCGAATTTCTTGCAACTGTTGCGCAGTAATTTCATTATCTTGATATTGTACCCACAGCGGTTTATTTACCAACTGATATTCAATGAACTGCTCTTTACTAAAATTAACACCATAGCCTGAAAACATGCGTTGCAAACCAGCAAACGCATCAAAATGAAAGAGAGTTTCATCAGCGTCGAATAATATCCATTGGTACTTCATTAACTACATCCTTACTGTCATATCTACATCGTTATAAAATGAGTCAATCACTTAGAACACAAGTCTGATTGAGTAACACTTACGCCTTTAATTTGTGCGAACCATTTTTGTTTTGGCTCTAACGCTAATTCTTCTTTTGCCCAACGAGTGATATTTGCCCATAATACGTGCCCAGACAAATTCAGTTTTACTGCCACTACATCGTTTTCTTTATCTTCGGTTAAACTCTCAATAACAACAGGGAGAATATTCCGAATGGAGCTAAATTCTGGCTGTTGTTTTATCAATGAAACATCATTTGCTCGAATACGTAAACGAATATTTTGACCTTCTTCTGTGCACTCACAAGGAGATTTCACCCAAATGCCCTGTGCCGTATTCTTTAATGTAACCAAGGTCATTGGGTGCTCTGAATGCAGCTCAGTTATCGTCCCTTCTAATAATGCAGAATGCTCTGATGCATTTAACCAAGGGCGCATTAATGGAGAACTCCATACCGATGTGATGTCACCAGATAAACTCACGGTTCCATTATTAAGTAAGACCATGTGATCCGCTAATCTTAGGATCTCATCTAAACTGTGTGAGACATAAATGATCGGGGTTTGAATCTCTTTGGCTAGTCTTTCTAAATAAGGCATGACCTCATGCTTTCTTGGTAAATCTAAAGAAGCCAACGGTTCATCCATAATAAGCAGTGCTGGCTCAGAAAGAATAGCTCTACCAATTGCTACCCTTTGCTTTTCACCACCTGATAATGAATGCGGATAACGTTGCAGTAAAGGTTCTATATCTAATAATTTCACTACATCATTAAATAACGTTGTTCGCTTTCCATCACACCCATAAAGTAAATTTCCTTCTACTTTATAATGCGGAAATAAGCGTGCATCTTGAAAAACATAACCAATATGTCTGCGATCCGGCGGTATTGATATCTTCTTACTTGAATCAAACAATACCGAATTATTAAGTGAGATCCGCCCTTTATCAGGAGACGTTAAACCACTAATCACATTGGCAAGTGTCGACTTACCCGCCCCTGAACGACCAAATATAGCGCTAATACCCGATGATGGGAGTGATAATTGAACGTTCAAATCCAAATCACCTAATTGTTTTTGAATATCAATAACTAACATTTTATCCCATCAACCTTTTTTTACTTATTCTTGCTAACCACTCTGAGAGCAATAGCGAAATTAACGCCACAACTATAGAAATCACACATAAGCGTGCAGCCTCCATTTCTGCTCCAGGGATTTCAATGTAACTAAACATAGCAAGAGGAAGCGTTCGAGTTTCACCTTCTATATTAGAAACAAAACTGATGGTTGCACCAAACTCTCCTAAACTACGAGCAAACGCTAATACTGCCCCCGTTAAAATACCCGGCAACATTAAAGGAAGTGTGATCGTAGAAAAAACTTTAAAACGAGACGCGCCTAATGTTCTTGCTGCTTGTTCCAGTTTTTGGTCTACCGATTCTAATGCTAAGCGAATAGCTCGGACCATTAAGGGTAATGCAACAATGGCTGAGGCTAATGCCGCTCCTTTCCAGTTAAAACTAAAAGTTAAACCAAATAATTCATAAAGCCACTTACCGATAACGCCTTGTCGCCC
This sequence comes from Aliivibrio sp. 1S128, assembly GCF_001691065.1. NCBI lineage: Bacteria > Pseudomonadati > Pseudomonadota > Gammaproteobacteria > Vibrionales > Vibrionaceae > Aliivibrio > Aliivibrio sp. 1S128. Next base: position 378,076 of record NZ_MAJV01000025.1, on the reverse strand, counting down.
CATTGAAATAAGTAATAAATAACCTATCACTACAGGCGGTAATACCAAGGGAAGATGAATTAATCCATCCAATATTGCTTTGCCTTTAAACTCACAGCGAGCAAGTATCCATGCTAACAAAATCCCAATCGGCAAAGAAAAACTAACCGCAATCCCTGCGACTTTTAGGCTCAGCAATAAGGCTTCTATTTCGTAATCTGTCAATATCATTAAATTGTTGTAAATCCATAAGAAATAAAGGTATCTTTTGCACTTTCAGAAAGTAAGTATCGATAAAAAGCCGCCACTTCATCTGAGTTTTTTTTCTTCACAATCGCCATTGGGTACACAATAGGATCATGAGAGTCTGCAGGAAATTCTTCAACTATGGTTACATTTTTTGATAATAAAGCATCCGTTTTATAGACAATACCTAATGGTGCTTCATCACGTTCAACAAATAGTAAAGCAGATCGTACATTATTTCCTGATGCAATATTATCTTTCACTTCAGACCAGCGGTACTGTTTCTCTAAACTTTGCTTACCATAGATACCTGCGGGGACATGTCTAGGATCGGCCATTGAAAGACGAAGACCTTTTTGCCCAAGAAACCATTGCCATGTGTTTTCTGTCGGGGTCGTCTTTGATGCAATTAACACTAAACTATTACGTAATAAATCTACTTTCGTGTCCGCTTCAATTTCATCTTTCTCAATGAGATAATCCATCCACTTAGTATTTGCAGAAAGATAAATATCTGCTGGTGCACCATTCTCAATTTGTCGAGCTAATGACGACGAACCAGCGTAACTCACACGAACCCTTTCACCCGTTTTATTCTGATATGCATCCACAATATCGTTCATTACATTGGTTAATGATGATGCGGCATAAACCGTCACACTCGCAGATGCGGATAAAGAACTAAACAACAATATAAAAAATAACGTAATTCGAGACATATTTACTGGACCCTTAATATGCGGATTTCTTTTCAAACAAGCTTGGCCATAGTTGAAATAAATCCAAGCTTTCTTCAATTGACTCTGCAATACGTTCGATTGCTTCTTCTTGAATCGCATTCATATCAATCGCTTTAGTTTCTTTCAAACCCGCCCAAGATAAAATGGCTTCAAATGCTTCTGGTTCATCAAAAATACCATGTAAATAGGTTCCAAAAATAGAACCCTCTTGATTAACTGTACCATCACGTCTTTCTGACGGTTCATTATTAATCATTATCGGGGATTCATTCAATAGAGAGCCCGTACTAACTCCTGCATGAATTTCGTAACCAGTAACTTTAGCAACGGTCTGATCCGGTAATATCAACTCCCCTTCAACAAGAGTAAGCTGTTTTTGTTTTTTCAATTCTGTTGAAATGGCTAAATAACCTAACCCATCAATAGATGAGGCTTCACCTTCAAGACCTAAAGGATCGGAAAGACGCTCACCTAGCATTTGATAGCCACCACAAATTCCCATGACTTTCCCACCAAAGCGCAAGTGTCGTTCAATGTCTTTATCCCAGCCTTGCGACTTAAGATAATTCAGATCAGCTTGAACTGATTTACTGCCCGGCAAAATAATAAAATCAGCCCCTGATAATGACTGCCCTTTACCAACAAACTGAAGATCTATTTCTGGATGTAAACGCAATGGGTCAAAATCAGTATGATTACTAATACGAGTAACGACTGGCACTTTTACAACAAACTTGCCCTTTTCTTGTTGCTCACTTTTAATTGCATCTTCCGCTTCTAAATTTAAACCGTGCAAATAAGGGATAACACCCAATACCGGCTTACCTGTTTTTTCTTCTAGCCACTCAAGACCCGGAACCAATAAAGAAATATCACCACGAAAGCGATTAATAACAAAGCCTTTTACTCGTGCTTGTTCTGATTCAGACAGTAGTGCTAATGTGCCATAAAGATGCGCAAATACCCCACCACGATCAATATCGGCAACAATAATAACAGGAACATCAGCCGCTTCAGCAAAGCCCATATTCGCTATATCATTCTCACGTAGATTAATTTCTGCTGGGCTTCCTGCCCCCTCAATAACTACGCATTGATAGTTATCGTTCAAATAAGAAAACGATTCTAAAACATAAGGCATTGCTAGTTTTTTATAATCTTGAAAACCCCATGCATCCATGGTTTCAATCGCTTTACCTTGAACAATAACTTGCGCACCGATATCTGTATTGGGTTTAAGTAAGATAGGGTTCATATGGACATGAGGTTTTACTCTTGCGGCATCCGCTTGCAGCGCTTGAGCTCGACCAATTTCCCCTCCATCTTCGGTGACCGCACTATTGAGTGCCATATTTTGAGGTTTAAAAGGGGCAACTTGGATCCCTTTATTTGCAAGCACTCGGCATAAGCCTGCCACAAGCACGGTTTTTCCGGCATCAGAAGTGGTTCCTTGAACCATTAACGGAGATAAAGCGGTCATAATTCCATCTAGTTTTCGTTATACGTCAGATCGATAATGTTAACATTGTTCTTAGTTGAGAGGCTAATTATCCAACCTCTTATTTCCTTCTTCTTATTCATGTCTCTTAGATGAATAGAATATGAATACATTAGTCACGATAGATTCAGCCACACTTTGTTTTAATAGCCTCATCGAAACAAAGCGCACTGCGCTGAACTATTTTATTTAATGAAGGATTCCATTATGAAAAAAACAATCATTGCAATTACAGCAGCCTTAATCTTATCTCCAACCATCGTTTTAGCTGACAATGGCGACCATAACAATAAACACGCTCAATTGAACTACACAGGTCCAGTAACAACAACGACTGTGGCCGAGTTATTAAAAGACACAGGAATGTTTGCAGAACAAGATGCAACGATTGATGGCCATATTGTTCGTCATATTCGCAAAGATAAATACGTATTCTCTGATGGTACAACTGAAATCCAAATTGAACTGGATGATGATATTTCGCTACCAACCGCGATCAATGAAACCACTAAAGTTCGTATTTTTGGTGAGTATGAAGGTGGAAGTACTCCAGAGATTGAAGTAGAACGCTTACAAGCACTATAAAATAAACAACCAATAGATAATCTGGCCTGCTTATTGCAGGCTTTTTCATAGATAAAACTCATGAATATCAGGTTAACTACGTTATGGAATCAACTAAGTACATCAAAAAAGCCCTTCTTTTAGCGACAGCGCTGACATCTTCAACGGCAATGGCGAACAATTTCCCTTATAGTTTTTTTGAAGCTCGTATCGGTACAAGTCCAGGTACCTATGGTGTGCAAGTTAACCAACAATTCACAGAAAACTCTCACCTTGTAGCTAAAGTAGATACTGAATTTTCAGGTGATTGGGATGTGGCTGGAGGTATCGGTTTTAATGGCCCAATTAATGAATTTTCCGATATTTACGGTCAACTACTTCTTCATAATGTAAAAGACAACAGCAGTGACAAATTCGGTGATGAGATGCTTACTGAAATTAATATTGGCTTTAGATTATGGCTAATGCAGCAAATTGAAGTAGGTGCTCAATACGGTCAACTATTTAATAGTGACGTAAGTAAAGACATTGGCAGTGTTCATTTCCGCTTCCACTCAACCGAACAATTATCAGTGGGCGCTGAAGCTAAGTTCAATGGTGTTTATGGTGGTCAAATGATGATGACAGCACGATTTACTTTTTAATTTTAAAAATCAATTCCCTCTACAAACTTATTAAAGATACAAGCTTTGGACAGCTTTATGTTGTTCGTTATTAAAGGATTAATTAGTGGTTTTAATATGTTAAAAAATATCTCAATTAAAAATAAACTTACCTTAATGTTCGTTATTGTCATTTTAGTCATGGCATCCATTCAAACAGCAATGACAGGCAAACAATTAATAACGGAAACATATCGTTCTATTAACCAACTGTCTGCCGCTATTACAAAAACAAGTGCTTCTAGCATTGAAAAATGGATCAATGGTCGGATTAATATTGTCGAAGCATCTATTAGTGCTTTTTCACATTCAGGCTCTCCAGTTGAATATCTAAATCAAGCAGAAAAATCTGGACTCTTTATTATTTCTTATGCAGGCCTTGATAATGGTGATTTTTATGAGAGCAATCAAGACAATCCCGTCCCTGATGATTATGATCCTCGTCAACGAGATTGGTATATTGATGCAACGAACAAAAATAAAACCGTCGTCACTAGCCCTTATATGGATGTCAGTAATGGCGGACTAGTTATCACCATAGCTCAACCATTCATTACAAATAATGAACGCGGTGTTATTGCTGCTGATGTTAGCATTCAATCTATTATCGATGATATTCAAGCGATCAATCAAAATGGAATATCTGCATTCTTAGTTGATGGTGATGGTAATTTCGTTGCTCACCCTAATTCAAGCTTCGCAATGAAACCAGCGTCTTCTTTAGGAAGCGGTTTTTCATTACGTGATATTCAGCAACTTGCTCAAAAAAATACACAAACAGAAATAGAAGTAAATGGCTCAACAGCCTTTGTTACTGCAGCAAAAATCCCACAAACAGATTGGTTTTTACTTGTCACTATAGATAAGCAACATGCATTCTCTTCTGTTCGTGATGTTTTATTCGATTCAGCATTAATGACCTTGTTGCAGATCACTATTATTGCGGCACTTGCTATGTACTTAGTTCAAAAAGCATTAGCTCCCCTCAATGTGTTGAGTGTAGCAATGGAAGATTTATCAAATGGTAATGGGGATTTAACTCAACGCATTAAAGTAGAATCAAAAGATGAAATAGGTACTTTGGCGACTCATGTTAATGGCTTTGTAGAAAAGCTACAAATTATTGTAAAAGACATTGCTGCCTCATCTTCTAAGCTTGATTCTCAATCAAAAATCAGTATTTCCGTTGCACGTCAAACTAGTGATGGATTAGCTATTCAATTAAATGAAATATCTCAAATAGCAACGGCTGTTCATGAAATGTCTGCAACAGCTCAAGAAGTCGCTAATAATGCACAAATCACAGCGGATTCTTCTGTTAACTCTACTGAGCATTGTGAACAGGGTAAAAAAGTAATCATGCGAAACCAAGAATCGATTACTAACTTAGCTTCTCAAGTAGAGAATGCCTCAGGCATAATTCAAGAATTAAATAAAAATGCACAAGACATTAATACTATTTTGTCCACAATTAGAGATATTGCAGAGCAAACGAACTTACTCGCACTAAACGCTGCCATTGAAGCAGCACGAGCGGGTGAGCAAGGTCGTGGTTTTGCTGTTGTTGCTGATGAAGTTCGCGTGTTATCGCAAAGAACTCATAGCTCTACCGATGAGATCCGACATATGATTGAAACTTTACAGCGTAATACCGCAAATGCTGTTCAGAGTATGGATGAAAGTAAGACTTTTGCTCAATCAAGTGTTGATGATGCAAATAATGCCACGCAAGCCCTAGAAGAAATTTCAATTTCTATTATACAAATTTCAGATATGGCAACACAGATCTCCAATGCCGCAGCAGAACAAAGAACAGTGACAGATGAAGTAAGTATGAACATTCAATCCGCTAATGATGTATCCGACCAAATGTCGCATCAAGCAGATAATTCTCAAAAGCTATCTGAAGAGCTGCGTAGTATTTCTAAGCAACTTAATAATCAGGTTAACTTATTTAAGTATTAGCCGTTAAAGTTACTTGTATAAAACAAAATTAAACCAGAGTGTTCATTATGAATACTCTGGTTTTTGGTTTATAAACAGGAATTACAACAATCATCCTAAAAACACTTGATTTCATGCCCTTTTAACTCTAACTTGTTATCATGTTGTTAAAAAAGGATGTTGCGACATGATGTTTTTACATAAATATATTTTGTTATTCTTCTTCTTCCCTAGCCTAGTATTTGCTTTGGAACTCTCTCCATTGGCACAAGTTCCTTATACTGGAGATCTTGATAGCCTAAAGAAAAAAGGAACCGTCCGTGTTCTTGTTTCTGCTGATCTCGGTTTTTACTATATAGAAAAAGGGCAGCCCAAAGGGATTATTGCCGAGTTTATTCATCATTTTGAATTGCATTTACATAAGAAAAAGATAAATGTGAATGTACAAGTGATCCCCGTACCAAGAGATGACCTTCTTAATGCTCTTGAAGCCGGCTTTGGTGATATTGCAGTTGCTAATTTAACCATTACCCCTCAACGATTAAAATATGTTGATTTCAGTGATCCTATCATTAGTAACAGCCAAGAATGGCTGGTGACATCAAAAAAAACACCAGCAATTACTTCGTACGAAGAGCTATCAGGGAAGGAAGTTTGGGTAAGAGCCAGCTCGAGCTACTTTGAAAGTTTGCAACAGATTAACAAGCAGCTATCTGCTAATGGCGTTCCTCCTATTCATGTTCAATTTATTGAAGAAAACCTACAAGATTACGAACTAATGGAGATGATCAATCAAGACATTCTCCCTATAACAGTCATTGATAGCCATAAATCTCAACTGTGGACAAAAATAATGGATAATATCGTTATTCATGAAGAGCTTCCCCTTCGTACTGACGCCAGTATCGGTTGGGCAATGAGAAAAAACAGCCCCCAGTTAAAATCGGAAGTGAATCAATACGCGAATAAAATAAAACAAGGATCGCTTTTAGGCAATGTCATTTACAATAAATATCTCGATAATTCCAAATGGCTTACAAAAGCGTTAAACCCAAATACAGTGGAACAATTTAACGCTCTGGCTGTTTTATTTGAACAATATGCAGACCAGTATAAGTTTGATTGGTTGATGATATCAGCACAAGCGTATCAAGAATCTAGGTTCAATAATCGTTTGGTTTCTCACATGGGCGCTGTCGGTATTATGCAAGTATTGCCAAAGACAGCAAAAGAGCCTTACATAAACATTAAAAATTTTAGACAATTAGAACACAACATTCATGCTGGTGTTAAATACATGAGTTTTGTGCATAAACGTTATTTCCAAAAGCCAGAAATAACAAAAGAAAATCAAATGTATTTTTCATTAGCCGCTTATAATGCGGGGCCTGCAAACGTAAGGAAAATGCGTAGAATGGCAGTAAAACATGGCTATGACCCTAATGTTTGGTTCAATAACGTTGAGATAATGGCTAGAAAATACGTCAGTAAAGAACCGGTTCATTACGTTACCAATATTAGCCGTTACTATGTTATTTATAAACAAATAGCCTTGCTTCAAGCCCTTAGAGAACAACAAAACGCCTCTAATTATAAGTTATTTTGATAATGTAAATTCACAAACGAAAATGCCCAAATATGATATTTGGGCATTTTTTATTTCAAAATAATTTATTTACGTTATTTTGCTAATTTCACTTTTGGTTGAATGTACTTTTTACTTACGTCCACAACTGCCACATCACGGAAAAAAGTTCGCCCAAGTAATACTGGGTATGTCATGTGTGTGCGATCATTAAGAGTAAATTCAGTTTTGGTTTTTAAATCACCAATTTGTACCCATGCTTCGATTACTGGACGATCAGTACGTTTCTCTGTACTTGATTGACGAATAGTTACGATACGAGCCACTGGTGATTCAAACTCTTTTGTCTCACTATCACCATGAGCAAGTTTAAATTTAACCCAATCTTTTCCATCACGCTCAAACATTTCAATATCAACCGCTGAAATTGACGAGGTTGTAGCCCCTGTATCAATTCGAGCTTTCGAGTTATGGTTAATCGCTTTGATGTACATCCACTCTTCTTCGCCTAAAATCAACTTACCATCTGCAGTTTTTAGATTTTTAGCTACAGGTGGTTTAGGATCAACTTGTGGCTTTTGCTCTGGTTTTACTTCCGGCTTTGTTTCCGGAGTTACTGGTTGCTCAACAGCCGGTTTATCCGTTGTTGCGGTGTCCGTTGGCGTTGTTGCGGTGGTTGACATACAACCAGCAAGCAAAATAGGTAAAAGTAACGTTGACCATTCTTTTGTTATCTTCATGCGTTTTCCTTTACTGTCTTATCTGTAATCGTTAATTCTATTATAGTAATAAATCTCAAAAAAATCTGTTACTTATTTGCAACAGAGGCAAAAGATTTAGCAATATAATCAATATGCTGCTCTTGCATTCCCGCAATATTAATACGACCGTCCCCTACTGCATAAATTCCATAGTCAGATTTTAATGCCAACATTTGCTCGTTATTGAAGCCAATGACAGAGAACATACCTTTGTGTTGTTCAATAAAATCAAACTGAGTTGATTGCGTTTCATCTCGTAATGCAGCGCAAAGATTCGTTCGTAAACCTAGTAAACGCTTTTGCATCGTATCTAGCTCAGTTCGCCATGATAGCGTTAATGCTTCATCATTTAAAATACGCCCTACAATTGCCGCACCGTGATCAGGAGGCATGGTGTAAGTCGCTCGTGCCATTTGTAATAATTTCGCTTTAGCGTTCATCGCAATCTCAATATTGGCAGCAATAACCATTGCTGCACCAGTGCGTTCACGGTACAAGCCAAAGTTTTTAGAACATGAAGTTGCAATAAACATTTGAGGCACACGATCCGCCATAAAGCGTAACCCTGCAGCATCAGATTCTAAGCCATCACCAAAACCTTGGTAGGCAATATCAACAAAAGGAATAAAGCCGTTTTTCAACGCCAATTCAGTAATTGCTATCCAATCAGACAGACGAATATCCGCCCCTGTTGGGTTATGACAACAACCGTGCAGCAAGATGATGTCTTTAGGTCCAGCCTTGGCTAAATCAGCCATCATCGTTTCACTATCAACGTGTTTCGTTACAGGATTAAAATAAGAGTAATGCTTAACCTTTAAGCCTGCCGCTTCCATTACCGGTTGATGATTAATGTAACTTGGGTTACTTATCCAAACTGTCGCGCCTGGTTCTGTTGATTTAATCAAATCGGCAATCATACGCAATGCGCCACTGGCACCAGGCGTTTGAATGGCAGAAACACGCTCATAAGCAGACGTATCACGTAATAACAGATCAACCATGCTTTGGTTAAAGACTTCACAACCAGCAAGGCCAACGTACGCTTTTGTGGTTTGCTCAGCAGCGATAGCTTTCGCTGAATCACTCACCGCTTTCATGATTGGAGTATGACCTTGGTCGTTACGATAAACACCAATGCCGAGATCGACTTTGTTGTCGCGATCATCAGCACGGTATTCAATAGAGAGAGAAAGAATGGGATCTTTAGCAGGAGTCGCTATATTTTGCAGCATATTTTCATATCCTTATGATCTGTAATACATTTAAATTACCATTCAGATAGGAAAATATCACGGTTTATTACTTAATTTTTTACTCTAATTTTACAACTCATTAAAATAATGAATAATTTGATTACTGCTTCCACGCCAATCTAATGATGGATCCGCTTTCTCTTGTTCAAATCGGCCATCGATTAACGTATCAACCAAATTCACAATCTCTTGCTGCGTTGGGTTAAGCTCGCTTAACGTATAACCTGTCCACATCCAAATGTCTTTATTCTCACATTCAGACTTAACGCGCTTAACTAACTTAAGCACAGCCTCACAATTGGCTGGATGAAGAGGATCGCCACCTGACAGCGACAACCCTCGACGATGAATACGCGTATCATTCAAATCGGCAATGATCTTATCTTCCAATTGCTGACAAAATACATGACCTGAGTTTGGATTTAATGTGGACTTGTTATAGCACCCTTTACAGTTATGCTCACAACCAGAAACAAACAGGGTACAGCGCGTACCCGGTCCGTTAATCACATCAATTGAATGATATACGTGATAATTCATTATAAATGTTTCACTCGACGTTGAACTTCTTCTTGCTTACCGAAGTTAAATGGACGTGCATCAGGGCTGCCTAAATAACCACATACTCGACGTGTTACTGACACTTTGGTTGAGTCATGATTGCCACATTTAGGACACGTAAAACCTTTACTTGTACATTCAAATTCACCCGTAAAGCCACATTCGTAGCATTCATCAATGGGTGTGTTTGTTCCGTAATAAGGTACACGGCTGTAGCTGTAATCCCATACGTTTTCTAACGCTTCAATATTACGTTGCATGTTAGGGAATTCACCATAACAAATAAAACCACCGCTTGAGATCTCAGGGTATGGCATTTCAAAATCAATCTTATCGTACGGATTTACTGTTTTTTGAACGTCTAAATGGAAACTATTAGTGTAGTAGCCTTTATCTGTCACTTTATTAATAACACCAAATTGTGTGTTATCTAATTTACAGAAACGTGAGCATAAATTTTCACTTGGCGTGCCATAAAGACTAAAGCCAAAGCCTGTTTCTTTTGTCCAAACTTCTACCGCATCTTTTAGGTATTGAATGATTTCTAATGCTTTTGCTTGAAGTTCAGCATTGTCATATAAGTGATCATCATTACCAAATAATGCTTCAATCGTTTCATGCACACCAATGTAACCCAGTGATACAGAAGCACGGCCATTTTTAAAGATATTAATGATGTCATCATCTGGTTTCAGACGAACACCACACGCCCCTTCCATATAAAGGATAGGAGCAACACGAGCCTTCACACCTTCAAGACGAGAAATACGCGTTTCTAATGCGCGACGACAAAGAAGTAGACGCTCATCAAGCAATTTGTAGAATGCTGCTACATCACCTTTCGCTTCAATCGCAACGCGAGGAAGGTTTAAGCTGATAACACCAATGTTATTACGGCCATCATGAATTTGCTCGCCATTTTCTTCATAAACGTCTAAGAAGCTGCGACAACCCATTGGGGTTTTAAATGAACCCGTCACTTCAACCACTTTATCGTAGTTAAGGATATCTGGGTACATACGCTTTGTTGCACATTCAAGTGCAAGCTCTTTAATGTCGTAATGTGGATCTGATTTTTTATGATTCAAGCCATCACGAATAGCGAATACTAATTTAGGGAATACCGCTGTTTTACGGTTTTTACCTAAACCTGCAATACGATTCGATAAAATTGAACGCTGAATTAATTTTGATTCCCAACTTGTACCTAAACCAAAACCAAACGTAACGAAAGGCGTTTGCCCATTCGCTGTATGCAATGTATTGACTTCATACTCAAGAGATTGGAATGCGTCATAACATTCTTTTTCTGTTTGCGCTTGAGCAAACGCTTCAGTATCCGCAATGTTCCATTTCTCAGCCAATTTCTTCGCTTTTTCGTAACTAACCGTTACATAAGGCGCAAGAATTTCATCAATACGGTTAATCGTCGTTCCACCGTAGATATGACTTGCAACTTGAGCAATGATTTGCGCGGTTACTGCTGTCGCTGTGGCAATCGACTTTGGCGTATCAATTTCCGCATTACCCATTTTAAAGCCACCTGTTAACATGCCTTTTAAGTCAATCAGCATACAGTTGAACATTGGGAAGAACGGTGCGTAATCTAAATCGTGGTAATGGATCTCTCCACGCTCATGCGCTTGAACGATATCACGCGGTAAAATATGACGTGTCGCATAGTGCTTAGCCACAATACCCGCCAGTAAATCACGCTGCGTTGGGATAACTTTGCCGTCTTTATTGGCATTTTCATTCAGTAATTCAGCATTGCTTTGTTCAATCAGGCCGCTAATTTCTTTATTTAGCACACTGATTTTTTCACGAGCAATGTCACGGTCATGGCGATACTCAATATAAGCACGCGCTAGCACTTTGTGCGGACCTTGCATTAATTCGTTTTCAACTAAATCTTGGATCTGACGAATCGCTACTTCTTTTTGTCCCTGTAGTGCAATCTCTACAGCGTGAGCCACTAATTGTGCATAACTATCAATTTCAGGCGTAACCTGCTCTGATGCACCTTTTACAGCGTCAATAATACGAGAATTCTTATAGGCAGCACGACTTCCATCTCGTTTGATTACAGTTATGTTCACAGTGGCTCCAAATACTAAATAGTGGATGCATTAGACTCGCTAACACAAGATGTGGTGTATTAAGCTCGATCTACGAATAAAATACCTTGATCTAGATCAACATAAATCTGAGGGTGATTCTAGTTTCACCACTGCTTTAAGATTGTTCTCAAATTTTATGCAATCTATAAAATGAAACATTTTTTTATGTGCTATGCAGTAAGATTTTGATTAAACTGCTTGCCATTTCAGGAGGACTTATGAATCAACGAATTACTCACTTACTTAGCTTTTGCATACTCATTTTTAGTTCATTTACTAGTAACGCGATCACATTATCAACATGGAACATGGAATGGTTGACGCTCAATCCTGTTAAAGAATTTTCTTCCTCCGAAAGGCATAAGCAGGATTTTGAACAACTAAATAAATATTTTTTACAATCTAATAGTCAGATTTTAGCTTTTCAAGAAGTGGATTCTGTAGAGGCGATAAAAAAAGTAGTTGGTAATGAGTATAAAATTTACTTATCCGATCGTTCATCACACCCAAAAAAGCAGTTTAATGACATAAACCAATACACTGGTTTCGCTATTCATGAGTCAATTTCAGTTACAGATCCTAGAGACATCCCTCTTTTACCCAAGAAAAAAAGCAGTAAATTACGCTACGCCACTTATGTCATTGCTATTATTGATAAGCAGCCAGTCCATCTTCTTTCAATACATTTAAAATCAGGCTGTATGGGACAAAAGAAAAAGAATTACGCATGTTCAACGTTAGATCAACAAACCAAAGAGCTAACTGACTGGATTAATTTACGAGAAATAAATAACGACTCTTATTTAATATTAGGTGATTTTAATCATACTCTTGCTCACCGAAGAAGTTGGTTGTGGAAAAATATTGATACGCAAACAGAAGAAACGCCTTTTCTACTGACAGAGCAAACAAAGGCAAGCTGTACCGTCAAACAATGGAAACGAGGCTGGCCAAAGTACACTACTTTTACTCGCTTAATTGACCATGGAGTTACCAACATGTCTGAAAGCCATTTCAATGTCACTCAACAATCGTTTGAACAAGCTGACGTTAAAAAATACCAACTGACAGACCATTGTCCTATTCTTTTTGAATATAATTAAACCGCTTAAAGCCAATTGACTTTATTCTAGATATAAATAAGGAGCACCATGAAGTGCTCCTTACATCTATACGCTAAACATACTATTCATAGGTTAGAATTTTGCAGCGCCATCCATTTTAGTTTGACTAAAGTTAATACTTTCTTTCTTTTCTGCTTTATCTACATTTAGTTGTTCTTTCACCGAGCTAAGTTCTTTAGCATCATCATTCGATTTACTTGCGATCTCTTCACCTACAACAAATTCGTTATTCTCAGGGAAATAGCTTTCGCGTTGGTATAGTTTATCCAGTGATTTAATAATGGTGTGTTTTTTTAATTTACTTCTAGCCATCTTTTCATAAAGTGGTTTGGCCATGCCCTGTAAGCCAATAACAGTATCAACCCCCACTAGATGGCCAACATGATCTCGTCGTGACACGGCAGCTTCAATACCATTTTTTGCTGCTAACCATAACCAAATATAAGCAATAGAGTTGCCCTTCTCGCTCGTACCTGCTCCCATTTCGCCAGCAAAATACTGAGCTTTAGCATCACCTGATTCTGCCGCAAGCTCTAACCAATACGTAGCTTTTTTAGGATCAACTTGAACACCTCGCCCCTCTGCATATTGTTTACCAATACGGATTTGAGCTTCAACATTATCAAGCATTGCTGCTCGTAAATTCCATTCTGCGGCTAATCGTGCATTAGGTTGGGGATTGGACTCTGCTATATACCAATCAGCAATGAATAATTGAGCTGGTATATAATCTAATTCTGCAGCTTCAGAGATTAAATTAATCCCTTTTTCCATGTTAACGTCTACGCCATTACCTTGTAAAAAGGCAATACCCAGTATTAGTTTCTCTTCAGCTCCGCCATCTTGGGCTGCAACAACTTTACTCCAAAATACAGATTTTTCTTTTAGACCTGAATTTTCACGACGGCTATCACATAAACGAATAACCGAACGCATTGCTATATTATTATCTAACTTTGCAGCCATTTCATACCAATGTAACGCTTCATCAAAGTTATTCATTTCAGCTTCTTTCGCTAAAAAAAGTTGAGTTGAAATATGACCTGTTTGTGCTTTATATACTCGCTCTTGATGTTCAGCAGCACGAGCATCCGCTAATGCTCTACGATAAGAGCTTGCTTTCATCTCCCTTTGCTTCTCTTTTTTATTTTGTTTTTGATTTACAAAGAAGAAATTCACACTCACCAATACAAGTAAAGTAATTAATCCACCAACAGCAATTTGAATCCAATTCATGTTACACCATTTATTCTATTTTTTGACATCTCCTATATTATCGACACAAAAGGTAAAAACTCGAGAGAAAACTTTGTGACTTATGCTGAAAATATTCATGCCTGATGCCTTTGATTTATAAATTACTTCTATTCAAGTAGTTTTTGTTTGTAAAAATCAAAAATGAGGATTACTATCCAGATCTTGGGGAGTAGTCACAAAGTTTAATACTTAACTTTGTTCAGATATCGTCATCCCGAAGCTTAGGCTTCCGGTATCTGTAAGTGGGCAAATGAATGCCAATCACTTTGACAAGACCAAACACCATAACGTTAATTTTATTGTTTATGGTGGAAGGTTTACTCACTCATTTTAGCGGGATTCCTTTCACCTACTTGTAAGGAATTATTATGTCACCGTTAACTTGGGAACTTTTTGGTTTCGTTGTTCTCGCTCTATTCGCTCTAGATATGTTTCAAACAAGAAAAGAAGCACCAAGCTTGAAAAAAGCATTACTTTGGTCTTTTTTCTGGTTTGTTCTTGCCTTTATTTTTTGTGCTGCTATTTATGTTTATTGGCCATTAATGGCACCAAACAGCAGCTATTCGCCTAAAGATGCCAGCATCGCTTTCATTACCGGGTATTTACTCGAAAAAATGCTAAGCGTAGATAACTTATTTGTTTTTGCTTTAATTTTCAGTCAATTTGCGGTTCCTGAATCAAGCCGTCCTCGTATTTTGTTATGGGGTATTATTGGTGCTCTTGCATTACGTGCTGTGATGATTTTTGTCGGGGCTGGGTTGCTCGCTGAATACCATTGGATTTTATATATCTTCGCTGTGTTCTTAATCATTACAGGTGTGAAATTATGGTTTGCCAATACCGAAGAGACCAGTGATTTTTCATCATCAAAATTGGTCGTATTTGCAAAGAAATACATTCCATTTGATGACAAATACGATGGCCACAAATTACTTACAAAAATAAATGGTAAAAGAATCGCAACCCCACTATTGTTGGTTGTTATTGTGATTATGTTTACCGACATTATGTTTGCGCTAGATTCAATTCCTGCAATATTTGCCATCACTCAAGAACCATTCTTGGTATTTGCAGCTAACGTATTTGCACTATTAGGCTTACGTTCTTTGTATTTTGTTCTTCAAGGTATGTTAGATAAGTTCTGTTACTTACAACCAGCATTAGCATTTATACTAAGTTTCATCGGTATTAAAATGTTCTTGGTAGGTACTGCATATGAAGTCCCAACAGTAATTTCACTACTAACTATTATTGGTATTATTTCATTAGCTATTATTGGATCGGTTATTAAAAATCGCTCTTTGAAGGCTTAACACCGCAACGGCGATGCTAATTTGAGCATCGCCATTTTCTATCATTTCAATCTAAATGAGTAATACATCTTCAATTATCTATTTAGATTGATATTAGGTGTTTGCATAAATTTGTCCTACCTTTTACATATAAATGAACTCACAGAGCATTAAAGCGTCTATGCTTTATTATTGTATTTAATTATTAAAGGTTATCATGAAAAAACTCATTATCTCTCTCTGCTTTTTATTACTCGCGGCACCGAGCTTTGCTAGTGAACGTTGTTCAAACAAAACCATTGTTGGGCAAATAGAAACGATTCATATCAAAGAGCTTGATACAAACTACAAAGCTCGTATTGATACAGGCGCAGCTACAACCTCTATCCATGCAACGAATATTGAGATCCTTGGGCAGGACGATGAAAGTAATGATATGCGAGATCATTTAGGAGATACCGTTACATTTACGACTTATAACGAAGAAAACATCGCCTCTAAACACACTGGTCGTATTATAAAAGTCAGTAAAATTCGCAATGCTCAAGGTGTTGAACGTCGTTATGCAGTAAGAATGCATTTACAGTTCGATGGAAAAGAAAAGAAAATTGCCGTAAACCTTCGAGATAGAAGTAAGCTAGATTACAAATTATTAATCGGACGCAACTGGTTAGAAGGTGATTACTTAGTCGATGTTGAAAAAAATGTAGAATAACGTTTATTTTTTAAACGCTTAACGATTTATTTTAAAAAAATGCTTTACATAAAAATCAAAGCTGACTATTATTCACCGCACTGGAGGGATGGCTGAGTGGTCGAAAGCACCGGTCTTGAAAACCGGCAACCGTTAATAGCGGTTCTAGGGTTCAAATCCCTATCCCTCCACCACTTTTCAAAATTCAGATAGAGTCTGAGTTTTAAAAATTGGAGTGGTAGTTCAGTTGGTTAGAATACCGGCCTGTCACGCCGGGGGTCGCGGGTTCGAGTCCCGTCCGCTCCGCCAATACAACGAAGCCTTGTCAGAAATGACGAGGCTTTTTTGTATCTGTCGAATATGAAATCTCAACAAGCAGTATCAAGCAAAACAACAAGGCAGACACCGAATTGCTCTACCTGATTACTACCCATATATATCAATAAAATTCGATAGCTATGCCTATTTCTTGAGATAGTTGCTTTAATTGGATCTCATCATCTAATTTCAGCGACCATTTCATACCACTGCCAACAGCACTAATCACATTTGCCCCACCAATTAAAGTTAGCGCATCAATTTCTGCCTGCATTGTGGTTCTCGAATTATTTTTTAAGCGAACAACAATCTCATGCTGAGTTGCAATGATATCGCCTTCTGAAAAAGTAATTTTCATTCTAATTTTCTTCTACACTGTTTGATAGCTTCAAATTATACCCTCTTTACCTTCACTTCAAAGTAATACCATACCTATTCCATTAACTCGACAATATATTTATGACGTCAAAAAGTAACTTACAAGTAAGAATAAACAAGATAATAACTGGGGTTGGTATAACTACCTCGATCTTATTTATTTGTTTAAGCAATGAATCATGAATAAAATTGAGATTACCTCATCACATTTGTTACATATTCTTCCCTTACTCTTCTTGACTAAAAGAATCACACAAATTATTCTAGCGCACAACTGTACGCCTAGATGGAACGTTAATTATGAACAAGGGATCGAAACCACCAATTATTTGGTTAAATGTATTTGTTTTTACATCAAGTTTGTTGCTTGCTTTTGTCGCTACTCCTATTTATGCCTACTATCATGGCTTAGATGGCGAACATTGGATATGGCTTCTATTGGCTTTTAGCTTTTGTAATCTTTCAATTACCGCTGGTTATCATCGCTTATGGTCACATAAAACCTATAATGCACACCCAGCCTTACGATTTATCTTTGCCTTAGGTGGCGCGTTTGCACTTCAAAATAGCGCCCTTCATTGGTCTTCTGATCACCGAATTCACCATCGTCATGTAGATAATAATGATAAAGACCCTTACTCTGCTAAACGTGGATTTTGGTTTTCTCATATTGGTTGGATGCTACGTCATTACCAACCTGCCGCTTATAATGATTATGCAAATTGTCGAGATCTTCAAAAAGACAAGATTGTAATGTGGCAGCATAAGTATTACGTTCTTCTTGCTCTACTAATGAACTTTGGCATACCTTTATTATTAGGTGTTATCTATGGTGATATAATCGGTATGTTTTTAATGATTGGTGCTGTTCGTTTAACCTTAAGCCATCACACCACTTTCTTTATTAACTCGTTAGCACATATTTGGGGTTCTCAACCTTATACCGAAAAAAACACAGCACGCGATAACGGTATTCTTGCCATATTAACTTTTGGTGAGGGCTACCATAATTACCATCATATTTTTGAAAACGATTACCGCAATGGTATTTATTGGTGGCAATACGATCCAACAAAATGGCTAATTAAAAGCTGCTCATGGTTAGGATTAACTAATAAATTACGAGTTAGCCCACAAGATAAAATTGAAAAAGCCAAAGCTCTAATGTTGAGAAAAAAAGCCGAAGATAAAATTGCAACACTACAAAATTATCAAGCCATAAAAGAACACTTAGAAGCAGAATACGATGTTTTAATTGAGCGTATGTCTGAATACTATGATTCAAAAAAACAGCTTATTGAAAACAAAAAAAATGCACTATCAAAACAATATGAATTGGCAGTACTTAGTGTTCAACATAAGCAAATTAAATTGCAGTTTGAACAACAAAAAAGAGCATGGAACAGTCTTGTTTTACAATATGTTTAATTTTTTTTAACGTAAATAAAAAGGACAGCCCATAATGAGCTGTCCTTTTTCTCTATTGATGTGAATACAAAAATCAAGAAAACTTACGACGATATAAACTAAACAAAACCAATGAAAAGAAGCTACCAAAACCCAAAGAACCACCAGAACTATCACTTAAATCTGTCGCAGTTCTTGTTGCTGCTATTTCACCATTCTGCGCTTTACGTATCCAATCTGCATATTGACTGACATCGGTAAAAACTGACTGTGCAACCAGAGAACCATCACCACAAACACCAGGACCAAAACTTACAATACCTATTTGTGTTTTTACACCGTTGTTATCCCAAACCAACGGACCGCCAGAATCACCTTGGCATGTTGCAGTCACTAAATGACTGCTATCAAAAGAACTACCCGTTGTACAAACCTGTTTATTTGATGTGGTAAAATTAGTCCATATATCGCATACATTAGGAGCAACGTATTCAACCGTTGCTTGCATAAAATCGACTTGGCTATTTGCTGTACTTGAACTTAATCGACCATAACCAATAATATTAAAGTTTTTCACTGGAGCAGCTCTATATCCCTGCCCTTCAACTGTCAAATCACCTAATATGGCAGCATGTGATGGTGTATATGTCGATAAAGGCTGAGATAGCTCAAGTACTGCTACGTCATTAAGTAACGTTAAATCATTGTAATTATTCGGATAATAAATATTTTTTACTGATACTCTTTGTGCTGCCAACATGCCTTGGCCATCATTCGCTTCTATTGCTACTTTCATATTTCCAATACGGTAAGAAGCGACATCATAAACACAGTGGGCTGCGGTTAAAATATGAGTGCTATCTAATATTGAACCGCCACAAAATGGATAAACGCTTCCTGGTTGACTCTCATATTCAAACATAAGCGATGCCATAAAAGGATAACCCGCAACATTTACAGGATCCCCTCCAACAATATATGGTGCAATATTAACTTCCTCTGCTTGTAGAGCAGAAGAAAACAATGATAATGGTAACAACACCCCAAGAACTGTCTTCATCTTTATTCCTTGATACACAGATAATATATGTTAATAATATACCAATATGTTGTTTTAATTTTAGTTTATATTTGTTTCTTTATTATATTCAGTAATACTTTACGTTGCAGTTAACATATTTCAACTCCTTACATGAATCAGACACTTTATTGCACTATTTAAAGTACAACTAAGCTAACCAAAATAAATGATAGGTAGGAACGTACGATGGGAAGAGTCTTCTTTTTTGATTTACTAAGGTGCATTGCAGCTATTGCGGTAGTCGCTATTCATGTGCTTGCCCCTTACAGAAACGAGCTTAATGTGATTCCATTTGACCAATGGGCAACGGCGGTATCAGTAAACAGCTTAAGTCGCTGGGCTGTCCCTGTTTTTATTATGATCACGGGTGCATTAATGCTCAGTGACAAACGAGAATTTAACGCCCCTTATTATGCAAAAAAACGCCTAGGAAAGGTGTTAGTTCCTTTTCTTTTTTGGTCTATATTTTATGCCTTACTCTCAGGGCTAACCGCACAAGGTTATGATTTTGAATCGGCGAAAAGCGTCCTTATCGATCTTCCTTTTGAGTATACCTATTACCATTTAGGTTTCTTTTATTACTTCATTCCACTCTATTTTGTGATCCCTTTCTTTCGAGTCATGGTGCAAAAACTGGATAATACCGCTCTATTTTCAATCATTGGGATCTGGTTACTAACCACTTGCTTCTTCCTAGCCAAATTTGAGGGGTTGTGGAGCACTGAGATCTGGCTATACAGTGGTTACTTATTACTGGGTTATGCATTATATCAACGAGTAGAACTAACCCAGAAAAACACAATAATAGCGCTTATTATTGGGATCACTGCATTAGCGACAACCGTTTACATGGTGATAAGCCAAAGTGTGCTATTAGGTGAATACACTGTCGGAAGATGGTTATCGTATAAAACCATCAATACCGTTGCAGCGGCTGGAATGCTATTTTTTGTGTGTCGTTACTATGGCGAGTCATTATCAGAAAAATCACGAACCATCGTCGGCTTCATTAGTACCTACAGCTTAGGTATTTACTTACTTCACCCATTATTCCTATGGCCTATGAAGAATTTCCAATGGTATGACGGCCATAATCCTATGTGGGTGATCCCTGTGTGGGTTGTGCTCAGTGGTGCTGGCGCATTAGGGTTAAGTTGGTTGCTTTCAAAATCCAAGAAGACGGCATGGCTTGTCCCTTAGAATAAACTAACTCTTCTCGGCTGCGATAATTAACTGTCGCAGCCATTGATTCGCCTTATTTATTTACAAATTTAGTAGGCCAAATCATATGTGCTTTAATTGGCTTTGTTGAAAATGGAGCTACTAATTACAATGTTTAAATAAAAGCCAAACAGCCGATGCATACACATCGGCTGTTTTTTATTATGCTCTTATTTTATGATACACGCTCATCACAGCAAGAAGAATAAAGCCACTAACTAGCCCTATCACACCATTACCTATTGTCGGAAATGTCACAGAGACATATGGGATAGTAGGAAGAAGAGTTAACCCACTTTCTAACGCATGATGAACAAATGGAAGGCTGTGAACGACAATACCACCACCGACTAAGAACATAGCAATAGTGCCAACCACGGTTAGAAACTTCATTAACTTTGGTGCCAGTGCCACTAAACCATTACCAACAGAGCTTAAAATGCCTTCACCTTTGCTTTTACGCTGTAGATAAAAGCCAAGGTCATCCATTTTTACGATACCAGCCACAAGGCCATACACGCCAATGGTCATTAATACCGCAATTAAGCTCATTACTAATACTTGAGTAATAAACGGGTGCCCTTGTACCGTGCCAAGTGCAATGACAATAATCTCAGCTGATAAAATAAAATCGGTACGAATCGCCCCTTTTATCTTCTTCTGCTCGTAATCTTCACTGTCTTCTGGATTGGTTTGCGTCTCTTTGTCATGATCTTCGTTTGCATCATGCTGGTGAAAGAATTTCTCATGAATTTTCTCTGCACCTTCAAAACAGAGGAACAAGCCACCAATTAACAATAATGGGGTAATTAACCAAGGTGCAATGGAACTAATCAACAAGGCTGCCGGAACCAGAATTAGCTTATTTTTGAATGAGCCTTTTGCAACGCCCCATACAACAGGGATCTCTCGTTCCGCCCTAACACCAGACACTTGTTGTGCATTAAGCGCTAAATCATCGCCCAATACACCTGCTGTTTTCTTTGCTGCCACTTTCGACATCAGAGCAACATCATCAAGTACGGATGCAATATCATCTAAAAGTGTTAATAAACTTAACCCAGCCATTTTGTTTCCTTTTTAACTAATTCTTTTGAGTTCTCATTAAATAGTAAGCCGAATTTATCAATTGTCATGGCTTATTTTTTAGATCGTGCAGAAAAACAAAAAACCACTGACTTAGGAAAGGCAGTGGTTAATCTTGATACATATATCAATTTAATCAAATTCGATTTCAGATGCTTGTAATTGACCAGCGTTATTAATCAAATCAACATCGACTTTAGAACCTACTTTTAATTGATCTTTCGTTCCATCTTCAAAGCGAGTATTTTCAGTAATAGTGACAACTGTTTTACCATTTAGAGTCATCATACCAACACCATTATTCAGGACTAGTGTTGTTACATAGCCTTCTACTTCTGCATTTGCTAGATCTAGACCGTCCTCAACATCAACGTCTGTTGCATCGAATATTTTTGAGGCAGTATTATAAGAACCTTCAATCTCAACCCAAGCACCCTCACTTAATTCAGATTCATCCTCATGATCTAAGAATGCACCTGAATACTCTATATCTACATCACCAATTTTAAATGTTTTAGTATTTAAATTTAAAGCCGAGATCTTGCCTTCATGTAAAGCTTGAGTTGTAAAATTAATCTCATTTATAGCAGTAAGTACCCATTTAGGTGTAGCATCTATATAACCAGAAAGCATCACCCAATCACCAACTACAATATTTGAAACATCCAAATTAGAAAAAGTAAAAAGCTGCCCATTAACTTTAATACTATCTGCTTTTACTTCCTCAACAGCTCCGACAATTTCAGGGTCAAGATCAACTTCATAAGCAACACCATCGTCGAACTCAACATCAACCTGCATACCTGCTGCAAGATTGTTTTTATCAACATAATGACCATTTAACTCAATACGAGTACTCGCTAAACTTAATGGCATAGAATTGATTGTCATCGTATCAGTATTCGTATCAACCGCTTCAATCGCGCCAATGTATGAGCTTGATGCGTGATGATCATTTGAATCACCTGAATCCTCAGAGCCACACCCCGTTAAAACAGCTGTTCCTAATAATAAAATAGCGACTTTCTTCATTTTTAACCTAATTCTTATAATTAATTCAATTTCTAAGAGTACTATAGTGGTAAGAGTGTGAAGGATTCGTGAAGAGAGAAATGAAAGTATTAATTGTTGAAGATAACCACCACGTAGCAGAAACCATTGCCGATTATTTAGAGCTTGTCGGTATTGATATCGATTGTGCGTATCATGGCGTTGCGGCGATTGAAATTCTAAAAAAAGAAAGCTTCGATGTCATCGTAATGGACATTATGATGCCAAAACTTGATGGTATCAGTACTGTTGAATCATTAAGAAACGATCATGCTTGCAGCACTCCAATTCTATTTTTAACCGCCAAAGACACCCTTGAAGATAAAATTCATGCCTTTGAAGTCGGTGGAGACGATTACCTTGTAAAACCTTTTGCCATGGAAGAATTACATATACGTTTATTGGCTTTATCCAAACGCGGACGTCGTACCGACATTGGAAAACTAACGTTTAAAGATATGGAAATGGATATCAAAGCAGGCACCTTATCTCGCCAACAACGATTAATAAAACTGGCCCCTATTCAATTAAAAATTATTGCATTATTAATGAAAAAAGCGCCTGATATAGTCAGTAAAAATGAACTTATTGAACATATTTGGGGTGATGAATCCCCGTCAAGTGATGCATTACGAAGTCATTTATACACCATTAGAAACGCCATTGATAAAGGCTTTGATACCTCAATACTAGAGACGATTCATGGAAAAGGTTACCGACTTAAATAACACAATAAAGCACCCTAGTTTCTTTAAAAAAATACGTTGGACGTTTGGCATACTGACGTTTTTAATGTTCTCTTTATTTTGGTCTGTTATCTACATTGCTGAAGATCAATTAGAAATAATTAGTCTTCATCATTGGCTTGATACCGAAGCAAATCAATACATCAGAAAATACCCTCAATTAGGCGAAGAAACACCTTTGCCTAATGAAGAAGAGTTCTCTACTTATTGGAGCGAACAAGAACACCCTCTTTGGTTAAATACTTATAATAAACCGGGGCTATACGAGCAACAACTCGGTATTGAAGATAAACATTTTATCGTTAAGCCTCATCCATCTGGTTCAGGCTTATTGTATGTTCTCTTTCAAGATGATTCCGATGATTATTTAGATGAATACGAAGCAACTTTGCATATATTAACCTTATCTCTTGGTGGTATTTCTACTATTTTAATGATCTTATACGGCATTTATTTTGTTCGTAGTATTTCCTTACCGCTTCGCCATATTCAACATAAAGTGGAACTCATGTCTCCAGAGTATGATGACTTCACAGTTGATACTAAGTACCAAGAAACGCGAGATATCGAGCGAACTCTCCTAGAAAATAAACATCATATTGCTCAATTTTTCACTCGGGAAAAAGAGTTTAGCCGCTTTGCGTCACATGAATTAAGAACCCCTATCATGGTTATTCAAGGCTCTGCTGATTTACTCGCAAAAGTGCCTAATCAACCCAATGTCGCTTTAAAAGCCATCAATCGCTTACATCAAGCCAGTGAAGAAATGACGTTACTAACAGAGACCTTTTTGTTACTCGGTAAGCAAGACATTGAAACTCACCATTTTCATCAATATCAAATAGATAAAATATTAAATACACAATTGAAACACCTGAAACCTTTATTTGCAAAGCAAGAAATGGGCGCAGAACTCTCTATAAAACAAGGAGAACCCTGCCTTGCTCCAAGTAGTTTTATCACTGTAGTTATAAATAATTTGATTAAAAATGCATTCAGTTACAGTGTTGGTGATATCGAAATAAGCTTAAATGAAAATACTCTATGTATCTCCAATTGCCATGATGGCAACGATACTTACAACGCAGGCTATGGCTGTGGATTAGTCATTGTTGAAAGAATTTGTGAAAGAATGAACTGGCAGTTTGAGATACAGCAAACTGAAAAATACTTTATTACGACGGTTATCTTTAGTTCTTATGACCTTTCAATCTCGTAGTAAGCAGAGAATTGACAGTAAAACAACACAGATTTTGATACACTTTACTTAATAAAAACACAAAGAATGGATACCACTGTGAGCGAAATTAATTCAGTTTCAAATTTATCAAACATTAATATATTCCCAGTAAAATCAATTTCAGGAATTTCAGTTTCTGCCGCTAAAGTCGAAAAGCAAGGCTTGCAATGCGATCGCCGCTTTATGGTCGCAACCTTGGATGGCAAAATGATTACTGCACGTACTCATCCTAACATGGTAAAAATCAAAGCCATTATAGAACCTGATGGATTGATACTTTGTTATCCTGGCTTACTTGATTTACATCTAATTTTTAATGATTTTGACATGAAAAAGGTGACAACTACCGTCTGGAGTGATTCTTTTTCTGCCTATAGTACCACTCAAGAAGCCAATCAATGGTTCTCTGCAATTTTAGGCCTTCAAACACAACTGCTTTACTCTGGTGAGCAATCTAATCGTGTTCGTGAAAAAATCCAAACTAACGTAAGTTTTGCCGATGGTTATCCATTACTCGTGATCAGCGAAGCCTCTCTAGCAGAATTAAACAAACGCAGTACTGGCCACCAAACGATGGCACAATTTAGAACAAACCTTGTTGTATCAGGAACAGAAGCATTCATTGAAGATTCTTGGAAACGCATCCGTATTGGCGAAGTAGAATTTGAAATTGTTAAACCTTGCCAACGTTGTATCCTAACGACGGTAAATCCAAACACCGCTCAATACCATCCTAACAAAGAACCGCTAAAGACATTTTCGACTTTCCGTGCTGACGATTCTGGCAATGTCTATTTTGGTCAAAACCTCATTGCTAAAAATGAAGGCACGATTAACGTTGGTGACGTAATTGAAGTATTAGAAACCAAAGAAAAAGAGTTTTACGTCGATTCAACCAAAAATACAGATACTTCAGAAACAACAGATCATAAAACAACACCTCAACGTGCTGCGGTATCAGAAGAGATCACCATTAGCTTAAACGGCAATTTATTTACAGGAAATACTGTTGAGCCTTTACTTCAACAAGCTGAGGCCGCAGGACTTAATATAAATAACAGCTGCCGTGCTGGTTTATGTGGTGCCTGTCGAGTTACTTTAGAATCTGGAGATGTTGAACAAGAAGATTCTCCGGCCTTAAATCAGCAGTTAAGAGATGCAGGAATGATCTTAGCTTGCTGCTCTGTACCTAAAACCGACATTGAAGTGGTTGATTAACCTAAACTGATGCTAAAAAGAGAAAGGCATAGGACGATGCCCTTCTCTCAGTTACAATAGCGCCAATTCGTAATTAAAGAGATCGTCATGTCAGACCAAGAAGAATTTGAAGTAGAAGCGATTGGTGTTGAAGTTAACATGCAACCAATTGAACTATACAAAGTATTAAAAATTGCCAATGTTGTGAATGGTGGCGGTGAAGCTAAGCACATGATTGGCGAAGGTTATGTTGGCGTCAATGGTGAATTAGAACAACGCAAACGTCGTAAAATGTACGATGGTGATGTGATTGAGTTTAATGAAGAATATTACGTAGTTATCTGTGACACTCCAGTTGGTGAGCTGCCAGAAGTTGAAGAGAAACCTCAATTTATTCCAGTAGAACCTGAGTATACAGAGCCAAAACCTAAGAAAGAAAAAAAGAAAAAGCAAAAGCCAGAAATACCAACTACGATTGATCCAGAAAGCGGTCGACGTTCAATTAACTTCTTCTAATCCAGTTTCAATAATAAGCCCCTATCTTCAGGGGCTTATTTATTACCCCAATAGCATGGCATCCTTCCGCCTTTTATTATTACAAATATGCAAAAGATATACTCTTCCCAACTTAATAACACCTTGTACCTAATGTGATTGTTATTACCGGACACTTAGGTGCCTTTTACTTTCTTAGCCAAGCAATGAAAACCCTACCTGTTGGTATTGCTCATGCTTCTTGGGCAGGACTGGCTATTATCGCTGTTACTTTAATTTCAAGCCTATTTTATCACCCGCATTTAGACAGCAAAATTTGGCTCGGTATTGGATTTATTAGTATCGGAATTGCGATCATAAATCTTTCATCTGTTCCACATACCCATTAATCTCTTTTTATTGTTATGATAGAAAAGGAAGCTATTTTTACTTTATAAACAGAATAAAAACAAAGAGGTTTTATGACCAAACAACCTAAGAAAGTGTTGATATTATTTGCTCACCCTTCCCAGCATCGTTCTGAAGTGAATGTGTCACTTTTAAAGGCAGCAAAGAAAATTGATCATGTTACTGTGGTTGACTTGTACCATGACTACCCAAAATTCAATATAGATATTGATCGAGAACAACAACTGTTATTAACCCATGATGTGGTTATTTTTCAATTCCCTCTGTACTGGTATTCCACACCGGCCATTCTCAAAGAATGGCAAGATATGGTATTAGAATATGGCTTTGCTTATGGGACAGAAGGAAAAGCATTACAAGATAAAACCTTCCTATGTGCGATTACTGCTGGTGGCAAAGAAGAAGCGTACCAAACCAATGGCTATAATCAATTTACCATTCGTGAACTCCTTCACCCCCTTGAGCAAATGGCTTCTTTAACAAGTATGGAATACATTGCCCCACTTGTTTTATTTGGTGCACGTACTGCGTTGGAAGATGACCGCATAGAAAGACACTCTGACCGTTTTAAAAATTTACTCTCTGCATTAATTGAAGATCGTGTTGATATTGAAATCGCAAAAACACTGCCAAAATTAAATCATTCGTTTGATAAATTTATTAAGGACCCAGCATCATGACAGGATATTTTCTACAAGCCTTTATCTACCTGTTTGCCGCCGTCGTAGCCGTACCTATCGCTAAACGCCTTGGCCTTGGTTCTGTACTTGGTTATTTAATTGCTGGTGTCGTGATTGGTCCAATTATTGGATTAGTTGGCGAAGAGACTACAACGATCCAGCACTTTGCTGAATTCGGTGTTGTAATGATGCTGTTCCTTGTTGGTCTTGAGCTTGAACCTAAAATGCTATGGGGAATGCGTCATCGCTTAATGGGACTAGGTGGATTACAAGTCGGAGGTACTACTGCCATTGTTATGGCTATTGCCCTATTCTTTGGTCAACCTTGGACCATTGCATTGAGTATTGGTTTAATCTTTGCGCTTTCTTCAACCGCTATCGTGTTGCAGACATTCAATGAAAAAGGACTAGCTAGAACAGAAGGCGGACAAAACGCATTCTCTGTGTTGTTATTTCAAGATATCGCCGTTATTCCAATGCTCGCTTTCATTCCGCTATTAGCATTACCTGAGTTGGTTGAAAAAGCCCAATTAGCCGCAGCAAGTGCAGCAGAGCATCATGACGAAATCAGCTTAGTCGTCGGTCTTCCGGGTTGGGCCTATGGTATGGTGATCTTAGCGTCTATTGCTATCGTCGTTGTCGGTGGTCACTACTTAAGTCGTCCGTTATTCCGTTTTGTCGCAAGCTCAGGCCTACGAGAGATCTTTACTGCCACGGCATTAATGCTTGTGATTGGTATCGCAGCACTGATGAGTTTAGTGGGTCTATCTCCTGCTCTGGGGACTTTTTTAGCCGGCGTAGTATTAGCGAACTCAGAGTTTAGGCACGAACTAGAATCTAATATTGATCCTTTTAAAGGCTTATTGCTTGGGTTATTTTTTATCACTGTAGGAGCCGGCATCAATTTTGGTATTCTGTTTGACGACTTCTTTACTATTATCGGTCTTACCCTTGGTGTTATGGCTCTAAAAGCCTTGATATTATACGTTCTCGCCTTAATTTTTAAGATTAAAAACAGCAATCGTTGGTTGTTTACATTAAGTCTGGCTCAGGCTGGTGAATTTGGTTTTGTACTATTAAGCTTTACCGTTCAAAGTCATGTTCTTCCTCCTGAAATTGCACAACCGTTATCATTAGTGGTTGCACTTTCGATGTTCTTAACTCCAGGGCTATTCATCTTATTTGATAAAGTGATCTTGCCTCGATTTGAGCAAAAATCGAATGATCGTGAAACTGATAGTATTGATGAGAAAGGCACGGTAATTATCGCGGGTGGAGGTCGTTTTGGACAAGTAGTAAATCGCTTCTTAGTATCAAATCATGTAAAAACCATTGTGCTTGACCACCAGGCAGATCAGGTTGACTCATTACGACAAGTAAATACAAAGAGTTACTTTGGTGATGCGACTCGCCCTGACCTACTGCATACCGCTGGAATCGAACATGCAGCAATGTTGGTTGTTGCCATCGATAACCAAGAAAGCAGTGTCGAATTGGTAAAATACGTTAAGCACACTTATCCAAAAGTAAAAGTGCTCGCTCGTGCTTACGATAGAGGCCATTCTTATATGCTTCGTTGTGCAGGTGCCGATTTTATTGAATCTGAAACGACTCGTTCTGCGCTTGAGATGGGAGCAGAAGCAATGCGTGAACTTGGCCAACATCCATTCCATGTTGAACAACAAAAATTGGCCTACAAAAAGGTAGAGAATCAAAGCTCTGATAAATTATATCAAGCGTGGTTAGATGACTCCGAAGGCGAACGATTTGATAATAACTATCGTAAACTTTTCATTGAGCTTGAAAGCACCATTAAACATGCCATGAGTAAAGATCGCTCTGATAAACACAATCAATCAGAGCGTGCTTGGACTCCACCACCAAAAGGCTATGCTGATGATCTTGATGAGTAATCACGTGAATAAATAACTCAAGTATCCACACATAAAAATGCCCTACTCATTACTGACTAGGGCATTTTACTTTGGAACTATACACTCCTTATTCTTTGCATTCAGAATAACAACTTGGCTTTCTCGGGCACACCGCACCACGAGAACAAATCACTCTCGCATCCGTTTCTAACCCACGCTCAATCCAATTAATATTTAATATCTTAGCGACACTGATCAACTCTCTTTTTATACTCTTGGCTATCGGGCTTTCTCCACCATTTTTGACACACGCTTTTTGTAAATCACGAGCTAATGAAACGGCATCTTTACCTTGTGCTTCAATGGCTGGGTTTAAATCAATTCCGGCACACAACACTCGATTATTACCCGCAGGATCGGTCATATTCACCGATTCACAACAATAAATACGCGGTTCATTATCGACATTAAGAATGGATATCTGAGCCGAACTCCCCTCTTTTGGTTCTGATAATCGGCGAAATACCGCCCAATGATGACAAGGGTCATTCACTTGTTTCATATTTCCCCAAGGCAGAGGGATACCATTACCTCGATACACCGCTTTAAGCTTGCCCGGAGCATACGCATCAAAATAATGCCAATGAGGGTAAGGAGAAACGACCGTCATTCGCCTCATAGCAACAGAAGGAGAGACGCCAGCCAAGCGATGAGCATCTATTTCATACCCATGTCTATCAAGTAATTGTCTAAATGGAACTCGTGGACATAATAGAGCACCAGCGAAAAAACTGGATTCAAAATCACGCCATGCATTCAAAATGTCTTGTGCGTTTAGTGAGCTATCTGTGTGGTGTATTTCATCATCAAATACACGATGACTGCCCACAGATAATGAGCTCTTTAACCCTTCTTTGTTATGTAAAACACAGTGCCCAATATAAACGGCTAAATCATACTTTAATCGTGTTGGGTGATTCTTTAAGATCTCATTCAGATACACAGTACATGGCGGCTCAAAAAAAGAGGTCAAGAGCTCTTTACCATTAACACCGAATTCATCTACGACTGATTTAGGCGTTTCTTTTACCCATTTGAATATCAAGCCATGCTTAGCCGCAATATCCATCATCTGCTCAACACTGAGTGGCAGTTGTTTTAACCCAACCTCTTCTGCTGCACGCTCTAAATCAGGAAAGTGATTTTGATTGTTTTCTTGATGGGCTCGAATAAGAAGGTGTGCAAATTGACGGCCAGTAACCCCTGTTTGGTTGAGCATTTCAGGAATAGCAATTTGAAGGATGTCATTAGAGAACAGAAAACTCGGTTCCAATGCCATTCCACTGATCCCGCCTTTTCTGCCTTTATCAGGCGTAATAGCCTGAGACTCAGGTTCACTGTCTAAAAACCATGATGATTCTTTTTGGAACACAGTAGCGATAACTTCTAACATATCAGCGCTGGGAACCCGCTTTCCTCTCTCTATCATAGAAAGATAAGACACTGATGGTGAATTCTCGGGATCCACACGAATGCATCGCGTAGAGAGATCTTCCATCGTTAAGTGATTGCGTTTTCTCAGGTTTCGAATTTTAGTCCCAAGAAAATGACTTTGTCTAATTATACTTTTTGACTGACGCATCTTGTAAAATTCACACTGTTAAGTTTTTGTTGTGAAATTGTAGTCAATATTAAGCTAAGCTTCAATACAAGTAAGCAAACAACTCTGACCAGTGTGACTTACTTACCAATGTCGATAAGAAATTGGCATTACTTAAGGACTATTTATTCGAGGGCAAGACTATGGCTATCACAAATATAAACAACACAAACAATGCACAACAAGAAACTCCGTTTATGGCTGAAGCTGTCTATGCCGTGGAAAACATGGATGCAGGTCATACAGAAGAAAAACAACACAACATTAAAAATTTACTCGACCAACTGTTCCCTTTAACAAAAGGATCGCATCAAGAGGTAACCAACTATCTATTAGATTATCATCATTTAGTGGTGTTTTTTAAAGATGGCGGTTGCAGTGGTTTGCGTAACCCTGGGAAGTTTGTGGCATTTACAGGTCATCGTTCTTCTCCAGACACCATTCTTTTAAAAGACAACAGTGGCAGCCATGTTGAAATCATTTTTGGTCATCATGAGCCGGGGAAAAATACACTAGTAACGATTGAAGATATTGAAATGGAGACGTGTACTACGTTTAGTCAAGATTTCAGTTTAGCAGCAATGCGTCATTGGATTAGTTTACTAAAACGTGATGAGAAATCGCATCATAAAGCTCATCGTGAAGATAAAGAATACACAGCAAAGAATGGGGACGATTACCAACTTGCTTGCTGTTTTAGTCTTTAAACAAAATATCAATAGAATGGACCATTATATGATTTTTAATAATGGTCCATTTCCATCTAAATCTTTCAATTTTTATTATGATCCGATTCATTCTTTAATCTTCATTTTTTCTACTTTTGTAAGTTTTGAAACAACAAGATCATAAGAATTATCTATCCATGACTCTATCATGCTCATTGTGACATCTTCTGAGCACCTTACTGTAATCCAATGTTTTTTACTCATATGGTAGCCACGTTGAATCTCTTTAAACTCTTCTGTAAGGAACGTTACGTCTTCTGGTTTCGCTTTAAGCGTAATCTCTAGCTGATCTTTTCTATATCCAATTAATGCAAACATTTTACCAAAAACTTTAAACACATGAGCTTCTGGTCCAAATGGAAATGAATCTTCACTGCATGGTTTGGCAAGTAGATAATTGATCCATTCCTTTTCTTGAATGTTGCTCTCCATCAATAGCTCCGTCCTATTTTATGTTAATATCTTTGTACTTTAATTTACCGTGAAGAAACAGTAATGTCATCAGAACTTAAGCTTATTCCTATTGCAATTCTATGCGCGGTTCTTTCAGTTGTAGGACATATTATTCTTAGCAGCCTTTTTTCTAATGCGAGTTGGCTTGAATACACTGCGGCATTTATTCCATTACTTATGATTATTATTGTTTATTTTGCTTTTCAATTTGCCGCTAAAAATGATGACCGATAACGTTTTTTCTGCCCTAAATTGAGTGCTTCAATTTATATTGTTCAGGAGTGCAATCGGCATATCGCTTAAACATAGTAATGAAAGGGCTAGTTTGACTATAACCTAAACTAAATGCGATCTCTTTAATTGACATTTTTTTACGCAATAATTCTAATGAATAAAGGTATCTAATACGTAACCGCCATTCCGTAAAACTCATTCCTAATTCATTTTGACAATGACGTGCTAACGTTCTCTCTGTTGTATGATTCCGGGCAGCCCATTCAGCTAACGTTCTTTCATCAGCAGGATTGGATTCTAACGTTTCTAAAATTGGCTTTAATAATTTATCTTTTGATGTTGGTAAAAAACGTTCACTCTGTTTTGCAACTAATAGTTGATCAAATAAAACGCGGATCAACCTATCTTCTTGCTCATTTTCTGGTTGCTGTATACCTTGCTCACGTAACTCCGCAATAAGAGCTTCCACTAAAGGGCTCACTTCCAATAAACACGTATGAGAAGGCAGCTTCTTTGCTAAATCAGGAATAATATTTACGGAACAATAGGCAATAGGTTTACGGTTATAACTTTGATGCTGCATTCCAGCAGGAACCCAAATAGCAAAATGTGAAGGAGCAAGAAAGCGATGGCCTTCCGCTTTTAACTCTAAAATTCCCCCACTTATAATTTGTAATTGCCCCCATGAATGGGAATGGGAACGAGTTTCAGTATTTGACCGAAACGCGTCAAATAATAAATAAATATCTGACGGCAGAGTTTCAAAAGTGACTGATGCTTGTATGTGCCGTTTAACTGCCATCTATCTTCCTAATTCACGGTGTATAACTGTTTGAATATCAACTAATAATTTGTAACTAAACCATATAAGCATAGTTACTTATCACTAACAAGCATATTAATAGAAAAAAAGAAAACCAACTTAAATACACTTTGCTTATTCACATTTTAAAACATATTACCATTCTTGTTATAATGAAGAAAAAATAAAAATAATTTTACCTACAAACCATTTGCATTAGAGTATCAATATGATTACTATGCAGCCAATTAATCTATAACTTGTCTTTATTTGTTTTAAATCAAAAGCATATCGAGTAACAGTAATAATGATTTGGCTAATTAGATTTATTGTTAACTGCGTTCCATTTATTATGGTTAATTATAATGAACATATTCATATTAAAATAAGAAAATTGACAGTGTCACGATTATTTAAATGTAATTAATAAATAAATATCATGGTGTAAAACATCTTACCCATTTATTTAATTATATTAACATCATGAAGTTTATTTCATTCGGTTTAAAAGCAAAGCGAGAATTTATTTCATTAAAAATGACAACCTCATTTCTTTTATATTATAAAATCACTATTTCCGAGGTCGACTGTGTTAGAAAAAAACACCTCTATGGAAAGCATTTCTCGACGGATCGAGGTAAGAAAAGCAGAACTAGGGCTTTCCAACATCCAAATTGCTACTGCGTGTGATGTATCCACCAGGACTGTGATCAACTGGACTAGCGGACTTTCTAGTCCGCATATATCCAAGCTTGTTCCGTTAAGTTTTGTTCTTAAAAAAGAGATCAATTGGATCATATCAGGAAGTAATGACATTTCTGATTGGTTAGGCGTAACCATGTCTGATGTGATCGAATTTCATCAGCAACTATCAAAGTACTCAAAATCTGAACGAACCATGTTGTTTAAGTCAATCAGTAGCTTAATTCAGCAATTTGGCTTTATTTTAAAAACAAAAGGGACAAAGTAAACATCGAATTTATTTAGCGCATATAGATAAAATATGCGCTATCAAGACCTTCCTTTTTTATGACCCATCGCAATTTCTAATTTTCCTTTTTGATCCATACTCACTCCTTGCCTTCTTTTCAACTATACAGAGTGACTATCATGAAAAACCTTGTAGAACGCTTTCTTTCTTATGTAAGTATCGATACCCAATCAAATCCTGCAGCACCACAGTGCCCAAGTACAGAAAAGCAATTCAACTTAGCAAAACAATTAATCGCTGAGTTAAACGAATTAGAGCTTTCTGATGTCTCTTTAGATAAAAATGGCTATGTCATGGCTCGCTTGCCTTCAAACGTTGATTATGACGTGCCTGCTATCGGGTTTGTTGCCCACATGGATACGGCACCAGATGCATCAGGTGAAAATGTAAAACCACAAATTATTAAAAACTATCAAGGTGAAACAATCACATTAGGCACCAGCGGTGAAGAGTTAAATCCAACCCAATTTCCTGATTTAAAAAACCTTATCGGTCATGATTTAATTACCACCGACGGCACTACTCTATTAGGTGCAGATAATAAAGCGGGCATTGCAGAAATCTTAACTGCAATCGCCATCTTACAAGCAAACCCAGAGATCCCTCACGGTGATATCTGCATTGGCTTTACGCCAGATGAAGAAATTGGTCGTGGTGCAAACTTATTTAATGTAGAAAAATTCAATGCTAAGTGGGCTTATACCATTGATGGTGGTCCCGTTGGTGAATTGGAGTATGAAAACTTTAACGCCACTAGCGCTGATGTGATTTGTCATGGGGTTAACGTTCACCCGGGCACAGCCAAAGGCAAAATGATCAACTCAATGAACATTGCCGCACAATTTCAATTGATGATGCCTGCTGAAGAAACACCGGAAGGCACTGAAGGCTACGAAGGTTTCTACCACTTAAAATCAATGAATGCAGGTGTTGCCAAAACTGAACTTGGTTATATTGTGCGTGATTTTAGTCGTGAAGGCATGGCAGAGCGTAAAGCCTTTATGCAACAAAAAGTCGATGAACTGAACGAAAAACTAGAAAAAGGCCGTGTTGAGCTGATTTTAACTGACAGTTACTTCAATATGCGTGAAATGGTAGAGCCTCATCCACACGTCATTGAGTTAGCAAAACAAGCGATGACGGCGTGTGATGTGCAACCAGACATCAAGCCTATTCGTGGCGGAACAGACGGCGCTCGTTTATCATTCATGGGATTACCTTGTCCGAATATCTTTACTGGTGGTTACAATTTCCACGGTATTCATGAGTTCATTACCATTAATGGCATGAAACAAGCGGTTGATGTGATTGTGAAAATTGCAGAGTTAAACGCAATCAATACTAAATCGCACCAGTAATTAATACTCACTGTTTAGTGACTATTCATCAGCAATGATAAAAAATGCCCGATGATTAATAACCATCGGGCATTTTATTTTACGCTATGCGTTATTTATATACACAATTCAGGTTCTGGTTGTATTACCTTCTCAACCTTCACCGCTGCTACTTTAAACTCAGGGATCTTCGCATGAGGATCTAACGCTGTTGTGGTTAATTTATTCGCCGCCGCTTCAACAAAGTGGAACGGAACAAATACCACCCCTTCTTGCATACGCTTAGTCACAAATGCGGGCGCTTCAATCGTGCCACGACGAGTTGATACACGAACCATTTCACTGTTAGAAATACCAAGACGCTCTGCATCTGCCACACTGATCATAGCTCGCGGCCCTGCAAGGTTGTTCAACCCTTTGGTTTTACGAGTCATGGTGCCGGTATGGTATTGCTCTAATAAGCGACCCGTAGTCAGCACTAATGGATACTCTCCATCAGGCAGTTCTGCGGCGTATCTGAATGGTACGGCGGCCATCTGACCTTTTCCACGAATGAATTTCTCACTATGCATGATGCGCGTTCCTTCTGGATTCGCATCATTACATGGCCATTGAAGTCCATTTTTACCAATAGCATCCCAATGCATGCCTTGATACTGCGGCGTAACCTGAGTGATCTCTTCGGTGATCTCCTCAACCGATTGATAGCTCCAATCTCCGCCCATCGCTTTCGCAATTTCTTGAATGATCCACCAGTCTTCTTTCGCTTCACCCGGAGGATTAACTGCCGGAGAAATACGCTGAACACGACGCTCTGTATTAGTGAAATGCCCCGCTTTTTCAGCAAACGAACACGAAGGCAAGATCACGTCTGCGTATGCGGCGGTTTCCGTCATGAAGATATCTTGTACCACTAAGAAATCTAACGTCTCTAAACCGTGAATAACGTGCGCTTGGTCAGGATCACTCAATACTGGATTTTCACCCATAATGAATAAGCCCTTCACTTCTGAATGGCATGCTGCATCAATGATTTCTGTTAACGTTAAGCCTTTCTTATTTGGTAAGTTTGGCTTATTCCATGCTTTAACAAACTTCTCGTAAACCGCTGGATTCTCCACTTTTTGGTAACCAGGGAAATCCGTTGGCAACGCGCCCATATCACACGCACCTTGTACGTTTGATTGACCACGAAGTGGATTAATACCACCGCCTTCAATACCAATGTTGCCACACAGCATTTGTAAATTAGCAATAGAACGAACGTTATCATGACCTGTCGTGTGCTGCGTAATACCCATTGAATAGTAAATAGCTGTGCGCTCGGCTGTTCCGATATAACGCGCCATTTCAATCACATCGTGCGCTTTCACGCCAGTGATTAACTCAATTTTCTCAGGCGAATACGTCTCTGACATTACTTCTGCTTTCAGCTCATCAAAGCCTTCAACACGTTCTGTTATGTACGCTTGATCATGCCAGTTATTTTTAATGATCTGCTGCATGATACCGTTAAGTAACATCACATCCGTACCCGGACGCTGCGCTACATACAACTCAGCATGATCAGAAATATCCACTTGCTTAGGATCGGCAACAATCAAACGCGCACCGTGATGGCGAATGGCCTGTTTAATATGAGACGCAATGATCGGGTGAGCCGATGTGGTGTCTGAACCAATAATAAAGATCAGATCTGAATGTTTGATACTTGGAATATCATTGGTCATTGCCCCACTGCCGATAGAGGCCTCTAAACCCGTTACCGTGGTTGAGTGACATAAACGTGCACAGTGATCGAGATTATTTGTTTCAAACTCACAGCGAACCAGTTTCTGGAATGCGTAGTTATCTTCATTGGTTGTTTTCGCTGAAGAGAAGCCCGCTAATGCATTGCCACCATGTTGCGTTTTAATTGCATTAAACTTATCAGCAACCAGCGTGATCGCTTCTTCCCAACTTGCAGGAACGAGTTCGCCATTCTTACGAATTAACGGTGTTTTTAAGCGCTCTTCACTGCTGACAAAATCAAACCCAAAACGACCTTTAACACATAACATGCCTTCGTTCACCGGAGACGATTTCGCCCCTTGCACGTATTTGATTTTGTTTGTTGATTCATCCACCATCATGGTTAACTTACAACCCACACCACAATAAGTACAAATGGTATCTACTGGTTTTAAAATTTCAATTCGGCCTTGAGACTTATCACGAGAATCAACCAATGCACCAACAGGGCACGCTTGAACACACGCACCACATTGCACACAATTGGAGTTACCCATGTCATAACCGTGTTCAAAACCAGCACGACATTCAGGGCGAGAGGCATTGGTACCGTCTTCATTTTTCATGAAGCTCAATACGCCATGTACGCCTTTTTCATTACAGGCATCAACACACTGACCACAGCTGATACAGCGGTTGGCATCAAACACGATAAATTCAGAGCTGGTATCGATAGCAAATTTTTGCTTACTTTCGTTACTTAAATCGGTTTCTGACGCTTTGTATTCCGTCGCATAATCACGCAAGCCACAATCTGTATTCGCCTGACACGCACACTCTAAACAGCGCTCTGCTTCACGGATCGCATCGGTATTATCAAAGCCCGTTTCGACTTCTTCAAAACTTTGCTCGCGCTGCTCTGCCGTTAATTCA
The DNA here is from genome assembly GCF_001691065.1 of Aliivibrio sp. 1S128. Taxonomy (NCBI): domain Bacteria; kingdom Pseudomonadati; phylum Pseudomonadota; class Gammaproteobacteria; order Vibrionales; family Vibrionaceae; genus Aliivibrio; species Aliivibrio sp. 1S128. The sequence goes on along the minus strand of NZ_MAJV01000025.1, from coordinate 339,743 downwards.
GGCATGATAACGCGCATCGCTTTTTGGATGTGCTCGAAATATTTAGGATCAACCTGCTTCGTCTTCTTCTCTTTTTGAGAGTTAAACTGTTTAGTCGGTATTTTCTCCATATCACCCTTAAAGAAACGATCAATCGCTTCTGCGGCAATACGACCATCAGCAACGGCTTCAATCGCTGTTGCAGGGCCACGACGAAAATCACCAATGCTAAAGATGTTTTTCACACCGCTGTGCATGGTTAAGCTATTAGAATCAGCCGTGTTCCAACGCGTCAACGGCAAATCAATCGTGTCGTTTTCTAGAAAGCTTAAATCTGGTTTTTGAGATACGGCTGAAATTACGGTATCAAAGTCTTCAATGAAGAATTCACCTGTCGCTTTAGGGCTTCGTCGGCCTGATGCATCCGGTTCGCCCAATGCCATTTTCTCTAAGCGAACTTGGGTAACACGCCCTTCTGAATCTGCAATATTCTCAACAGGATTAGTTAAGAAATGGAATTTAACGCCTTCATGTTCAGCCTCAACCACTTCGTAATCTTCAGCGGGCATGTCTTCACGAGTACGACGATAAATAAGCGTGGTATCAGCACCATCACGCACCGCAGTACGCGCACAGTCAATCGCTGTGTTACCACCACCAATAACCGCTACTTTTTTACCGGTAATGAGTTTAGATTCCATTACGTAATCTTTTAGGTAATCAACACCTAAATAACAACCACCAAGCTCACTGCCTTCATACTGCATTTCTACCGCTTTAGACGCACCAACAGCCAAACACACCGCATCATAATCATCACTTAACTGTGATAATAAGAAATCTTCACCTAATTTAACCGAGGTTTTGATCTCCATACCATTACGGCACATCAACTCAATTTCTTTGTCTAGAATCGATTTTGGTAAACGGTACTCAGGGATACCATAGCGTAACCAACCACCTGCTTTAGGCATCGAATCAAACACCGTGACGTTGTAACCCTCATTGGTTAGGTAATAACCACAGGTTAATCCACCAGGGCCACTGCCAATAACAGCTATGGATTTACCTTTGTCTGCTTTTTTTGGCGGTACATACGATTCTTGAGCATGTAAATCTGCATCAGCCGCGTGACGTTTTAGCTGACGAATAGCCAATGGCTCATCAACCAAGCCACGACGACACTCGGTTTCACAAAAAGCAGGACACACACGACCAATCGATAATGGCATTGGTAATGTTCGTTTAATGACTTCAATGGCTTTTTGATGATCATTCTGCGAAATATGATACAGATATGACTGTATATCCACGCCAGCAGGACACGCGGTTTGACACGGCGCTTCGCAATCTGCGTAATGATCAGAAAGTATTTTATTTAATGCACTTTGACGACGTTTTGCTAACGCTTCAGACGAAGTGATCACTTGCATTCCATCAACCGCTTTTGTTTCACAAGCGCGTTGAATTCCTTGTCCCTCGATTTCTACTACGCACAAATCACATGGCAATTTTTCACCATTAATATTGTTTCCGCACAGTGAAGGGATCTCGACATTGCATTCCTTTGCAGCTGCTAACAGTGTTATCTCTTCATCGATAGTGAATGTTTGGTTATCTATAGTTATTTTCATCATTCAATACCCAGATTGACTTATAATTTTCTCGATTATATCACCTCATTTCGAGTGTTTTTGATGTCACTCGCAAATCTGCTGTCAGCGCAATCTAAAACGCGCAAATTATTCCATCATCCGTCGCGTAAAAGTACCGAAAACACGTTCGTATAATGAAAAACGTGTGACTCATGCACCATTACGAAAACAAAACGAAAGCGCGAACGAGCATAATTGCGCTAAATCAAAGAAAGTGTCGAACATTCATATCATGATGGTTTCATACATCAAAAGTAGTAAAAAAGAGACCACATTATGGACAAAACTTCTCGATTAGACACCTCTGTAATCATCATCGGAGGGGGAGCAACTGGCACTGGCATCATGCGTGATTGTGCACTGCGTGGCATCGATTGTATTTTGATCGAGAAGGACGATTTAGCCTCTGGAACCACAGGTAGAAATCATGGCTTACTTCATTCTGGCGCGCGTTATGCGGTGACGGATAACGAATCAGCTAAAGAATGTATCCATGAAAATAAAATTCTAAAAAATATCGCAAAACATTGTGTTGAGGATACACAAGGCCTGTTTATCTCTCTTCCTGATGATGATTTAGATTTTCAAAAGCAGTTTATTGAATCATGCCAAGTTGCTGGTATTGAAGCAAAACAACTTACCCCTAAAGAAGCCTTATTACTTGAGCCAAACGTCAACCCTAATCTAATTGGCGCGGTTCAAGTACCCGATGGAACACTTGACCCTTTTCGTTTATGTGCGGCAAATGTACTTGATGCGAAAGAAAATGGTGCGCGTTTGCTCACACACACTCACGTAACCTCGCTTATTCGCCATCAAGATACGGTGCTTGGGGTTAATTGCATTGATGTGAGAACCAATCAAAAGATTGAAATATTTGCTTCAGAAGTGATTAACGCCGCAGGTATTTGGGGACAAAATATTTGTGAATACGCTGATTTGAGTATCAAGATGTTCCCAGCGAAAGGCTCTCTACTGATCTTAGATTATCGTATTAATAACTTAGTAATAAACCGTTGCCGTAAGCCATCAGATGCTGACATTTTAGTTCCCGGTGACACAATTTCACTGATAGGAACCACCTCTGAGCACATTGACTACGATAAAATTGATGACTTACATGTCAGCGCTAAAGAAGTGGATATTCTATTAAGTGAAGGCGCGAAATTAGCCCCAATAATGGCCAACACTCGTGTACTTCGTGCTTATGCTGGTGTTCGTCCGTTGGTCGCTGTTGATGATGATGGCTCGGGTCGAAATATAAGCCGTGGCATTGTCTTGCTTGATCATGGTGAAAAAGATGGCCTCAATGGTTTCACAACCATTACCGGAGGCAAGTTAATGACCTCTCGTTTGATGGCAGAAATGACGACCGATCTCGTGGCGAAAAAACTAAATAACAACCAAGAATGTACAACACATAGCCGTCCACTCCCAGGTTCAAATAGTGCTTCTATCGCAGCGAAAAAAACCGCAAGCCTGGCAAAACCTGTTTATCAAAGTGCGGTATATCGTCATGGTGAACGGGCGCAGCAATTTTTGACTGATAACGCCAAAGATCAAGCGGTGATCTGTGAATGTGAAATGGTAACTCAAGGCGAAATTAACTACGCCATCAATCAATTAGATGTTCACAATCTGGTGGATCTTCGTCGCCGTACTCGTTTAGGTATGGGACCTTGCCAAGGCGAACTATGTACTTACCGTGCTGCGGGGCTTTTTGAAGAATGCGGCCAAGTCTCTGGCAATCAATCAAGCCAATTATTAACGCACTTTTTAGAAGAACGTTGGAAAGGCATTAAACCCGTTTTTTGGGGTGATGCATTACGTGAAGCAGAATTCAGTTATTGGATTTATGAAGGTCTGTTTGGCGCAAGTGACATTCCAACAAGTAATATGCCAACGCCGAATACTCAATTAGAAAAAGACCACGTAGACGGCTCTCAAATAACTACGTCTCAATCAAAAGAAAAACAAGAGGCAACATTATGAATTTCGATACCATTATCATTGGCGGTGGCATGGCTGGCTTAAGTTGTGCTTTACGCTGCTTAGAAGCTGGATTAAAAACAGCGGTGATAGCCTCTGGTCAAAGCGCTCTGCATTTCTCATCAGGCTCTGTCGACGTATTAGCAAAAACACCAGATGGTACGCATGTTGTCGACCCAATGGCGGCAATTGATGGGTTTTCGACTCATTATCCTGAACATCCTTACGGCACACTAGGAAGAGAAACGGTAAATCGCGCGATTGATTGGTACCAAACAACGTTATCGACTATCGGTGTCCCTCTCGCCTCACAAGCAAATGGATGCAATCATTATCGATTAACGCCTTTAGGTACAATGAAATCAACCTGGTTATCACAGCCTTTTGTTCATCAATTCCCAATGGCATTAGAAAGCAATACAGTGCAAAAAATCGTACTGATCACCGTGGATGGCTTTCGTGATTTTCAACCAAAGTTAGCACAAGATAACTTAAAGCATATCACTCAATTATCTGATGTCGAGATTTCAACAGCAACCGTCTCTCTGTCTGCTTTTAATGACATTCAACGTAATCACTGTGAATTACGCTCCATTGATCTTTCTCGATTGCTTGCCAAACGAGCCAACCTACAAGAATTTGCACATGCATTGCAACAACACGCTAATCCCGGCGATCTTGTCGTAATCCCTGCCATTTTTGGTAACGGAAAAGGATTGGGATTTTTAAAAGAAATTGAAGCGTTAACCCAATTAACTTTATGTGAAGTCCCAACGATGCCACCTTCTTTATTGGGCATTCGATTAGAAGAAACGATGAAACACGCTTTCATTACTCAAGGGGGAACATTACTCAATGGGGATCATGTCATTCAAGGTGAGTTCTCGTATGTTGATAAAGAAGACCCTGAGCATTCACATTACCGACTAAATCGAATTTTCACTAAAAATCATGGTGACTTTCCACTGCAAGCAAAACAGTTTGTACTAGCAACAGGCAGTTTCTTTAGCCAAGGCTTAAAAGCAAGTGCTGATTCAATGGAAGAACCTATTTTTGGTTTAGATATGGACCAAACCGCGTCTCGCACCGATTGGTATAGCTCTGCTTTTTTTAGTCCACAATCACACCCGTTTTTAAGTATGGGCGTAAAAACAACGCCACAATTGCAAGCTATAAAATCAGGTCATGTTATTGATAACGTCTATTGCGCCGGTGCCATTTTATCTGGTTATAACCCCGTATTAGAAGGCAGTGGCAGTGGCGTTGCAATTAGCTCTGGCTTTCATGCTGCAGAGTCTATTATCAAACAAATAAATCCTGAGTTTTTATCAGGCAATAAAATAAAAACACAACAAGAGGTCGCATTATGAGCAGCCCACTATTTAATTCAAACTTATTAAAAGACAAGTTTGCAAAAGATAACTTAATTTTTAGAGCGCCAGCAAATACGAGCTTTGATCAATGCCTAAAATGTACCGTATGTACCGTGTATTGCCCGGTTGCTAAAGAGAACCCTGATTACCCCGGTCCAAAACAATGTGGACCTGATGGCGAGCGTTTACGCTTTAAAAGCCCAGAATATTATGATGAAACCTTAAAACTCTGCACCAACTGTAAACGCTGTGAAACCGCGTGTCCGTCAGGGGTTAAAATTGGTGACATGATAGCAGTCGCTCGTGGAATACACGGAAAACCCGCGTATAACATGAAGGGGATCCGAGATTTTGTATTAAGTCATACTGACCTATTTGGCTCAGTCGCAACGCCTATTGCCCCTATTGTTAACGCAATGACGAGCGTGCCATTAGTTAAAAAAGTGATGCACAAAACCATTGGCGTTCATGATCATAAATCTCTGCCAAAATACTCTCACGGCACCTTTCGTAAATGGTATAAAAAAGAAGTTAATGATCAATCTATCTACCAACAACAAGTTCATTATTTTCATGGCTGTTTTGTAAATTATAACCACCCACAACTGGGGAAAGATTTTATTAAAGTCATGAACAACATGCACATTGGGGTTCAGTTATTAGATAAAGAGAAATGCTGTGGCGTACCTCTTATCGCAAATGGATACCATAAAAAAGCACAGAAAAATGCAGAATTTAATGTCGCTAACTTAGAAGCAGCCATTGAACGTAGAGACGTACCGATTTTATCGACCTCTTCAACGTGCTCCTTCACCTTACAGCAAGAGTATCCACACGTACTGGATGTAGATAACAGCAAAGTAGCGAAGAAAATAGAATACGTAACTCGCTTTTTATTAAAAGAGATCATGAACGGTCGCGGCCCTAAAATGAAACCTTTAAATAAAAAAATTGTATATCATACGCCTTGTCACTTAGAGCGCAGTGGCGGCAACATTTACACCATTGAATTATTACGAGCGATACCGGGCTTAGAAGTGCAAGTACTGGACAGTGAATGTTGCGGCTTAGCAGGAACTTACGGTTTTAAAACAGAAAACTACGATACCTCTATTGCTATTGGTAAAAACATATTTGACCAAATAAAAGCGGCTAAGCCAGATTATGCCATTACCGATTGTGAAACCTGTAAATGGCAAATAGAAGAGAATACAAATGTTACGACTATTCATCCAATCTCGTTATTGTGTGAAGCCTTAATGTGAATGAATTAAATGGGTGATATATAGAATATACTAAATATCACCCATTATATTAATACTAAAGGGCTAATAGTAAATATTCACTGATCTAAATTCACAACATCGACCCTAGTAAAAATAACCGATTCAATCATTAATTAATGTTGATATTAATTAATGTTGATATTAATTACGGTATATTGATAGAATACTCGATTATTTCAAATAGTAGTCATTTATTTATCTCAATGTTAAAACAGCCTTTTGTTAAAAAACAAAACAACATTCACTATAATAACATTTCTCTTAACATAAAAAAGAAGAGCATATCGACAAAGAAAACAACGATTCAACTAACAGACATTGAATTAAGAATAATCATTCTTTTGATTAAAAATCATAATGTTACACACAGAAAAGAAGACATACTGAATTATGCCTGGAATAGAAATGATAACTACGTCAGTGTGGTTCCACAAACAATTTCACTGTTAAGAAAAAAGCTTCATCGACATAATATAGATATAATTGACACGATAAAAGGCGAAGGATATAAAGCGACAGAAAAAACCAACTCATTTGAAATACCTAACATAAAAACATGGGCTTTACTTGTTGCTTTTTTAACCTGCACTGTCATCTCATATATGTTATATGACGATTACATAATTAAAAAGCCTATAGTTCAAGAGCTTGTAGAGCATTCACCTAATATTTTCAAACCAAGTAATTCACTGCCAGTAATATTTGATAACAATGTCATCAAAACTGATATTTACTATTATATTAATAGACAAAAATGCAATCTAAGTATTTCAGCTTGTAAACTAGAAGATGGACAATGTCGATCTATCTATAACAAACTATTCTTTACTAACGAAAATAACACACCAGAAGAAATAACTCCTTATTTATCAGAAGTATACTTTGACTACACCCCTCCTAAATTATTGGCTGCCCATCAAATAGATGATGAATTCAAGGTGGAAAGCAGTGTTGATCTTGGCGCATTAGATAATGACAATTATTCAGGCCACGCTTATCTATACTACGACCTTAAAACGGAGCGTAATGAGAAACTCATTAGTGAATTTTCTATTTTCATTACTGAGTCTGGCTACGAGGGAAGCTATCGATACTCATCAGATTTAACTATCAATCTTCATAAAGAGAATGATAAATATTTCGCACTGCTAAGTAATATGAATAAAACAACGAATTTTAAACTTGGTCGTGAACACCACGGAATAATCAAAGATCAAACTCAACTTTATGCCTATCCACGATTACTTAATGGCCCAATAAAAACATCTTATGCCCATATTTACCCAATAAGTAAAAATACTAATTTCACTTATTTTGAAGATACTAAAACATCTCTACTTATGTTTGAACATAAATAAATCTAAGGGGGAAGGATAACCCTCCCCCTAACATTAAGACAATTTATACATTAAAAAATGATAGCTTCGCTTTCTGTCCCTCAGATAGCTCAGACAAATGATTACTAGCTTGAGCAGTCTCTTTTATTCCTTCTACATTTTGATTAATACTTTCACTAATGGTACTAACATTTTCACTAATAGACGAAATAGCTCGACTCTGTTCATTGGCAGCATTTGCCATCTCTGAGTTCGTTTGCGATATCATGTCAATCGCCACCGATATATTATCTAACTGCTCATTAGTTTCTTGGCTCATACGTGTGGTTTCATGAATGATCTTAATTGAATCAGAAACAGAAGTAACAACATCAGAAGATTTTTGCTGAAGGTTATCAATAATACGTTGAATATCCTGTGTCGATTTTTGAGTTTTTGCAGCCAACACTCTAACTTCATCCGCAACAACGGCAAAGCCTCGTCCGCTTTCCCCTGCACGAGCAGCTTCAATAGCCGCATTTAAAGCCAGTAAATTAGTTTGTTCAGAAATAGAATCAATAACAGTGATGACTTCACTTATCTTATCTGTTTGTTCTTTAAGTACGTTCACTTCTTCCGAAGTCACATCCATTTGCATTGCTAAAGAATGGCTTAACTGTGCACTCTCATTAGCAATTTTAGAGCCCGTTAACGTTAATTCCAATACTTCTTTCACCCTTAATTCTGCTTGGTTAGCTGAAGCGTCAACTTGCGTTGCAGATGCAGATAACTCAGTGACTGCTGTAGAAATTTGTTCAACCTGCCCTTTTTGATCATTCGCATTAGCTTCACTTTCCACCATAACTGCAGCGAGTTCAGTTGAAGCTGAAGACACTTCATCACCCACATTCCTCAAATCAAAGATTAACGTCTGTAGATTCCTAACAGTATCATCAGTATATTTACAAAGGGTTCCAACTTCATTAGTACCTTGATAATTGATAATATCAGTCAAATCACCTTTCGCCACATACGCCATTTGATCCTGAATACGTAAAATAGGTCTGATAATGATTCTTGCAACAAACCAGCCAGTTAAGATCGAAAACAGAATAATGAAAGTTAACGATGCCAACAGCATAGATTCACTATCAGTAATTAAACCGGTAGAACCTACTGTTAAATCATGAGTTCGTTGAATTAACTCAGATAACGTCTTTGCTAAAATGTCATCCGCTTTCGTGCCTGATGCGACGATATTATCGCTATATTGAAGAATTCCTCGACCACTTTCCCACAGCATCCCATTCATCGCTGAATACGTATTAAAACCTTGCTCTAACACCTTTTTAGCTTCTTTATTATTCAGCTTTTCAATTTCAGTAAATGCGATATTAAAATTTTCGATGAGATCTTTTTCAAATTGTGGCAGTAAATCTAAAGAATGCACTGATGACATTCTTACAATGATTTTTGTACTTGAAGAGTACAACGCTTGACGGATTTGTGCCCATTTTGTTTCTTCTTCTAAGCTGACATTACTTGCCATTATTATATTATTCGCTTGATCAATATAATCACTAATCCAAGGAAGAGACATCCAAGCGGTATCCATTTGCTCATAGTCCGATTTAACTTTTTGTAAATCAGCACCATACTTCCCAATCAATACCTGAACTTCTGTCATACGTCTTTGAAACTCATCCGTAGATGTCGTGACATTAGCGGATGCTTTCACTTCAGATAATAATTGAAGAACGGCTCGATTTGTTTCTATGAATTCTTTATCAGCTGACTTTAAATAATTAGGATTACCTAAAGCACGACTTGTAATAATACGGAGATGAAGTAGTTTTTCTTGTGCATAAGTGAGCTTTGCACTATCAATGGAATTGTAATCCATGGCTAATGAGTTTGCTGATAATTTATCATAGCTTTGAATGATCACACTTAACGATAACGCCATAATAGAGATGGCGATCGCTACTGGTATGAGTATTTGATATCTTAATTGAAGATTCATAAAAATGCGTTCTAATTGAGTCAAACTTACTTTCCTTTTTGCTTTATTAATTATTAATTCCATATAACTCAATTAACTGCATTCCAAAAACACCTTCAATAAAAGCAATTTCTTCGTCACTTAATACATTTGACACAGTATGAAAATGGTCTTTAAAGTTTCTATAATTGACTTTACTTCCACTCTTATTCCTTTCATTTATTTTCATTGAGTTACATCTCTAATTTTAAGGAAAAGCAGTGTAAACGATTTATTTAACCATGCGTAATGCCACAATAAGCAATTAAAACCATAAAACATTATTAATCAATAGTTTAAATAAAACTGAACAGGTTTAATTTAGAATATTTTAGGTCTAAATTCCCATTTAAAAGAATCACCCTTGTTTTCTGAATACGCAGATGAAAATGAGACTAGAAATATAAGAAAAATCACTGTCCTTTTTAATAAAAGGAACTTTCTACATAAAGACGTGATTCTTTATCCTATACTTTTCAAATGAAAGGAATCTAATAGGAAAACTAATAGTGCATCTTTTACCGTTTCGCTGGGTTATCCCACTTATTATAATCAGTGTCTGTAGTATCTATTTGTACTTCTCTTTTCAAGATCCTATTTGGGGTCCTAATTCTCATCCACAAACGATTGAAAGTAATGAACTGTTTTCTAAAGCCATTACTGCCATCAACGAGGTAGAAATTAAAGAAAAAAGCAAAGCTAAATTAGGCTTAGAACTCTTTCTTGATCCAAGGTTATCCTCTAACGGGCAAGTCAGTTGCGAATCTTGCCACCACATATTTACGAATGGCGCCGAATCTATTCCCGCTTCGATTGGGGTTAATGGTGAAGGGCTACGCAATTCTCCAACACTGTTTAATATCAGTTTAAATACTCGTTTTTTCTGGGATGGAAGAGCCGCAAGTTTAGAGCAACAACTTGATGGCCCTATTCATAACCCATTAGAGATGGACAGTAATTGGACTGACATCATTCAATTTCTTAGTACTTCTAAGCACTATTCAAATCGTTTCAAACAGGAATACAACGGCGACATCACAGAAGCAACAATCAAAAACGCCTTAGTCACTTTCATGACAACTCTCAATACACCAGACGCTCCTTTTGACCACTATTTAAAGGGCGACAAAAGAGCCATATCCAAAATAGCAGCCAATGGTTGGGATAAATTCCAACAATTGGGGTGTGTATTTTGCCATCAAGGACAAAACGTAGGCGGTAATCTATTTCAGAAATTTGGTAATTTAACTGAATTAGAAACGCAATTTGGCGATTCTGTAAATAACGACCTTGGTCGCTTTGATATCACAGGAGACAATAATGATCGCCACGTCTTCCGCGTCCCTAGCCTGCGCAATGTCGCCATTACCGCTCCTTATTTCCATCATGGAAAAACAGCAACCCTTGAAGAAGCCATTATCATTATGGCTAGGGTACAATTAGGGCAAGAGTTAAATCCTATGACCGTTGTTGAGATAAGTGCCTTTTTAAATACCTTAACGGCACCAAGACCCGCAGCACTAGAGGAGTTAATTCAATGATATTAATTAATACCAACAAACTCAGCCTTATACTGATCGCGGTTATCACCTGTGCAGCTCTGTATTTGTCATTGATTGTCACCAAAAGCCATTTAGTCGAGCAATATCAACGCGCTTATTTATCATTATCTGACAGCATCATTCAATCTAGAGAAAGTCTTTATTATTTTAATCATCAAGACAATAGAGCCTATGACACTTACTCATCTCAACTCGTTAATGCCGATCTAAAAGCCTCCTTTCTCTCTGAACACTTAGAAAACGACCAAAATCAGTGGTTATCAAGTTTACTTATCAATACCGAACAAGCCGCTACTTATGCAAAAAATACTCAAGTCAGTGTCTCTGCTTTAGTAAACGATCTAGAAACGTTGCTAAGATTAAAAGTCTCATACGAATACTCAACGCTCACAACCTTACTATTAGAAAAGAAGCTATTATCTAGCTTAGCCAGACTAGAAGATAAATTGTATGTTTCACAATTCACACTGATGGGTTTAATGGAATCCCCCCCGAGTAATGAATTAAAAAAACACGCTGATTTTAACAGTTTATCTAATTACATCTCCTTTCGTGAACGTATTAAAATAGAAAGTCAAAACAAAGAAAAAGACATCTTTACCAACGACGTAAAAAAAAGGCTCACACAGCAAAATAATTATTGGTTATCTCAATCAGAATCAATAAAAAATCACATGTTCATTACTGTAATACTGTTTATCTGCGCGATTGCCGCTTATTTCTACCTTCAATTACGAGAACGCTTACAACAAACCTTAATTATAAAAAGAGAACTCGTAAGCTCAGAAAAAGAAAAATCAAAGCTCGCCCTTGTTGCCGAACACGCGCACGATGCCATTCTTATCACCGATAAAAATGGCATACTTACTTGGGCAAACCAAAGTTTTTCTACACTCTCAGGATTCCCACTCAATGAAGTGATAGGAAAAAAACCGGGTGAACTATTACAAGGTAAAAACACATCAAAAGACGACGTTGCACGCATCTCTTCCGCCATCAAAGAAGGGATATCGATTGAATCAGAATTAATCAATTATCATAAAGACGGATCTGAATACTGGATAGATATGTCCATTACCCCAACCTTCAATTCGGATGGTTCAGTAGAGCAGTTCATCGCCGTAGAAAGAGACATCACCAAACGTAAAGCCCTTGAAATTGATTTATTCAATGCAGCAGAACAAGCGGAAGTTTCCAATAAAGCCAAATCAACCTTCTTAGCAACCATGAGCCATGAATTAAGAACGCCACTTAACGGTATTTTAGGCATGGCACAGATCATCGAAAGTAATATAAAAGATCCCGAACAACACACACAGATTAACGTTCTACTCGAATCAGGAGATCACCTACTTTCTTTACTTAATGACATTCTTGATTTTTCTAAAATTGAACAAAATAAGCTTGAGCTAAATTATGAAGAGTTTTACTTCAAAGAGGTAATAAGCCCTATCACGCATACTTACTTTTCAATTTGCGAAGATAAAGGCCTTAATCTGATTATAAAAAATGATATCAATCCTAACGCCATATTTAATGGGGATAAGCCTAGGATCCGACAAATAATTTTTAATCTAATTAGTAATGCTGTGAAGTTTACTCATAAAGGAAGCATTACGTTATTATTCAAGCCTATTTACAAAGCCAATAATGAAAGTGGACTCATTCTTCAAATCAAAGATAGTGGGATTGGCATTCGTCAGGAACGTTTAGAGAAAATCTTCGACCCTTTCATTCAAGCTGAATCGTCCACAACAAGACAATATGGTGGCACTGGATTAGGTTTAGCCATTGTTAAACAGCTAATTAATGTGATGCAAGGTGATATTTCGGTTCACAGTGTCGAAGGTGAAGGCACTGAATTCACCATTGTGATCCCTATTAAAAGCCGTATACAGCAGCCAGAAAAACCAAGTACTGAACATTTACCAATAGTGGATATAGAAGAAGATGACGCGCCTAAAAATCTATCTATTTTGATAGCAGAAGATAATAAGGTAAATGCGTTAGTCGCTAAAATGTTCTGTCAACGTTTAGGTCACCAAGTGACCATAGCCGAGAATGGGCAAATCGCTCTCGATATATTACAAGAAAGTGCATTTGATTTGATTATTATGGATAATCATATGCCAGTAATGGATGGCATTAGTGCAACCACAATTATCCGAAATGAACGAAAACTTTCAACCGTCATTTTTGCCTGTACCGCAGATGTGTTCCAAGAAGCTCATGATAATTTTATTGCAGCGGGTGCCAATTATGTACTAACAAAACCACTTCAAGAACAAAGTTTTCTTGATGCTATTAACCATTATAAAACCAGCATTGAGCGCAATCAGACAAAGAATAAAACGGCCATAGAACAAAAAACAAATGTGATTGAATTAAAAAGGCATTCTAAAGAAAAAATTACATTAGCACTTACCGAAGCTGAATTAACTTTAGTTCCTTTAATTGCTATTTGTGGTGATGATGTTGATATATTAAATGACTTTTTAACCTCATTTATTAATACCTCTGAAGACTGCATTACTTCTTTAATTACCGCTTACGATAAAAAGGAAATTGATAATATTCGCCTGCATTCACATTCAGTAAAAGGAATGGCGAGTAATTTTGACGCCCATCGTCTTGTAGAGAGTGCTACCAACATTGAAAAACAGGCTAAAAATAACACCATGCCAAATTTAGACGATATACAACAATTAATTAATTTATTAGAAGTAAATATTCAACAAGCCACTCGATTAATAAAAAACAATTCTGATATAAATCAAGGTGATGCTAGCATTAACTCTTAATTTAAATGAAACTAGATATCATCAATAGTTATACTTTGTAAGGGTTTATTGTTTCTTATGAAGCATGATTAAGATTCAGGCATTCTAATTAATTATCTATACATTTTTTGCGGACAGTAAAGATAAAAAATAAGCCTCATTCCGAGGCTTATTTTTTAATCGTATATTGACTTAATGTTAAGGCGTGATCTCTTCAACATGGAACTTGCCTGCATCTAATGGGCGCTTTTCTTCTGTTTTACCACTAAAAGTAAGCTTGTTTAGATCCACTTTTTTAATTGTACTGTCATACATCGTTTTATAGAAAAACAATCCGTTAGTCTGATCAACAACTGAAGTCCACTGAGTTGCACTAGGTAGATTAGGAATATGCGCTTTGCTATTAAACTCACTGCCAATAGGAATATCGAAATTATTTAAGATATGAAAGGCTTGAGAAACGGCATCATTACTCTCTTTTATTGTTGGAGCTGCGTTCACATAAAAAGCCGCACGAACGAATCGAGAAGGTGGGGTAATATCACCCGGCAACCCTAAGAAACCAGAACCGACACCGAATGAGAAAGCATTAACATCATTAATCTTCTGCCCTTGGCTAACACCTGGCGTTAGATGAATGTAATTATTCAAGTTTGTCACCTGCCATTGGTAATCAGGGGCATTGGTTAGTACTTTCGCTGTGTTTTTATGGATACTAATTTCACCGTTATTCATAATTTCAATAACAATGTTATTTCCCTCTTTATCTGCAACGCGCCAGTGTGCCGTTGGCGATGGGACACCTTTTGCATCAATATAAACAGGAATAATTTTGATTTGATTTAGCGCTTGCTCTACTTCAGCAACCGTCTTAAATTTCGATAACATCCAACGATTAAAATCCATATCCGTAATGGTTGTTTTTGTGTCTTTAGGATCGTATGTTTCTAATGAACCGTAGTTTTTAAAATAGAATAAACCCGCGGTTAATCCTTCCTCATTAACCCCATCAGCAATAAAACGATCATCACTGACGGAAATACCAACAAAACCATATGTAGACTTCCATTCAAGTCCTTTCTTCTGATCTGGCATGGTCGATATATATGTATATTCACGAGGAGACACAATCAATTTACTGTTGAGGTCATTTTGGCCCCATTCGATCGTTCGTGCTTGAATATAATCATGATTTGTTGTTGAAAGAGAAATACCAGTACAGGCACTAGCAGAATAAGCTACACAAGATGCAATAAGCATTGAGAGGAATTTAATTTTCATTTTACTATCTCATTTTAATGACATTCAGATAGTACTCTTATCGATAATAATGCCAAGAATAATCTTGGTTCATTCGTAATTCAGATAATAAAAAATGCACCTAATTAGAATTAGATGCATTTCATTTATTGAATTATCTGAGTGCTTTTTATCTCTTATTTAACTTACTTGTTCTAATGTAACTTCAACCTTTGATGCTATTGAACTATTCATATAATCAGCTACTTTTGCTTGATCTTCTTTGCTTAGATACAGACCAAGTTTAGTTCTTCTCCACAATACGTCTTCTGCTTTTTGTGAGAACTCATGGTGCATTAAATAATCGATTTCAGCTTGATATACGCCTTCGCCGAACACTTGCCCCATATCGGCTTCACAAGTAATGTTCTCTAATAATGTCCAAACCAAAGTACCAAATTGATTCACATAACGTGTTGCTGTTTTCTCTGCTAGCCAAATATGTTTACTGCAAATGTTATTCACTAATTGTGTACGTGGGTAATCAAAATCACCACCTGGTAATGCAACATTTTTGGTCCACGGAGTCCCTATCTTCATAAAGTATGGGCTTAACATCTTCATTGCCGTTTCTGCTAGTTTTCGGTACGTCGTTAGCTTCCCACCAAAAATAGACAATAACGGTGCTTGGTCTAATTCTTGTTCTAACTCTAAGGTGTAATCACGAGTGATTGCTTGTGGTGAATCAGATTCGTCATCACATAATGGACGCACGCCACTGTAAGTCCACACAACATCATCACGTTGAATTTGATCAACAAAATGCTGATTCACAACATCAATTAAGTAATTTACTTCATCTTCAGATATTGCAACTTTTCTTGGGTCACCTTTATACTCAACATCGGTTGTGCCAATGATAGAAAAGTCTTCCATGTAAGGAATAACAAAGACGATGCGATTGTCTTTATTTTGTAGAATGTACGCTTGCTCTTCGTTATGAATTTTTGGCACGACAATATGAGAGCCTTTAACTAAACGAATATTCCGTGGAGACTCGTCTTCTAAACTGTCATCAAAAAATTGTTTTACCCACGGGCCAGCGGCATTAACTAACGCTTTAGTTTTACGTTCAAAGCGTGTGTTCGTTTGCTCATCAAACATAGTGACATGCCAAATGTTATTAACACGTATTGCTTTTTCAACTCGACAATAGTTTTTTACTTCCGCACCATTCTTCTCAGCTGCCATTGCATTTAAAATTACTAACCGAGCATCATCCACCCAACAATCTGAATATTCAAAGCCTTTGGTCATTTCAGGTTTTAATAAACCCGATGCAGCTAAATTAACAGAGTGACTTGCTGGAAGCGTAGTTCGTTTGCCTAAATTATCGTAAAGGAAAAGACCAGCTCGGATCATCCATGCTGGACGTAAAAATGGACGATGAGGCAAGCGAAAACGCATTGGTTTTGCAATATGAGGGGCTTTAGCTAATAGGACTTCACGCTCAGCTAATGATTCTGATACTAAACGAAACTCGTAATGCTCTAAATAACGTAACCCACCATGAATTAATTTCGAACTTGCAGATGAAGTGGCAGAAGCAAAATCAGCGGCTTCATATAGGCCAACAGTTAAGCCTCGTCCAGCAGCATCAGCGGCAACTCCAGCGCCATTAATACCACCACCAACTACGATTAAATCTAAAACAGCGCAGTCTGTGTGTGTTTGGTTTCCATTATTCATAGTAGTGACCTCAAAGACTCATAATGAGCGAACGAACATTAGTTGATGGGAATTAACGATAACTTAACTTTCGTTTTGAGTCACTTTATATTTTCGATTACGAACATTTAGTGTGATGGAGATACAAAAAATCCCTGATCTCAATCAAGAACAGGGATTTTTTATTTATTAGAAATGAGGCTTACTTAGAAATTACTTCATAAGGAATTTCATTATCTTTTAGAATCGCAACGATCTCTTCTGGTGGTTCTTGATCTGTGATTATCATCTGTAATTCAGTGATGCTACCTAAATTAACCATCGCATTACGACCAAATTTCGTATGGTCAACCGCAAGGTATACGCTGCGGCTATTTTCAATAATGGCTTTTTTCACTCGAACTTCATGATAATCGAAATCTAATAGCGACCCATCATAATCAATACCACTGATCCCCAATATGCCAAAATCTAAACGGAACTGTTTGATAAAATCTAACGTTGCTTCACCTACAATTCCACCATCGCGATTTCTGACTTCGCCACCGGCAAGAATAACTTTAAAATCAGGGTTAGCCATTAAGATCATCGCTACGTTAATGTTGTTCGTTACGACTCGTAAATCTTTATGATTTTTAACCAATGCTTTAGCTACTGATTCTGGTGTTGTACCGATATCAATAAATAACGTAGCGCCATCTGGTATATGTTTCGCTAACGCTTCTGCAATCGTGTCTTTCTCGTTTAACTGCATCACTTTACGTGTTGTGTATGCGGTGTTTACCGAGCTTAATGGAATGGTCGCTCCACCATGATGACGGCGTATTTTGTTCTCATCTGCTAATTCGTTTAAATCACGGCGAATCGTTTGTGGACTGACTTTGAATTGCTCCACTAAATCTTCAGTACTGACATAACCATGCTGTTGCACTAAATTCACAATTTCTTGATGTCTTGATATTTGCTTCACGAATTACTCCCCTAATTTCGAACAATCAATGACTTATTATTTTTATCTGAAATCAGTGTACAAAGAAGCCATAAAGATTGGAAATATTTGACATGAATATGCGTGATATATATCAAACAAAGTTCGAAAAAGAAAAAGGGAGCACAATATTTGTGCTCCCTTTGTTTAATTAACCATCAAATTAGGTTAATTACTCTTCGTCATGCATCTCTGCCCATGATTGAGCACATTTAACTGCTCGTTTCCAACCACGGTAACGTTGATTACGTTTTTCTTCATCATGATGAGGTTCAAACGAACGGTCTATCACAGCTTTGCCCGCTAATTCATCTAAGCTACCCCAGAATCCAACCGCTAAACCAGCAAGATAAGCGGCACCTAAAGCAGTAACTTCAGTGACTTGTGGACGATGAACGGCCACATCTAATACATCTGATTGGAACTGCATTAAGAAATTATTGGCTACCGCACCACCATCAACACGAAGTGCCGATAATTTGATACCTGAATCCGCTTGCATTGCATCAATCACATCACGAGTTTGGTAAGCAATACTTTCTAACGTTGCACGAATAATATGGTTAGAACCACAACCACGCGTTAAGCCAACAATCGTACCTCGAGCATACGCATCCCAATAAGGAGCACCAAGCCCCGTAAAGGCAGGAACCACATAAACACCGTTTGATGAATCCACTTTAGTTGCAAAGTATTCTGAATCTTTTGCATCGGCCAGTAATTTCATTTCATCACGTAGCCATTGAATTGATGCACCACCCATAAATACCGCACCTTCCAGTGCGTAAGAGGCTTCACCACGAGGACCACATGCTAGCGTTGTTAATAGACCATTGCGAGACGTTACTTTCTCTTTGCCCGTGTTCATTAGCAAGAAACAACCCGTGCCGTACGTATTCTTAGCTTGACCTTGTTCTACACACATTTGGCCGTAAAGTGCCGCTTGCTGATCCCCTGCAATACCTGCAATTGGAATACGTGTTCCGCCTTTACCACCAATGTTTGTTTCGCCATACACTTCTGATGACGATTTCACTTGAGGCATCATTGAAAGAGGAATATCCAGTTCTTTCAGCAGCTTTTCATCCCACTGTAATGTATTGATATTGAAGACCATAGTACGAGAAGCATTGGTGTAATCAGTGACATGAACACGCCCTTGTGTCATCTTCCATACAAGCCAAGTATCAACAGTACCAAACAACAATTTACCTGCTTCAGCGTCTTCACGAGCGCCTTCTACATTATCAAGAATCCACTTGATTTTTGTACCAGAAAAGTATGGGTCAACAACCAAACCCGTATTTTCACGAATATACTCTTCTAGACCTGCATCTTTTAGTTTTTCACACGTGTCCGCAGTACGACGGCACTGCCAAACAATAGCGTTGTAAACTGGTTTTCCCGTTTCTTTGTTCCAAACAATCGTCGTTTCACGTTGGTTAGTAATACCAATTGCAGCAATTTGATCACTGCGAATACCCGCTTTCGCTAAGGTTTCAACTAACGTCGAACTTTGTGTTGCATAGATTTCGAGTGGATCATGCTCAACCCATCCTGCTTGAGGATAAATCTGAGTAAATTCACGCTGAGAAACACTGACAATATTCGCATCGTGGTCAAGAATGACGGCACGAGAGCTAGTAGTTCCTTGGTCAAGTGCAACAATGTATTTTTGCTCAGTCATGATGGAATCCTTTTATGTATAAGTTTATAATGTATTAACTCGTAGGGTTATATTTGTTAGTTTCTTATTTTTTATATTAAGCTTCAGCTGCTTTAGCGTCTTTCTCTGAATCACATTGATTCGGAATAGTACAACCTTGACCCGCTGTTGGTAGATAAGCGCCAATCATTTTTGGGTAAGCCCAACCACCGAAACATGCACCTGCAATTGGCGCTAAGATTGGAACGATAAAGTAAGGAATTTCTTTTGCACCTGTTAATGCGTAATCCCAACCCGCTAAGTAAGCAAATAGTTTTGGACCAAAGTCACGCGCAGGGTTCATTGCAAAACCGGTTAGAGGACCAAGAGAACCACCAATAACCGCAATTAGCAAACCAATAAGAAGTGGATTCATAGGGCCGCGAGAAGCGCCATTATGTTCATCACCTAAAGCAAGAATTCCGAACATAAGAACCGCAGTAATAACAAATTCAACAGAAAATGCGCCTAGTATCGATAAAGAAGGATGGGGATAAGTTGAAAAGATACCAGCCGTTGATAATGCAGCTTCACTGTTTCTTAAAAAACCGTTCGCAATTTCATAATCAGCAAATAAATTACTGTATAACGCGTAAACTAACGCAGCAGAACAAAAAGCACCAAGTACTTGAGCAATGATGTAAGGAATTATTTTTGCTTTATCAAACCCATGAAAGGCAGCTAATGCAATGGTAACCGCTGGATTAAGATGTGCACCAGAGACACCCGCAGTACAATAAATCGCTATGGCAACGCCTATACCCCATATGATACTAACTTCCCACTGGCCAAATTCAGCACCAGTTAACACTAAGGCGGCGACACAGCCGACACCAAAAAAGATTAATAAACCGGCACCGATAAATTCAGCGATGCATTGTCCAAGTAATGTATGTTGTTTATTATTCGCCATGATTCATTCCTTTGTTTCGTTATGTACTCATTTCATCCAACGTATATAAACGCTCTATATACTTAAGATAAACGGCCAAATTATTATTAAAGTAGGTACAGCATTCACGTTAAGCAACGAGAAATGTACTCCTTTTATTAATAATTTAAACTCCAGTAAATTCGAAACGAGCGTTCGAGCACAAAAAATGCGTGTTAGAATAACAAAAAGAAGATCTAGGGCATAAAACAACCAAACAAACAGGTTAGACCAGATTGAGTGCTTTTTTTATTTGCTGGTATGATATACAAAAAAGTAAGCCTAAATAGGTATAAATGCTAGTTAAGCCAAGCTCTAAGCGCTTAAGTATGAATTTCTATTTAGCAACCAATTGTTAATAATCAGTTAGATTATGATCTGCTTTATCTTTTACAAAAAATGCTCGATTTAAAACATGACGGATTAAAACGAGCATTTTTTACATAAAACTCAACCTTGTTTAATCGCAATTATGAATTTCCCCCAAATTCAATCAGGTAACGTTCCTTGTCAATTTCATTATTGTATTTATCAATACAGCGAAAGCTTAATAACATTGAGCTGATCCAACAACATACAAGAACAATAATTTTGGGTAGAAAGGCAAGAGAAAGAATGGTTAAAATTATTGATAACTCAATTGATGAATAGGCTAATCCAATTGGACCAAACCATAACGTAAGCACTAAGGCGATAGAGTACGATTTTTTTGTAGGTAACATTTCCTTTCCTTTGAATCTTTTGATCTGCTGTTTAAAGATACAGACACAATTCATCATTATAAATTGCGTCCGTATCTTTATAACTATCTATTTTATAAGATTATTTATCTTAACTATTACCACTCATAAGAAGCACCAACACCAAAGCCTGTATCGTTAGTAGAATCCACATAAGCTACGTTCGCACGAAGCGCAACATGTTCATCAATACGTATACCTGAACCAAAGGCAACCGCATTTGCTCCATTATAGTTACCTAACCCCACAGTCACGTTTGCTTTGCCAATGCCATACGGTTGGAACAATGATGACGTTGCCATTCCCATCGCTGCAGTACCATCTACACGTTTACCCATTTCTTTAAAGTCACTTCTTAAATCTTTAATATCATTGGTATTTTGTTGGATATCAGCTGTATTTTTATCTACTGCATCACTATTTGATGAGATTAAATCTGCATTATTCACCGTATTTTGATTAGCAGAAAGTGCTATATGTTGTGTTTGCTTTAAAGCAGCATCAGTTTGATTGTGAAGTTCATTGATTGAAGCGGTGTTATTCACCGTATTTTGGTTAGCAGAAAGTGCCATATGTTGTGTTTGCTTTAAAGCAGCATCAGTTTGATTGTGAAGCTCATTGATTGAAGCGGTGTTATTCACCGTATTTTGGTTAGCAGAAAGTGCTATATGTTGTGTTTGCTTTAAAGCAGCATCAGTTTGATTGTGAAGTTCATTGATTGAAGCGGTATTATCAACAATATGAGAAAATGCTACTTTATTAGCATTTACTGAAACTTGAAAATCACTAGAAGATACAAAATCGTTTGTTGAAGCCATTGCAGAGGAAGATAAAACCGCACTAACCGCTGTTGCAATAAGTAATTTTTTCATTGGTAAGCCTTAATAAAATTGATTATAAATATCGTGGATACAACTCATGGTAATCATTAGCATCACTTACTATGGCTTTGTCGTAACGCATTAAACGTGAAGGCGAAGAGTTTATAAAATGACCGCTTATGTAAATTTAAAACTTAAAATCCATTTCATTATTAAATTTTAAATTCGAATGCTCGTTTTGAGAAAATTGATTATCTATATCGTTGATATCCTTGGCATCCATGCAATCGCCACCATTATATTTACTTAATATTTTTTGATAATAGGTATAAATATGAATTCATTATTCGGATAGAGTGAACAATAAGAGGCACAGAATACAGTTCAGTCTAAACGTGTTTTAAAGAGAGATATATTGAGATTTTGTGGTTTTTTAAGAGAGGGATCGGCCTTTATGTAACACTATAATAGTGAAAAAAAAGGCCTTTTAACAACGATGGTGATTTTACTTTCCGTAACGAACCAACCATTCTTTTTCTAACGCAAGTTGCCAACTTGGGTGAGGTTCAGCCAAAGATTTAAATAGCTTCGTATTCTTCGCAGATCCCGTTAAATACTGTGACGACAACACTGATGGATCACCCCAAACACTTAAATCCCCTTTACGAGATTGGGCTTCAGGACTTAATAAGAAGTTAATCGCTACCTGAGCGCCCTCTTTTGCTGATGCATTCCATGGGATAGCTAAAAAATGAATATTAGACAGTGCCCCCGCTTCCATTGCGTAGGTTTGTGTGGTGTCTGCTAACTTACCACTCGCTTGTGCAGAAAAGACTTCATTTGGATTAAACGTAACCGCAAGATCAATCTGACCGTCATCTAATAATTGTAATGATTGTGCGGTACCTGATGGGAACTGCTTACCTTTGCGCCACGCCGTTTGATGCAGTTCATCCAGATACATCCATAAAGGTTGTGTGACCTCTGCAAAGTTCGCTTGCTCTACTGGCTTCATTAACTGAGGATTGTTATTGGTTAACTCAATTAATAACGCTTTTAAGAAACTCGTACCATGAAATTCTGGCGGCTTAGGATAAGTAATTCTATTTGGAAAGGCTTTGCTATAACTTAGTAATTCAGCAAAGGATTGTGGTGGGTTATTTAACGTTTTCTTATCATGGATAAAAACAAGTTGACCTACCCCCCACGGGGCTTCCAAACCAAGTGTAGGTTCAGAAAAATCGCTATCAACCGGAAGCGTTTTATTTACATACTCCCAGCTTGGTAAGCCTTCAACAAACGGACCAAAAAGTAATTTGCTCTGTTTCATTGATTTGAAATTTTCACCATTGATCCATACCATATCAACACTACCTCCGTTGTTTTTACCGGCGGTTTTTTCTGCAATTAGGCGAGATGTACTTTCTGCAATATCAGCAACTTTTACATGCTTTAATGTTACTCCATATTGACGTTGTAACTCTTTATCTGCCCAACGAAGATAATTATTTATCTCTTGGCTTCCTCCCCAAGCGTGAAAGTATACCGTTTGCCCTTTGGCTTTTTGTTCAATGTCTTTCCATGTATCAGTAGCACTAACCGTAAAGGAAAGTATTATGCTGCTGAGCAGCAACAACCACTTTTTCATTTTTATTTCCTTATCCATTAAAACGTATTTTTATTATGTTCGTCCCGATTATAGTGTATAACTAATGATTATTCAGAGCTTTGTGGTTATATTTAATAATCAAAACATCAATACGAAGATGGGTATAAATGCATAATAAAGATCTTAATTTACTCAGGTTACTTATCATTCTTAATGAAGAAAGACAGACCGTTTTAGCGGCAAAAAGAATGAATTTAAGTCAACCAACCATCAGTATTATGCTAAAAAAACTTCGTGACCAATTTGATGATTCCTTATTCATTAGAGATAAGAATAATCTAGTCCCAACCATCAAGTGTTTGGATATTTTATCCACACTACCTAATCTGCTAACTCAGCTTGATAAACTATACAGTGACAATACTGAATGGGATATCTCTCAGCTTAATGGTGAATTACATTTACTGATATCTCCTCCATTGATATCCACTCTTGGCGCTCAATTAATAAAGAAACTTACATTGTTAGCCCCTGCTCTCACGGTTCAATGCTCGCATTGGGACATAAATACACCACAAAGATTAGAAATGAACCCTCATCAACATTTTGGTATTACTTATTTACCAATGGAAACCAATAAAACATTGATGGAGCAAGAAGTGGGAGCCGATGAATTTGCGGTTGTGGTTCATAAGGATCACCCAATAACTGAAATCACTATTGAAGAAGTTCTCGTTTATCCGATAGCTATCTGCCTGATCCCAGGGGTTACCGGTCCTTCTAAAGCTGAACAGTTGATCCGCAGTTTTAAGCTAAAGAAAAACATTAACCTTAGAACCAGTGATATTGCGTTAATGACAACCTTGATGGCGAAAAGTAAATACATTGGTATTATGCCACGCTCTTTAGAAGAATCTATTGGTAAGCAATTTCGTTTTTTATCCATACCTCATTCACTTGTCCCTAAAGGTTATCAGCGTAAAATTGCCTTTTTTTGCCACCAAACTAATCGTAAACAACCTCTGACTGAATGGCTTTTAAATGAAACAAAACTCTTCTTCTCCCTTCATTAGTTATTCATTTTTTAAATCTAAAGTCACTCTCTATTAAAAATAGTAATAGAGAGTATAGGAACAATTTTTAAGTAAAAAACGTAAGCTTACTCTATATATTTAGAGGAGTCGCTAATGTTTAAAAAACAGTTTACCGCTACTATTATCGCCACTATTTTAATGAGTTCTTTGAGTATTAATGCTCAAGAAGTAAAATCAACGACACTGAGTCCTGCCGCTCAAATCCATCAAAATCAAGCATCAACATGGCTGAATCAAGAAAGCTATATTTTGGCGACTAATGCCTATTTATGGGGTTCAACTTTAGTTCGTATGGAGCAGGTTGCTCGCCAATATACGGATATGTCTCAGCCACAAAATGACACGAGTTATCGTGCGCCTTTAAATCATTTTGGCCATGCTCGTCGTCTACCAACAGATCAAGACACCGACATGCCAACCGCAAATAGAGATACGCTCTATTCAAGCGCGATTGTAGATGTATCAAAAGAACCAGTGATTTTATCAACTCCAGAGGTGGAAAATCGTTACTTTGTTATCGATATGTTTGATATGTGGCACAACTTGTTCAAATACGTAGGTACTCGAGCAACAGGAGATTCACCTCAAAAAATAATGATTGTTCCTCCTCACTGGCAAGGTACTGCACCAGAAGGCGTTCAAATTGTAGAATCTCCAACCAGTAAAGTTTGGTTATGGGGAAGAACTCAAGTCTTTGGTGAAAAAGACTACTCGCAAGTTCATAAGATTCAGGATAAATATACACTAACTCCACTGAGTATGTATAAATCAGGAAAAATAACAAAATTCTCTTCAACTCCACTAACTCCAAGAGCTGGAAAAAAAGATGATCCCCTACGCTTTTATGAAGAGCTAGGAGCGTATTTAAAAGACAACCCTATCCCTGAGCGCGAACAAGCCTTACTTGGACAATTTAATAAGATTGGCCTCAGTGAAAATGGATTCGATCGTTCAAAGTTGACCCCGTCAATGAAAATTCAACTTGAAAAAGCGCTTGAAGATGGACCACAAATTGTAGCGAACCAAACTTCGAACCCTGTCACAATGAAAATAAAAGATGGTTGGTATTACTCATTCGTCCTTGATCAATTCGGAGACGATAATGCTTTGAGATCATTAGTTTCACACCCTTATTTAGGCGGGCAAGGTGCAAAAGAAGCGATGTACCCAATCACCTATGCCGATTCTCAAGGTAAATTGTTATCTGGAAACATTCCGTATTCGATGCATTTCAAAGCGGAACCTCCTGTCGATTCATTCTGGTCTGTTACAGTCTATGACGCCAAAACAAAAATGCTCATTAGTAATGAAATTCAGCGTTTTAATATTAATGACCAAACACCAATTCAAAAAAATAAAGACGGTTCTTTTGATTTAATCCTATCAAATAAAAAACCAACAGATCATACACAACAAAAAAATTGGTTACCTACACCAAAAGGTAACTTCTATGCCATTACTCGTTTATATATCCCATCAAAAGACATTCTCGATATGAAGTGGACTGTTCCACCTATTAACCCAATAAAGTAATACCAATATTGAACATGAACTTACTACTTTTATAGGTACATTGAAATGAAGAAAAAAACCATAACAAAAACAGCATTAGCACTTGCTGTCGCCTCCTTTGGTGCTCATGCTGCTCAAACTCAACCGAATATTCTCACCATTATGGTTGATGATGTGAGTCCAATGGATATTTCAGCTTACCATCGTGGAGTTGGTGCCATTGAGACTCCAAATATAGATCGTATCGCCAAGCGCGGTATGATGGTGAGTGATTATTATGCGCAAGGCAGCTCAACGGCGGGAAGAAGTGCATTTATTACAGGACAATATCCATTCAGAACAGGCTTAACCACTGTAGGTCAACCCGGTTCTAATATTGGCTTACAAAAAGAAGATCCAACACTGGCTAATATGCTTAAAGCAAAAGGCTATGACACCATCCATGTGGGTAAAAGTCACTTAGGTGATCGCAATAAATTCTTACCGACAGTTCATGGTTTTGATGAATTTTTTGGTTTCTTATATCACCTAAACGTAATGGAGATGCCAGAACAAGCAAACTTTCCTAAAGACCCTAATTTTGTTGGCCGTCCTCGTAATATGATACATAGTTTTGCTACCAATAAGTATGATAAAACAGAACAACCTCGCTGGGGTGAAATTGGAAAACAGCGCATAGAAGATAAAGGGCCTCTAGGGTCTGAGCGTATGAAAGTGATTGATGATGAGTTTGTGCAGTTCTCTACCGACTGGTTAGACAAACACGAAGCAAATACGCCTGATAAGCCTTTCTTTATGTGGTTTAACCCATCCCGTATGCATCAACAAATACACGTCAAAGATGAGTATTTAGGTTCAAGTGGACACACTGAATATTTTGATGCATTAAAAGAATTGGATGACCAAATCGGGGTGTTATTAGATAAATTAGACGCACTGGGTGAAACTGATAACACCATTATCATGTTCACGGCTGATAATGGTATTAACTTAGATCATTGGCCAATGGCAGGAACAGCTGCATACAGAGGCCAAAAAGGGACGACATGGGATGGAGGCTTCCGAGTTCCTATGCTGATCAGTTGGCCTGGCCATATCCCAGAGGGTGAATATACTGGCGGCTTTATGACGTCTGAAGATTGGGTCCCAACACTAATGGCAGCTGCAACCGGAGATACGACGGTTAAAGAAGACTTGTTAAAAGGCAAAAAAATTGGCGACACCAAGTACAAAGTCCATTTAGATGGCTATAATCAAATGGACATGCTAACCAAAAAAGGCCCAAGTAAACGTAATGAATTCTTCTATTACAACGAGCAAGATTTAAACGCTGTTCGCGTGGGTGATTGGAAAGTACATCTGAAGACTAAAACAGAATGGACTGAACCAGCTAAAACATGGCCTTTAGGCATTATCTTAGATATAAAGGCGGATCCTTATGAGCGCAGTGTTGATACTAATGGTTGGTTCTTATGGATGAAAGAACGCTCTTGGATTGTACCTACATTGCAAAAATCAATTGTTGAATACAAACAATCATTGAAAGAATTCCCGCCACGTCAAAAATCAGGTGGTATAGGAATGTCGGATACTTCAGTAAAGTAAACAACAAATAAAACCATAGAGAGGAGCTGAAATGCTCCTCTCCTTATTCTTCAAATATTTACCTGGAATTTTTAATGACACATTATTCACGCTTTCTTTTAATTATCCCTTTTATTTCCTTTTATTCAAATGCAAGCGAAGAAGTAGATATGTCAGACCCAATGGCTGTTTATACCGGAGGGGATATAAAAGCTGGAGATCAAGGTCTTGGCGGCTCTTTACAATTTTCTGTTGGTCAAAACAACTGGGCAGCAATGGGAAAAATAGAAAGCACAAATAATTTCGAAACCTATCGAGCTCGTATTTTTACCCCAAATAAAGTGACTGGTACTGGTGTTTATATCGACGCTAGTAAAGATGATTCCGTAGATAATATCTCTTCTAATTATGCCACTATTGGTGTATTACAGGTAATTCCTGTAAATGAAAAACTTCAATTTAATGTGGGATTAACCTATGGTAAAGCATGGGAATCAAATGAGAAATTCGAAGATACCGACATCATTAACGCTCAAATTTATGCAAAATATAATATTAATGAAAAATTCTTTGTTCTCGCCTCTCCACAATATCAATATGGCTTAAATGGTGAGGAATTCCGAGATTTTTATGCAGAGCTCAATGTAGGGTATAAAATTGACTCAAGTAATGTTCTTCTTCTGACAGGCAGCACAGAAAACCAAACCTGGATTACTTACAAGTTTAAAATATAAAATGATGACTAAGTTGGATAATATGATCCAACTTATTTACTTTTCGGAATCACAACAGTAAATGTGATCTCTTGATTTTCATTATATGTTACGGATAAATCATACCCATTCTGCTGAGCTATATTTTGTACAATCGACAGCCCTAAACCATGTCTATCAGTATCCGTTCTTGAACAGTCCACTTGATAAAGGGGTTTAAACAAATTCTCTATATTTTGTTGTGTTAATCGTTTTGATGTTGTGTTCTTAATTTCTAAAATTATATTGCCATTTTCATCATTTTCCATAGACGCAATTATGTTTGTATTCTTGGCACTATAAAATAACGCGTTATCTAGTAAATTCCTGCCCATGGTTTCAAGGCTAAATTTATCAGCACACACAATAGGAGAGTTTAATGATGAAGAAAACGTTATTCTATTTTCTATATTTGGGTACTTAAACTGTAATTCGGTACTTATCTCTTCAGATAAAATTCGCATATCAATTTCTTTTCTTACTATATGAAAAGAGTCTGATGCACTTTGATTCAATGCCATCAACTTATTGACGATATTCTTCATGTTATGCGCAATAGATAAGACATCTTCCTTATACGTTGCTGAAATACGAACATCATCAGGAAAACGAATATTCATCTCACTCAAGCTGATGATCTCAGCAATTGGCGTTTTAAGCTCATGAGCGATATCAGAAGAAAGACGTTTCTCATTCGCAACATTTTGAATATTTAACTCAATGTATCGATTTAACGCTTTTCTAATTGGCGCTATTTCTCTGCTCTCTTTCGGATTTTTCTTTATCTGCTGTGCATGAGCATCTAGGTCTGAAATTTCTTTATTTAATAAATAAAGTAAATCTAGTTCTTTATCGACAACTTTAATTACAACAAATCTCACCCCGAAAATTGCCGTTATAAACACAAATAGCAACGATAAATCAGCAATCAATAATATGTTACTGACTCTTTGATTTGAGATAGCTAACGTCAAGTACATAGTGTCGATATAGGTTACATCAGCTGGATTAACATCTGATGACAATTGAGGCTGAAAACGAGCAGAAATGGCTTTCCCCATACTGCCATCAGGCAATCTAATTTTAAAAATACGGCTACCATGCGTAGGTACGTCTTTGTATTTCAAATCAACATCATCAAAATAAGCAAGTGATTGAGACTTCGCGAAAGTCTCTTCCTCTAACCAAATCTGAAAATATTGAGCATTATCTTTACGCTCAAATTGGGGCATAAAACCAGTATGATATTCAAATTCAATTTCATCACTTTCGACTTCAACCAGTGATTTTAAATAGTTTGATTTTTCAACTAACGCATCATCGAATTGCTGATCAACCCAAGCATCAAGAATGAAATCCAACGATAAGAAAACCACCAATAAAATTACGCCAATAATCACGGTTAATGCATTAACTAATCTGTTTTTTATTGAGTACATGAGTTTTTTTCCAAATAATAACCAAAACCACGTTTGTTTTTAATTGGCAACTCACCGCCTAATACTTTTACCTTTTTACGCACAGAAGAGAGGTGTGACTCTATGGTATTTTTCGATAATGAATCAAACGAACCAACGACATAATTGCTGATATTTTCAGTCGTTATGACTTGGTTTTTAGATAAGAATAAGCACTCAATAATCTTGTACTCATTTTTAGTAAGATCGATGAGTTGCTCAGAAAACTCCAACTCTTTTTTGGCAAGATCGAGTGTAAAGTCACCCAACCTAATATCATCATCGCTATTTTTAACCACACCTCTTCGTGCCACAGTTAAAATACGAGCGTGTAACTCATCAAAAGAAAAAGGTTTCACTAGATAATCATCCGCACCAGACAATAAGCCTTCAACACGATCTTCAGGTTGTGATCTTGCCGATAAAATAATCACTTTTACGTCATTACCCATCTTTCGAATACTTTTTAATAACGTAATGCCATCAACATTAGGAAGCATTAAATCAAGAATAATGAAGTCATACTCATTAGTGATAGCCATTGATAAGCCTATTGAACCATCTCCGGTATCATCAATCGTAAAACCAAGGTTACTCAACCCGACGACTAAACTACGTCGCAAGTGTGCAGAGTCTTCAATCAAGAGTATTTTCATTATCTAGTACCACGTTATTCTTGAGATTAAGCATTATCCAACGATGATAACAAAAAATAGGCTAACCATTGTTATGGTTAGCCTATTTCTTTCTACTTTAATTATAGCTGTGTTTTGCTAGCTTTGAATTGCCATGATGTCTAACGCATTATCTTTCGCATCCGTTTTTACCCCATACAAGCCCAGCATGGTATGGAACAAGTTATCATGCGAGTATTGGCCCGTTGCTGCTTTCTCAACGACACTTGCTTTATCAATGCCTTTTTGGTTTGCATAGTCATCACTCATCCAGATATACCAAGGCACATGGGTTTGCTCTTTAGGTGCAATCATATAAGGTGCACCATGAAGGTATAAACCATTCTCACCCAGTGATTCTCCGTGGTCTGATATATACAGCATCACGACATTGTATTTATCTGAATATGTTTTTAGTTTTGCGATAGTTTGAGCAATCACATAATCAGTATAAACAAGCGTGTTGTCATACACATTGGTGATCTCTTCATCACTGCAATTTTCAATATCACTGCGATTACATGCAGGAGAATATACGGCCATATTATCAGGATAGCGTTTCCAATACGTTGGCCCATGGCTGCCAATCATATGCAGAGCATACAGTTGATCCCCTTTGCTATTTTGAATTCGTTGATCAAGCCCTTTAAGTAATACTTCATCATAACAACTTGATCCATTACATAATTGAGCGTCTGCATTATCCGCAATCATCTCTTTTTCAATATTCTTAGCAACGGCTTTATCACCACCATCATTATCAACCCATACAGATTTCACTCCAGCATGAGTCAGTACATCTAATACGTCATCTTGGTTATTAGCACGTTCTTTATTGTAATTGGTGCGCAGCATGTTCGAGAACATGCAAGGTAAAGAATGAGCCGTTGCGGTACCACAAGAACTGACATTTTGAAACGCAATCAAACCCAGATCTTTGGTGTATGGATTTGTTTCTCTTGAATATCCATTATAAGCACTGTTTTGAGCGCGAGCCGTTTCGCCAACTAACACAACCATTAGGGTTGGTTTACCATTCTTCGCTGGGATAATTTGAGCATCTTCGCCGATCGTTACATATTCTAACGGCTCGGTCAGGTACGTATTATTGATGTATTTAACTGTATTAAACGCATCCGCAGGATTAATCATTTTATTAAGGTATGAGTTATTTCGGCCAATTGACGCGTAATCTTTAAAGTAAAAGACGGAGATAATCAACATACCGACAATAGCAACACTCATTAATGCCGCACGATGAAATATCTCTTTTGACCAAGATACATTACGTACAATTTTCACTTTAAGCAGTAATAAAACGGGAATAATACCAAAGGCAATCAAATAAAAAATAGACGCACTACTCAAATAAGATGAAGCTTCGTCTACATTACTTTCGAACACGTTTTCTATCATTGCGTAATCAAACATGGTGTTATATTGCAAAGCTGCATAAAACGCCATCGCTGATGTTATGGTTAAAATAACAACAATACTTTTAAATAAGTAAGGAAAAGCAATAAGCGAGAAAATGATAATAAAAACACAAGTAAGAAGCGCAGGAGTCATAAACAAAAAGAGGCTTTGACCTTGAGATAGCTCATAAATTTTTTCATTAATTGGGTAGTTAAAAACCACGGCAAAATAAATCGAAACAACGGTTATCAAAGACACCATATTCATGGTTATTTTTTGATTTTTAATTTTTGACAACAAATTCGACAACACAAGGATACCTTCAGGAACTTTAAGAATGAGATGAGTGTCGCATATCAAACTTAAGATTCACTGAAGATAAACTTATGATTTACTGCATTTCATTACTTCACTGAATAATTAATGCGAAATTTGGTTATTTAAACGACATGTTTAGAGTTATGCCAATAAACTGATTCGAATTATCAAATTGGCCAATAACTCCACTATTGTTGATCTCTGGATCACCATAGTCTACGTAGCTATAATAGGCATTAAAAGAGGTATCTTTTGTCCATTGATAGGTTGCCCCTACACTGTATCTATGCTGTGTATCGACAGGAAGATCAAGGCCTTGAGATTCAGGTTCATCAAGTGGTGAACTTGCATAACCAACCCCTGATTCTAAACGTAATTTCGATGTTAGTTGGTAACGAGCCCCAATAGCTGCTGTCCATACATCTTCAAAATTTCGCTCTATTTGAACTAATTTATCATTATCAGTAATCGAAACTGTCGTGGAGTCATTATCACTCCATTGCTCGAAGCCTACACTCCACACTAAACTCAATGGATTAGTAAGTTGATGTAAACCTGAAACCTCAACTTGACGAGGGTTAAGGACATTTATACCTGCATCGCCCGCCTTAGCTGATATATCTTTATCTACTGAGCCGGGAATTGGCCCTGGAATAGGAACGGAAACCGTCATCGCATTACTATTAAATGATCCTGTCAGATTATGATTCATACGTGAACGATAGGCGACACCTAAACGGTTATTCTCATCAATCTGATACATCAACCCCAAGTTATAACCTAACGTCCAACTGTCAGTCTCAATATTACCTTGTCCGTATAACAAACTCTCTTCAAAACTAGCGTAGTCAATTTGTAATCCACCACCAATTGATAGCTTATTATTTACTTGATAAGACACGCTTGGGTTAAATTGTATGACCGACAATTTCAAATCATTTAGAGTTAATGCCCCCGCATAATCAATACCATAGTCAAGCGCACTTCCTCCTTGAGCTGACATACTCATTCCTAAATGGAAATCATCATTCAACTGGTGAACATAGTAAATCGAACCGTAAGATTGAATACCACCTGCATTTTCACTGTCTAGACTTGAGTCTCTATCGTCATGATAATACATACCCAAATCCATCACTGCGGCATTAACGCTTAATGCATCCCCCTCAATATAACTCATGCCTGCGGGGTTCGAATAAGCCACTGAAGCATTTTCAGCTAATGCTGCACTACCAGCCCCTGCTGTACTGACTGTCATTTTACTCATTTCTTGTACTAAGGTTCCGGCGGCATTCACCTGAAAGGGCAACACTAAAGTAGAACTTAGTAGTATTAATGAATAGTTTTTTTTCATTATTAATTCTCTAACTAACAAAGTAAAAAAGAGCACATTAAACACAATCAATGTACTCTTTAGTGAAAATGAAAATTTATTGTTTAACGACTTGAGGAAGTGCGTAATTGTTATCTAATACGGCTTGAGTTGGCTCATACAAACGTAAGTGCAAATAGAAGTCATCTTTTGGTGCTGGCAGCCAATTACAACTTGCATCCGTAGGTTTACTGTTTTGGATGCATACGGTTAATGACCCATCTTTGTTGTAGGTAAGTTCATCTTTTCGATTCGTCGATACTGAATAACGATCAATACTGTTTGGCACCATAAATAAATGTTTCGCATCATACATAGTTAATGACCAAAACTCTTTTGCAGGTGCGTCAGCAGGCATTGTCATGCGGTACTTGTTTTTTCCTGACAATTGCTGATCGTTAGAATCCGTATAGCGATTTGGATACAGTGCACGCTCTTTAGTATTCAAACCTGCAGCACGGAAGTTAATACTGGCACGGCTCAGGTAATCGTTACCATAGCGCCCGCCTTCGTACATCATCGCCCAACCGTTATTTTTAACGCCTAAATCACGACTTGCGTATTGAATAATTTGTGGTGCTGCATTTAGCGCTCGTAATAAACCTTTTTTCTGATCAGCTGTTAAATCATCAGCATTAAATGGCTTATCACCACCGATTCCAATGTATTTAAATTGATCCACAATTGGTGCATCTGAAGGGATTGGATTGTTGCGTAATTCATGGTCAATCAATTCAAACCACTCTAGACCTTTAGGTTGAGCGACAGGAGATATACCAGTTTTTGCATGGCTTAGTTTAACTGTCTTGTGAGCTTGTCCCAATTCTGATAGTGGATAATTAATAAAACCATCGTGCACTTTTAAAGCAGCAGTTAAGTCTTTATTTCCTGAGACTCCAGTACGTTGAATATACCAAACTAACGGTGTTCTTGATTCTATAATACCATCAATACCATCAGGGATCCCCCCTTTCTGACCTTTCCATCCTTTATTGACCAGTAGGAATTTTCCGCCATCTTTTCCCACATTATCAACAATTAAATTATCAACGGCTTCTGAGTAATCATCAAGAAGCTGAACGATAAAATATCGATTATCTGTCGGTGGAACTTCAATCACCAACGGACCGGTATCATTCAGATTAATATGCGATTGCGAATAAAGAGTATCGTTATTCATCGTTGGAACAACACGATCATCAGGACCTGCAAGTGTCAGAGTTTTACCCATCATATTAAGCGGCGCCGCACCATTATCCATAGGGCTATCCACATTGGTTGATGCGGCTCTCACTTGTGCTACCGTTAATGGGCCGGCACCATAAATAAAGGCTTGTAATCCTAGGGTGTAGGCTAATTCTTCTTGGGGATTAACAGGTGTTAGTTGTGCCGCAAATACCGCAGTACTGCTTAATAAACTACTCGTAATTACCGTTGCTATGAGTGCTTTTTTCATAGTAGAACCTCTATTTATAAATATCGTTCCAGATTAGCGACTCTTAATAAAGAAGAACAATTGAAAGAATGAATATCCTTTATTAAAAAATGCAATTCGACTATGCATATATAATTAATTAAATTAATAGACATGAATTATAAGTCATCAACAAGGTAATCAAATAATGTCAGTATCCCCTACCACAACTACAATGCCTTATAGCCTATTTATTAAATCTGAAAGCGCAAAATGTAATCTAGATTGTCATTATTGTTATTACCTCAAAAATGAAGACAAAAAAAAGCCCGGCATGGATAATGAGACATTAGAAAAAATGATCATCAATCACATGCACTCTCAACCAAGCAAAACCCCCGTGGTTGATTTTATTTGGCATGGAGGAGAGCCAATGATGCGTGGTCTTGAGTTTTATCAATTGGCCATTCAACTACAGCAACAACAAAACTCAAACATTCCAATACAAAATACCATTCAAACCAATGGCACTTTAATTAATGACCGTTGGGCTTCGTTTTTTGCTCAAAATAAATTTATGGTTGGGATCAGTATTGATGGCCCACAACTGATCAATGACATTGCTCGCATTGATAAATCAGGTAATTCCTCTTTTGAACGAACCATGCGTGGAATGCGTCACTTAAAAGAACACCATGTAGAATTTAATACGCTTACTGTGATTAACAATAAAAGTTATAAACATGGAAAAACGATTTATAACTTTTTAAAAGACAACGGCAGCACTTACCTACAGTTTCAGCCTTGTATTGACCATGAAATGGATCGTCGTTTTGATTATGATTGGACATTATCAGGCAAGCAATGGGGACAATTTTTATGTGATGTTTTTGATGAATGGGCAGCCAATGACATTGGTAAAACCTATGTGCAATTTTTTGAAAACTGCTTAATGATTTTAATGGGACACCAAAGCCAAATGTGCCACCATGCTGATACTTGTGGGCAACAATTAATGATGGAATCCAACGGTGAAGTATTTAGTTGTGATCACTACGGTTATGATGACTATAAAATCGGTAATATTCACCATGACAACGCTTCATTAGCGCAAATGGTGAGTTCAAAAGAGCAAATGAAATTCGGGCAAGATAAACTCGATTCACTAAATCAAAAGTGTCAACGTTGTGATTTTAAGCCTTTATGTAATGGCGGTTGTCCAAAAAACCGAGTGGATAAAACCAATAATGGTGAAGATCACAATGTATTATGTGAAGGGTATGAACTATTTTTCAAGCACGCACTGCCTGTGATGCTAAAAATGGTTGACGCAATGAAGCGAGGATATTCCCCAGTTCATTACCCTATGTTCTAAAAAAAGGATTTTAATTAACACCTTAGCGATTTCTATCCCATACTAATAAGTATGGATTCGCTTAAGGATGGGTGCAGAATAATGATGAAAAAAAGAGGTTGGGTTTACCTACTTTTATTACTACCAACTTTATTATGGAGTGCAGTATCAACATTTACTGAGATTTGGTGGGTTGAAAATATCACAGGTATTCCCAGTGTTATTGCTGGTATTTACGGCCTATCTTTTATCGTTTTATTACTTTGCCGTTATTACCTTTACTCCTTCTTCTGTTTATTACTTGCCACCTTGTGGTTATATCAAACCCCATCACAGCAATACACTACTGCATCTTGCTCTGATCCTTTAAAAATCGTTCAATATAACCTGTATTATACTAATCCTGATCTGACGTCTTTTTTAAACTACTTAATTAAAACGGATATTGACTTAGTTGTACTTCAGGAAACATCCCCTTGGCATGGGGAACGGTTCATGGAATTGATTGATGAATACCCCTATCAATTTGGCGGAGCCCCAACATTAGGCTACCCAAGTGGGCAAATGGTTATAAGCAAACACCCTCTAAATTTACGAGCTCAGAATACGCCTGCGGGTCATTATATGATTAGTGGTATATGGCAAAGCAGTGAAGACAGGCCTGTAAGTTTATACACCGCGCATCCTCCCTCCCCCCGAACCAAACAACTATGGCATGAGAGAAATGCATTAATAGGAAGTTTAGAACGACTGGCAGATTACTCTCCCTACCCTGATACATTAATTATTGGGGATTTTAACTTATCAGCCAACACCAAGCGTTTTAACACTATTTATAAGGATTACCACACTGCTCCAATACAAAGCTGGCCACGTGAAATCAAAGGAATTGCAATCCCCTCTTTCGCACGGATTGCAATTGACCACCTTTGGATAAAAAATACCGAATCACCCTCACTGTTTATTTGTAAGCGCGAAGCATTACCTCAGTTTTCTGGATCCGATCATAGTGCTGTCGTGACGTATTTATCAAAAGTAACACCGCACTAATTATCTATTTAATAACAAATCAATGCTAAGTTACAGTCAGCACTTATTGTGATAAATACTGCTTATAATAATCTTCAGCAATGACTTCGATAAGATCCCAAGGGTAATCTATTTTCATTTGAGCCAGTAATCTAACTTCATCATTCTCATCAATAGACACTATACTTTTCGCTGCAGCATAAGGAGATAATCCTTTTTCTATTTTTTTAATATCAAATCCAGCTTGTTCCAATAAGAAAATAGCTGAAGCTCCACTAGGATAAAAATAACTCCACCCAAATGTCTCTTGGGCATTTAAACCAAAAGTAAGATCTAAATTATATCCATCAGAGCCAAAGAAAGTCACTCCCACAGCATAAGGAAAAATCCCTTTTCCTAGCATAGTATCAACATAGTAAGCACTCCCCTCAACTTGCTCTTGCCACAACCCCATATTTTTTACTAACAAACCATTGGATGAATCTAATCGTATTTCCTCGCTTTTAATCGTTACGTATTTTTCTAATCTAGAGAGTGCGTCTTGCTTTGTTAATTTAGTTGGCAAATCTTTCATTACGTCCCTCATCAATAAAGATAAAGCAATCAAGTTTTTTTGAATTGGATAACCGTTCATTTCTTGAACATAATCACTCGATTGAGTAAATTTCTTTCCCTGGTAAGAATGAAATAATTCATGTGATAGCAGTCTAATAGATCCATCGGCCGGGCCACTATTAATATCAACACTTGCCATATCATACGTTTGAATATAGTAACCCTCTCCACTCACTTTATAATCAAAACTGTAGATACCGTTTCCATTATTAGCACTTAATGACTTATAAGCTTCCTTAACATTAATATCATAACGAAATACGTTTAATCCTTGATCTTCATTATCACCTAATTGCTCTGCGCCATTGACGTAATGAGATGGATTAATTAAATACCCACCAACAGGTTTACCATTATCGACTTTAATCATATAAATACGTTGTTTGCTTAAACTATAACCCGACCAAATATCATTCTTATCTAACTTTTTCATGGCTTCATTAGTTTGATTCAGCATTTGTAGATCAAGAGCATCAGTTAACGACGTATCCTCATATTTATTCTTTATTTTTTCAGTTTTCTTATCATCTCCGCATCCAGATATAAATAACCCCAAACTTATAAACATTATTTTAACTAACAAATTACTCATTATTGTCCCTATTCATTTAATGTAAAAGTAAAAAACTTGTATAACTTACATCAACAGACTCAGTAATTTTTTGTAAGTTTCATTGAGAACGTTACGTCTTACATTTCCTTACAAGCTTTCCTGTAACCATAAGAAATTACTCATATTATTAGTAGATAATTAATTTGTAAGTTATGTAAGCCATTCTATGATTTTGGAGTTTTCACTATTTTCACTTGTAAAATATTTATATCTTTTTTTCTTTATATATTATGAAAAGCGAATATAACTCAATGACACATAAGTAAGGGGAATGCATTGAAAAAAGGGAAAATACTTATTGTTGAAGATGACCAAGAAATTGGTCGATTAACACAAATGTATCTAGAGGCGGAGCAATATAATACTAAAATTATAAATGATGGTTCACTAGCTATTGATGCAATTAAAGACTATCAACCTGATCTTCTCTTATTGGAAAGAACGGCGCTAATATATGCCGTGAAGCTCGACAGTTTTATCATGGCATGATCTTAATTCTCACTGCATCAGATGATGAAATGAGTGAAGTAAGTTTATTTAAATTTGGTGCAGATGATTACGTAACAAAACCAGTAAGAGGGCATATATTACTGGCAAGAATTGAAGCACTATTACGCCGTTCACCTTCATCACCACTTAAAACCACCAACTTCCTTGCTACCAATATCATTCTTGAGAGTAACACTCAAACTGCATGGTATAAAAACTCAAACTTAGAATTAACTACCGCTGAATTTGAAATATTGCATGTTTTAATGGATAACGTAGGTAAGGTAGTTACACGAGAAAAATGCTGTAAAGCCTTTCGTGGTATAGATTATGATTTTAATGATCGCTCTATTGATATGAGAGTTTCCGGCCTTAGAAAAAAACTCTCCGCAAATAATTCTCCAAGCAATTTAATAAGAACGATTAGAAATAGAGGATACATGCTTGTTTCACTTTAAGTCATTACCTTCTATGTTTGCTCGGTTATATTTTGGGCTAATCATATCTATTATTACGACCTTACTTTTGTTTTTTACCTTTGCTGAAAATTACATGAGAAAAGCTGATATAGATGTATTCTTAAAAGATGGAGATTTTTTTCTAGATCAATATATTAAGCAGAAAGATAAAGAAAATTCTTTATATGATGACCTAGAAAATAGCAATCATGAAGTTTTTTACATCTTCACATTAAAGCTTATTTCTCATTGGGATAAATCCCCCCCCTGTCATAGTTGCGATCAGATTTTTATTAAAAACTCAACGGTTGTATACGTAAATGAAAGCGGGTTATATAGTGCTATATATCCGGTACCAAATTCAAACCAACATTTTGTCTTTAGTGAAAATGCTGATTTCTTCTCTGATGAAACTGCTTGGTATAAAGAACCAACCATAATTTTTATTCTCACTCTCACCTTCAGCATTGTTTTTATCTTAAGTGTGGCGATTTACCTTCCCTTAAGACAGTTACAAAAACAAACCCAAACCTTTCAACAAACCCAACGTAAATTTGGTCTGGGCAAATTATCAGAAAGAGCAAACGAACAAGTTCCTGAACCAATAAAAAAACTGTCACAAAGCTTTAATAAAATGGCTGATGAAATTGAAAGCAGGGTTATTCAAAGCCAAATATTTGCTCAAGCAATACCCCACGAAGTAAGAACGCCACTAAGTCGCATTCAGTTAGTTAATGATTTACTCCGTATAAAAAGCCAAGCTGAAAACACAGAGTTACATGACGATATTGATACATATATAGACGACATTAATAACTTAACGTCTAATATCATTATGCTTTCAAAATTAACATCGATGGAATCTTCTTTTTATGAAACGCATAAATCTAATATAAATATGAGCGTTTATCTTCGATCAAGAGTTGAGTCATTACCCAAAAACAACATCAGAATAACCCGCGACATTACAGAAGATATCGTCCTGAGATGTGACTCGACAATGGCAAGGCTGGTGATCGATAATTTAGTAAAAAATGCAATTAAATATACCCACTCTCATGTCCATATTAGCTTAAAAGAACACCAAGAATATGTCGAAATCACTGTCGAAGACAATGGTTCAGGGATCCCAAGATGCAAATACAAAGAAGTTTTCCTCCCATTTTCACGACTAGATAAAAGCAGAAACAGCAAAACAGGCGGCTTTGGTCTAGGCCTCGCAATTGCCAGTGCAGCGGCACATCGCTCACATTTGGCAATTGAGATAAAAGAAAGTACGCTTAGCGGTACTCAATTTTCAATTATTATTCCAACTGAAAGCTAAATAATAAGGGCTATATCTTGATTTACTTTATTCGTTATCACAATAATGGCTCAGAGAAATTAATTTACTGCCACTCTAAAAAAATTAATAAGTGATACAACCGCTAGTACTCCATCTCTTATACCTTTTTGTTTTAGAAGTATAAGAAATAGCTCCAAATAATTATACATAGCGTTTGGAATATCCTAAAAACCACTAAATTGCACATGTCATTAACATTTAATGAGTGAGGCTCAAAAAGACACTATCGTGATTGGTTCTATTGCAAGTGCACTAAGCTGGCGTCCAGAGTAATCATTCTGAACCATGTTGAATAATAAAAGCCACCATAAATAGTGGTGGCTTTACATATTACTTTTCAAGAACAAATATCTCAAATTAGTTACTTTTACTTGGTATTTCCTTCTCCGCCCACTTATATAATCCAATCATTAACAAAGAAAGAGCAAAGCACGCGATAAATAAGGGCGTTGCCCCACCAAGTTGAATAAGCACCCCGCCAACGAGCGGAGCAAGTGCAAACCCTAGCCCATAAATAGCAGCGGCACCAAAATAACTTCCTCGTAAATGTTTAGGTGCTAATTGATCTATTTGTACATTTAAGGTTGGAAAAGCAATCACCTCGCCCACACTCAACACAAAGCACGCCATCAACCAACCCGCAGGAAAATCTACTGGTACCATTAAAAAACAAATTTGTGCTAACGCCATCATTACCATACCAATACGAGTTCGGGTAAATAATGGGACATTTTCAAGCAGCTTAAGCATTGGAAACTGTAAAATTACAATCGTTAGCGTGTTAACTAAAACTAGTCCGCTGATAAATTTAGCGGCATCAACAATATCCGTACGAACGATGACTTGGGGGATAGACGATTCATACTGACCATAGACAAACATCATGATTAAATTTGCGCCAATCAATTTAATAAATAGCTTGTCTTTACTTATGATCCGAACGGTTGAGAAAAAGGACGTTACATCCGCAGTTGCTTTAGAGAGCAAGGTTTCACTCTTACTTTTAGCAAAAGAAAAAAATAGAAAAAGACCAAAAGCCAGATAAGTAATACCGGTCACTAAGAACAATATTTTAGGATGAGCCAGCCCAAGAGTAATGCCAATTAGTGGTCCAATCGCCCCTCCAACGTTAATCAAAAAATAGCGCACATTTAAAGCCAGTTCTCTGTCTTTATCATTATCTAAATTATCACCAATCACGGCTTTTGCTGGTGCCTCTATCATAGGGCGCATTAAGCCACACATCCCAACAAGAACAAACAGTTGGAAAATAGTGGTCGCCATTCCAATTCCACTGTAAGAAAAAGCCGCAATCACACACCCAGATATCATGACCCATTTACGGCCAAATTTATCGGATAACCAACCTGAATATAAACCCGTAAATGAGCCAACCACAGCTGAACCCGCTAACATAGCGCCAACCGTGACTGCACTGGCATTAAAATCTTGATAGAGAATAACAATGAGAAATGGCCAAGCCATAAAATACGTAGTTCGAGCGAGGAGTGTTCCGACTAAAACAGTCCAGATAATGTGATTAAAACGAGAAAGTCTATTCCATTGCAGTACACTTGTATTTTCTTCTATTGCACGGTTACTTTCAGCGGTATTTGCCTCTTCCATATAGTCTCCTTAAGATCCCTAAGCCTAATATTATTGTTATTTTTTATTTTTTATTTGTTTAAAAAGTATACCGAAGTGTCGACCTAATATAAGAGCGTAAGATACTAAATATGAATTCAATTTTAATTAAACCAGTACATTACACTGATATTTAGCCTAGGAACAAAACCCTTACAAAGGTTAAGGTTTATTTAACTCTATATATGGAATTATTAAACTTACTAAACCCAATAAAAATGATATCGTCACCTTTCCTGTATCTGAGACTAATGAACATGACTTTTAATAAACAACATTTACGACATTACTTCCCTTTTTATTTTGCAGCCTTATTAACATTAACTCCTTGGGTTAACTCACCTACTGCTTTAGTCATGGGTTTCGCTTTAGCCAGTTTCGGTTTTGTTCCTACCAATTTTGCTCTCGGCAAAGTAACTAAAAAATTATTAGCCTATTCTATTGTGGGGCTAGGTTTTGGGATCCAATTAAACGAAGCCATTGATGCAACCTCAAACGGTATTGGCATTATCTTATCAACCATTTTTGGTACTTTAGTTCTTGGTTGGTTCTTAGCAAAATTAATGAAACTCGATAAGGTAACGGGACATTTAATCGCCTCTGGTACTGCGATTTGTGGCGGAAGTGCTATTGCAGCAGTCGCTCCAGCGATTAATGCTGACGAAGAATCAACAGGTTTAGCCTTAGCAACTGTTTTTGTTTTAAATTCAATCGCTTTGTTTATTTTCCCTGTTATCGGTCATGCATTAGAATTAAGCCAACACGCCTTTGGTACTTGGGCTGCGATTGCCATTCACGATACTTCATCCGTTGTTGGTGCAGCATCTGCATACGGCGAAGAAGCGTTAAAGACAGCAACAACGCTTAAATTAGCTCGTGCATTGTGGATTGTTCCGGTTGCTTTTATTAGTGCTCTACTTTTTCGTAGCAACAGTAAAAAAATAACCATTCCTTACTTCATTCTTTTCTACTGTTTAGCTATTTTGATTAGCGATAACTTACCGCAATTTAGC
Organism: Aliivibrio sp. 1S128; assembly: GCF_001691065.1. Classification (NCBI taxonomy): domain Bacteria; kingdom Pseudomonadati; phylum Pseudomonadota; class Gammaproteobacteria; order Vibrionales; family Vibrionaceae; genus Aliivibrio; species Aliivibrio sp. 1S128. Next base: position 295,848 of record NZ_MAJV01000025.1, on the reverse strand, counting down.
CTGATCTATGATGGCATTTTTGATGTATCGAAAAAGCTCTTAGTTCTGTGCTTATTCTTTATCGGTTGTGGTATTTCAATTGAAAAAATCAAAGCCGCTGGCGCAAAACCATTGATTTTTGGTGTTAGCTTGTGGGTTGTGATATCAACAACCTCTCTGTTTTATATTATGAATTATATTCAATAGGGATTTATAGAATGACAACTTGCAGTTATGGAATCCTATTTTCAATAAATGAGTACATACTATGCTACTTAACCACTCTATAATGACAAACTAGTTAATAAGTATTAGGGTAGCCATGATGTTTTCTTATTCAAAATCCGCTGACATAAAAAAATCCAAAAAGGGTTATTACAGTTTTTTATTCAATGCCTTGTTGCTTCTGTTGCCTACTTAGTCATCCGTACTGACATTATTGTCTTAAAAAATGGGCTTAGTGAAAACTCATTAACTGAATATTACCAACAGATTTTACTGCTTATTGTCATTTTTTCTTTTAGTTATATCGCTGTAGTTAACAAAGAGGTTCGCTCTTTTTCCATACTTATCATTGGTTTCTTTAGCTGTATGTGCATAAGGGAGAGTGATGGCGTTCTTGATAATATTTATCATGGATTTTGGCTAATTCCAGCTCTAATCGTTGCTTTTACCTGCATTTACTTTGCATTAAAAGATAAGAAAGGTCTTCTATCTACCGCCGCACGCTTTTTCGATAGCCGTTATTTCTACACGTTAAGTTGCGCTTTAGTTATTGTTCTGGTGTTTTCTAGATTAGCTGGCATGGGTTATCTGTGGCAAACGTTACTTGATGATCACTACATTCGTACAATAAAAAACCTAGCAGAAGAAGGAACTGAACTACTAGGTTATTCTCTACTCGCTTATAGCGCGCTAGGCTTTGGTATTGAAGTTCATCGCCTTAATAAAAATTCATGACCTTATCTAGCTAACGGCAATTGTCGTTAGCTAATTATTCATTCAATGCCTCTGCTCTCATCGCAAAGTAACTGATCATTTTAACAAGATCTGACTTACTTATTTCTTTTAACGTTAATGCGACTTCTACATCTTTTTTTATCGTCTTGAGCAACACTTGCTTTCTCAAACTTTCACTTTGCATACTGAACTCCGAACATTAACATGCTCATTTAACCACTAGAATGTGTGCTAAGTATAAAAAGTAATAAATACAATTTATGTAGGACATATCTTAAAAATGAATCGCTCAAGTCTATAGCTTTAACGAAACATTCCAATAGCATATTAAAAGGGTAACAAATTCAATGAGCTAAAATTGAAACGTAGAATTCCTTAATCTTAAATACAAGTCACTAACTCCATTCATTCCTTTAGAGTTCTCTTCTATTCTTTGATAATGAGAAATCGCTTTTTGCAAATACTCTTGATGATTTACATCTAACAAATCCCACATTTCAGAACCTATATTAGTCAAAGGGATAGCAGCTTGATTACTGACATGAATAATTTCATAAAAGCGTTTGTTCTCTTTAACTAATGTTTCTGATATCAGACCAAAGCCCATCTCTATCAACTCACATCTAACCATATAGTTATGTAATACCGGGCAAAGAATGAACTCCAGCTCAATATCACCATTACGTGATTGTATGGAACGCATCAGCTCAATCAACAAATCACCACCCACACCTGCGATAATGACCAGATTCTTTTTATTTGGGACGATAGGCAGTTGAGCTACATCCATACAGTGCACTTGCCACTGAGAACTGACTTTTAAGGCGTGCTTTTGCAATCGAGACTCAAGTTCAACCATCAACTCATCCACGACATCAACAAAGTGGATCACACTTTTTGGTTGTGAAGCCAATAAGGCAGTGCCTAACTGACCATGATCACAGCAGCAATCCCAAATATGATCATAGTGCTTGGTAACTTTATTTTTAATGGTTTCTAAACGAGAACTTAATTTCATGGCTCAATATCGGTAGTGAAAATCAAGCACAGTATATAGTATTTTTTTCACAAAAATCAGGTAAGCTACCTCAAGATAATTTAACCAAATGGTAAGTACTATGTATAAACTGATCGCATTGGATATGGATGGCACTCTGCTTAATTCTGATAAGCAAATCTCAGCCGAAAACAAAACCGCTATTGCAGCTGCTCGTGAAAAAGGGGTAGTCGTTGTTTTAGCCTCTGGCCGCCCACTAAACGGCATGAAGCCACAACTAGAAGAACTAGGCATGACAACAGAGGACGATTACGTTCTTAGTTACAATGCATCACTGGTTCAAAAAGTGAAAAGCGAAGAAGTTATCCGTAGCCAAATAATTACAGGTATAGACGCAAAAATCATTGCTAAATTAGCGAAAGAACTGGGAGTTCACGTTCACGCCTTCTCACAAGAAAAAGGGCTAATTACACCACAATTAAATCATTACACAGAACATGAATCAAGCATCACTGGTATGCCAATTACAGTAATTGATTTTGAAGAGTTAGCAGACGACGAACAAGTTATGAAAGCGATGATGATTGATGAGCCTGAGCTACTTTCTGCTGCTATTCTGCAATTACCTGCCGCTTTATATGAGCAATTCACCATTGTACAAAGTGCGCCTTTCTTCTTAGAGTTTTTAAACCCTAACAGTAATAAAGGCGTCGGTGTAAAAGCACTGGCGGATCATCTTGGTATTACTGCAGATGAAGTTATCTGTATGGGCGATGCGGGTAATGACTGGCATATGATCAAATACGCAGGTCTTGGCGTTGCAATGGCGAACGCCACTGACGATATCAAAGAAATCGCTAACCACATTACCGTAAGCAATAACGACCATGGCGTGGCTAAAGTAATTGAAGAATTCGTATTAAACGTTTAATTCTAACTAAATAGAATCATAACAAAATAAACCCCAGCATGTATTAGACATACTGGGGTTTTTATTTATTCGATTAAAGCCATTAAATCATTAGATTACGCTTCTGATTCAACTAACTTTCCTTCTTGATCATCACCACTGTTTTTCTTTTTCAGAGAGATAAGGATCAATGAACATATCATACCAAGTACCGCGACAGTTAAGCCGATACCAAAGATCATCTGATATGCTTGAATCGCAGGATAAGTATCAATAATCCAACCATTTAATGCGTACGCCCAAAACACTGATGCATAAGCGGCAAATGAACCCACACTCATTGCTGAACCACTGTAGGCTTTTGGTACTCCGGCTTCTGCCACTGGTGCCAAGATAATGCCTTTTGCTAAGAATATACTGAATGAGAAACACATTAGTAGCACCATGTTCATCATTAACATGCCTTCCGTTTTAGGCAGAGCAATCGTCACACCTAAACAAATTGCCGTTAAACCTAGAGCAAAGAACATCATTTTGATTGAAGACTTAAATACGAAATCAGCAATAGAACCGGCAACTAAACCAGCGACAACACCCATAGCGCCTGTATTAATAATACCAAAAATAGCGGCTTGTGCTGTTGATAAACCAAATACAGCTTGTAGGTAAGGCACTGTATAAATTAACGTAATATAAATCCAATATACCGTTAGAGAAGTAATCGCTGCTAACCATACTGTTGGCATTTTTAGTACATGAACTAAACCTTTTAATGCTTCTTTGTTTTTACTCTCACCTTGTTTAATTTCCATGTGGTTATCTGGTACAAATTTCCATACACAGAAGATCATCGGCAGGATAAGTAACGTATAGAAAACAATTGCACCTTGGAACACAAGGATTGAACCGCCAACCAGTGCCATGATACCAACGATCACAGCGTTCATGCTCATTTCAGCCGCGCGACGTACCGACTCTAACAAGCCAAATGCCATGCCTTTATTTCTATCGCCTGACATTAACGTCACACCATTCACAACCGCAGGCCAGAATGCGGCATCGACTAAACCCCAAAGACCGGCAATCACAACCAGAACACTAAAGCCGGGCTCTAAGAAGATAATCCCCATCATGCTCAAAAATCGAATACTCAAACTGGTGATTAAAATGGATTTTACAGAGAAACGGTTATTGACCCACCCAGCCGGAATATAGAAGAACATCGCCGAACCAATCAGCGTAAACAAGATCCCCATTTGGGTATTGTCTATTTGTAGCACTTCTAAAAGTAAGTTATAAAATGTTCCCTTAAAAGCTTCAAAAGCCGAATAAATAATTTGGCCTGACATCACGACAGAGAAGAAGCCAAACAATTGATTTCGGCTAGTAAAGCCTATTTTTTCAAATAAGTTCATCGTTGTAATCCTTTCACGTTATTGTTTTATTTATTATTTTTATGCTTTGTATTTAGAAGGGAATTTGTGAGCAATATCGGTACAAATACCATCCACGCCCCAATTAAACAATTCATTAGCACGAGCTAAATCATTCACTGTCCACACATTTACTTTAATGCCTGATGCTTTAAATTTATTGACCATTTCACGAGTTAAGCCTTTCTCTTCCGGATGGATGTAATCGGCTTGGCACCACTCAATGATTGAGTTCCAGTCATCCCATAGGTTATGACTTTCAAACAAACAAGCGACTTTACTTTCAGGGCTTTTACGTTTGAATTCAGACAATACCAAGTGGTTAAAACTTGAAATAATCAATTCACGTTCAGGATTTAACTCTTTCAGAGCCAAAATTAAGTTATCAATAAGCAAATGACTTAACTGAGCACTTTCTGAACACGATTTAATCTCAATATTTAAATTAAGTTCTTTTTCGTTCACTAATTTAATTAATTGCTGAATAGTTGGTAAACGCTCATTAATGTAGTCATCACTAAACCAGCTCCCTGCATCAATCGACGATAAATCTGCATTGCTAATATCATATAAACGACCGCTTTTATCTGTACAACGATCTAATGTGTCATCATGAGAAATAATAACCGTACCATCTTGTAGAATATCAACATCACATTCAAACCATTGAACACCATGTTCTTTACATAATGAAAATGCAGACAGCGTGTTCTCAGGAGCAAGAGAAGACATTCCACGATGAGCTATTAATGTTTTCATTGTTAACCTATTTAACGTGTTAGAAGAGGTTGAGGATAATAACGCTTAGATCATTTCATAAATGTGACAAGAATGGATAAAATGAGCATTCGAGCGCTCGAATAGGAACTTATTTTGTTTTTTGCAGAGTAAGTAACATTAAAAACGATAAAACTATCGATTATAGGAATAAATTAGCGTCATAAATTTTAGTTGGCACAAAATGGTAAGTATTGTTTGTAACGAAAAGCATAATGGCTCCAAGAAAACACATCACTGATTACTTACTTTTGGAACTAAATTATGAAAAAAATACTCATTAAAACTGCAGGCATCATTATTCTAGCGACAACATTAACTGGTTGTATTGGCAGCAATGCAGTGACAGGGAAAGTAATGAAATTCAATGTTGAGGTGGTTGATAACCGCTATGCTAGAGCTGGGGTAAATTTGCTTCTTGCACCAGTTTACGGTATTACGACTGCGGCAGATTATGTTTTATTTAACTCATTAGAATTTTGGACAGGTAAAAACCCAATCTCTGGTAGCCCGCATATTTTTGATTCAAAAACTGACACTCATTTTAAAGTAAATGATGAATTAGACCCATCATTACGTGATGCACCTATTGACCCATTAGTGAACCAAAGAACTATTTCTATTGGTGAAATGCAAAAAATTGACGAGAATACCATTCAGATGGACATCACTTATAACACGGGTGAGACGGCTATTTTACGTGGCGTACGTGATGGGGAAAATGTAAGTTACTATATTGATGACGAACTGATTTCTCAAACAACCATCGCGCAATTAGAATCTCTACAGCAGAGTTAGAATAGGCGAGAAATATTCAACATAAAACCATGCTCTAATAATAAGATAGAGCATGGTTTCTCATTATTTGTTAACCCGCTATGTTACTTTACAATCTTACTTTCTAGCCATTTATCTACGGCTATTCTACCTGAACCAGACAACATTAGTGACACACTTGCCGCTAGCAAAGCCAAGCCAAACTCATAACCACCATTAGACATAAATAGGCCATTTTGTAAGTGAACACTAACAATCGCAATCAACATCGTAAACGCAAGTACCAGTGCCGATGGGCGAGTTAATAGGCCTAATAATATAAATAACCCACCAAAAAATTCCGCGCTACCAGCCAAAAATGCCATTGCTACGCCAGGCGCTAGTCCAATAGATTCAAAAAACTGACCTGTACCTTCTAAGCCATAACCACCAAACCATGAAAATAATTTTTGAGCACCATGGGCCATAAAAATAATACCAATAGGTATACGAAGGGCAAGCGTGCTAAAACCAGCATTAGAGGATAATAGTTGAGCCATTTTTTGTTTCATAATAATGTCCTAAGGCGAATATATTTTAATGAGGTTTCCCTCCTAGTTGTGAGCCAGTATAAATATGTTATTCTCAAAGAAAATTAGAACAATTTGAGCAAGTAGTTCAATTTTTTTGAACATCAAAAAATAAGGATATGAATGAACTCTCCTATCACGTTAGATGCTTTGCGAGTATTAGATGCTATAGATAGAAAAGGCAGCTTTGCCGCAGCCGCAGAATCATTATTTAAAGTACCATCAGCACTCACTTATACCATCAAGAAACTCGAAGATGATCTTAATGTTGCGTTATTTGACCGTTCTAAACAAAAAGCCAACCTAACCCCTGCGGGCAAACTTATCTTAGAACAAGGACGAGATATTTTAATCGCAACAGATAAACTTGAATCAGCAGTGAAACAGCTAACTTCTGGTTGGGAAAGAGAGATAAAGATAGTAAGAGACACCATTATGCCTCTAAATCCGCTTTTAGATACCATTCTTGAGTTCAACAAATTAGAACAAGACACGGAGATTACCGTTTCAGAAGAATCACTCAGTGGAGGCTGGGATGCTCTTCATAGTAACCGTGCCGATATTGCAATCGGAGTTTCTGACCATTTACCAAAAGGCGAATATCAGATCACTGAAATTGGACGGGTAGATTTTCTCTTTGCCGTAGCGAAACATCACCCATTAGCGCAATTAGAACGAACCATTGAAGCAGACGATTTACTTAAATACCCTTCAATTATTGTCTCTGATTCTTCACTTTTATTACCAACTCGCGACACTGGATTATTTAAAAGTAAACAGCGAATTCGATTTCATACCATGCAAGCCAAAATACAGGCACAACTCGCAGGCGTAGGCACAGGTTTTTTACCAAGGCATTTGATTCAATCTTATTTAGCTTCTGGCGATTTGGTTGAAAAAACATGTTCTGTTCCACGAGTAAATCCCCCGCTCTTTATTGGTTGGCATAAAAGCAATGATGGCAAAGCATGTGAGTGGTTTACAAGAGAATTGACTCATAAGAAATGGCTGTGATATGAAACAATAGATACAATCTTAAGTACAACTTTCCTTAATGGAAAGTTTCATTTTCCTTTTCTATAAAATATTTATCGATATGATGTTTATTCAATTTCACAAAGGACTAGTCAAATGGATGCGGAAGGTGACACGATAATAAATAGACTATGAGTAAAAAATTATGCCAAAATCTAAACGCATTAATGCCTTAATTCTAGATAACTTCCCTATCATTGTAGAATCCCTTACAAAACAACTTCAAACGAAAGATGTAATTAATGAAATTTATCACGCAGTATCAATAAAAAAAGCTACTGAGTTCATTAACAATAACAATATTGGTTTTATTGCTCTAGACATCAAACAAAATGATTTCGATGCTCTCTCTTTCATAAAAAAGATCCGAAATAATGGATTTGAAGGTTCTATTCTTGTAATTTCTAGTTATGGCTATAATACTTATTCTGATTCAGTAAAAGCACTTGGTGCTAATGGTTACATATCAAAAGAAGAGCCAATAAGCTTAATTGATGATGCGATTAACAATATACTAAGAGGTTATACTTTATTTAAAAAAACGACTGTTACTCATAAAGAAAAAAAGTTGTCAAGTCGAGAGTTAACTATTTTAAATAAATTACTTAATGGGAAAAGCAATAAACAAATATCAGAAGATTTATCCCTAAGTACCAAAACAATCAGTACCTATAAAACTAGAATATTAGCAAAATATAATGCAAATTCATTGTTCGATCTACTTAAAATAAACAGCTCTATTATTCAAAAGTGTTAATTTCTTATTTATGAGCTGCTCTTAGGTAAGAGCAGCCCTTAATGTATCATTAGCTCTTATAATTTAAAAAAGTAAAGGATCTCTTTCTGTTTAATCGCTAATTGTGATAATTCTTCACTTGCTTTGGTGCTTTGGTAAATACCACTCACATTCTGATTTACTAACTCAGATGCTATATTAATATTTTTAGCTATGTCATTAGTCACGCTTGATTGTTCTTCTGATGCAGCAGCAGCTAAAGCGTTCATATCAGACATTTCATTTATAAACCTTTCAATATTTGTAAAGGCTTCTTCAACTTTTTGTACAGAATCGTAAGAATTTTCAATTAATTGAGAATTAAATCTCATGTGGCTATCCGCTTTATCAGACTGCGCCTGTAATTTTTCAATAATAGATTGAATATTAATTGTTGATAATTTAGTTTTCTCAGCTAATGAACGAACTTCATCAGCAACAACTGCAAAGGCTCTACCTTGCTCTCCAGCTCGCGCCGCTTCAATTGCTGCATTTAATGCCAATAAATTAGTTTGCTCAGAAATAGTATTAATTACATCAATAACACTGCCAATCTCTATTGAATATTCTTTTAAATCTTCAACGATAGTTGTTGTGTTTTTTACAGACTCTCCAATTTTTTTAGATATTACAACTGAGTTCATTAACGTTTCATTACCTAATTTAATACTATTTTGTGCTTTTACCCCAAAACTTTGTGCTATTGTTGCATTTGCACTAACTTCTAATGCCGTATTCGATAATTCATTCACAGCCGTAGCAATTTGTTCAATTTGAGCTATTTCTTTTTGAGAATTTATAGCCGAATCTCCCATAACAGCACTTAACTCAGTTGAAGCTGCAGACACACTCTCCGAAATGGAATGATTACCCGAAATCACTTTTTTTAACTCTCGTCTCATAGCGACAGCACTTGCATATATACCAGTATCATTATCTGATGAATGCAATTCCATTGTTAGATTACCTTGAGATATTTGCTTAATTAAAGATTCAATCTCCTCAGGTTCCCCCCCAATAGGTCTATAAATTAAAACAATTAAAACTCTATAAATAATAAAAGAGAATAATATAATAGCTATTGCAGCCATTACTATAGAGTAAAATAACGTATCATTAGTCGATTTTAAAATAACGCTGTTGTAATCAAAAAGAGCAACCGTCCAGTTCTGGGTTGCCTCTTTCGTTGATACGACGCTAACTTGATCATCTCTACTCTTTGAGTTATAGGTGATTGTGCTATTTTTTTCGGATAACTCAGCGAACTCAGGCCTAACATCATTAATATACCCACCTATCTCTTCAGCTTTTTTTGCTGAAACAATGTAGCCATCTTTTCTATAGATATACACTCGATTATCTAAAGTAAGAGTTCCTATGAAATTGGAAAACATAGATACAGGTACCGAAACACCAAGTACGCCGACAACATTATTTTCAAACTTTACAGGTATTGCAAAAGAAAATACATCATTCCCATTAGTATCGACATAAGCTCTTGTTATTATATTCTCTTCTCCCTTAATTGCTCTTTGGTACCATTCTCTTATTTTAGCATTAATTTTATTTTTACCCCCTTCGATTGAATCAGTAGAAGAGGTTATATTACCAGAAAGATCCGAATAAAAAACACTTGTAAACATATTAAATTTCTTATTAATTTTTATAAGTTTTTCTTGTGTTTTTATTGGTTCAACAGTTCCATTTTTATCATTAACACCAATATCAATCGAATTAAGGACATTAAAATAGGATTCTATCTTATATGTCAAATTTGTGGATATTAGATCAGACTTTTCTCTCATTGAGAGGTAATTTGACTTTATACTTTCGTTCTTAAAATTATAATATCCAAATCCTGATATCACAAAACTAATAATCATGATCATACTTAAAAATATAAATAATAATTTACTTTTCAATGTTTTCATTTTAATTTTCATTTCTTAGTTATTAATAAAATAGATAGTCTACAGTAAATATTCCATTTATAATTGTATAACTTTAATATTCAGAAAAAACTGACACTTGGAAAATAAATATATTTATTTAATATTTTAACATAACTTTTCTTTCTCTAAATACAGCATTGAATCAGCCTTATTAATCGCATAATTTAAATCTTCACCAATTAAAGATACGGCGATACCAATGCTTACCTCAACATTAATTGAATGCTTGCTAAACCTCGACTTACTAATATTTTTTTTCAATTCAATCGATAAATCTTCTGCTACTTCTAAGTTACAATTTGGAAGTAGTGCTAAGAATTCATCACCACCATGTCGAATCAAATAATCATTTTCTCTAAATGTTATTTTCATTCCATATGCTATTTGCTTGATAGCCTCATCCCCGACATGATGCCCGTAATTATCATTGATAAATTTTAATTTATTACCATCAATTGCAATAATTGTTATATTTGATTTTTCTTTTATTCTTAAGAATCTTTCTTCCTTAAAAATTGACCTATTATAAAGTCCTGTCATTTCATCTTTATTTATTAGTAATTCAGCATTTAATAGTTTTATTTTCTTATCTGAAAGCAACATTAATTTCCATGTAATAATAGTTGAAATTAAAAATAGAAGTAAAAATAACCAATATTTATCTATTAAAATTTTAAGTACCGGTATTTTATATTTAATGATAGTTGTATTATCAGCATGGTACTCCCTAATAAATGAAAGCCCATTAAATGGGTACTGATCATCTTCTATTACAATATTTTTATATATTCCATTTTTTTCTATACTTATTGTTTTGTTTTTGATGATTTCATATTCACCCAAGTGCATATCGATATTAAAATCACCTATTATCTCTTTGTTTTTAAAAACAGGACTTGATAATGTGATTATATTTTCATTTGTAATTATATCTTTATAAATAGGAGAAACCAATATTCTATCTTCCAATGAAAATTTAGTCATTAAAATAGTACATGTTAGGATAATATCGCAACGTTCATGATTAAACATACCCTCACTAATAGTAAAATCATCAACAATCTTTGATGTTATATATTTCTTTCCTGTATAAGAACGATAATATAATAGGAGCCTATCCTGGTTTAAGAAAGAAGGGAGAAAACTAAATGTTCTTATTGCCATATTTAAAACAACAATTTCATCCTGTGTCAGATGATCATTATCTAATGAATAAGTGCCATATTTGTATTCAGTATCTTTTTTCTCTATTTTTCCATCTTTATTAATCAAAAAGTTATATTCGATATTTTTTTCGGTAATTAAACCTATCAACATTATATTTTGCTTATATTCTTCAATTTTTGACATCAATAAATAAAACTGTCGATGTTTATCTTTAACAATTTGCTCTCCAATTAAGGCTATCAATATCGAAAATATAATAGCAGAAGACAATAACGATCTTGTTAAGATTTTAATTAAAACGTCCATTGATAAAGCCATTTATATAAGATCCATTTATTTAAACTTCCTAATATTAATTAATTCAACTAAGCTATTAACGTGATATTTATTTAAAATACGCCTTTTATAGGTACTTATCGTTTTCGAGCTCAATGATAAAATTTCTGAAATTTCAATGTTACTTCTTCCTTCTAATAAATAATTAAATACCATAATCTCTCTATTTGAGAGTTTTACTTCATTTTCAACATTAATATAGCAACTATTTGATTTAAAAAACTTATATCCTTTTATAACACTAAATAAAGCATCTTTTATTAAATTAAGATCTTCAGATTTAGAAACATAACCATCAGCACCTAAACTTAAAGCTGTATTAGAGTATATATCTTCATTACTTGAGGATATAAATAGTACTTTTCCTACATAGGCATGAGATTTTATTCTTCGAAAAAAATCAAACCCATCACTATCACCAAGATTTATATCAATAATAATAAGGCCAAATGATTTTAGCCTTAATAGTGATAATGCCTCCTTTGTGTCGTTTACGGTCAAAACCTCCGAAACATAAGATACAGATTCAACTAGATTTTTAATTGCTGCACAAACTAGTGGATGATCGTCCAATATTAAAATATTTATATTATTCATATTAATTACATTTTTTAATTATAATCAGTTAACATATCTATAGAAATAGGTCTTCCTGAATAAAATCCCTGACAAATATCAAAATCCATACTCTTCAAGTACTCCCATGTTTCTTTATTTTCAACACCTTCAGCAACAATTGAAATATTCAGTTCTTTAGCTAATTCAACAGAAAACTCAATAATTATTTGTTTAAACCTATCCCTTAAGCAATTTGTGATAAATGAACGATCTAATTTCATTTCTGTAAAAGGCAAACGAGATAATTTGTCCAATGATGAATGCCCAGTACCAAAATCATCAATTGATACACCTACCTTATGTATTCTTAGTCTAGATATATTTTCAAGAAAATTAATCGATGAGTTATAAGCGTCACCTTCCGTTAACTCCAGCATAAATAAACTTGTATCTAAATTATTTTCTTTACACTTATTAATAAATTCATCAGAAAAACCTTTTTTACAAAGCGAATCATATGTGATATTTATAGATACTTTATATTTTAACTCTCCTGATAAATAATCAGAAATTACATTATCAAAAACAATATTAAATAATTTATCCAAGACCCCTTGTTTTTTACACGTATCTAAAAAATAATATGGTGTCAATAAACCATATGTAGGATGTTGCCATCTAACCAACGTTTCAACCGAGATTATTTTTTCAGTTTTAAAATCAACTTGAGGTTGATAATAATTAATCATCTCCCCATTATCTATCGCTTCAATTATATCTTCAATTGAAAATTTAATATCTTTAGCTTTATTTATATCATGTTTTTCTAAATTTATTTCATTCACAGTTTGTATTATTTCTTTTATTTTCTCATTTTTTATCGGTTTCTCTAATGCGTCGATTAATAAAAATTGTAAAGAGTGACATAAATCACTCACGATAGAAATCAAAGATGCATCTAATGCACTAACAATAACTATACCACCATTAAAATCAGTATTATTAATCCGAATAAGTAGTTCAACACCATCCATATTAGGCATTCTTATATCACAAAAAATCAAATCAAATACATTTTTATTAATAAGTTCAATAGCCTCACTTCCTGAATAAACACATTCAACATCAGATCCACACTGTTCAACAATTAAACTTTTTAGCATATTAGCTTGTAACTTATCATCATCAATAATTAATATTTTTAATTCATTCATTATTCAACTCATACCACTCTGATGCATTTAGAAGTATGGTTTTTACTTCTGAAATAAGTATTTCCTTTTTTTCATTATATGATTCTTCTCCATATTCACATTTTGATAAAGTATTTATCATTGGAACAAACCTTAGCATATTTACACTATTAAATCCGCCTTTCATCTTATGTAATATTGAATTCATAGATTCTTGATCCATACAAGAAACTAATGTATTGTAATCATCCGTTATACTTTCAATGAAAATTGGCATTAAGTTTTTTTTATTAATGTCAAAAAAGCAGGCTCTTATATTATTATTATTTAAATGTTTACTTAATGTTTTATGCAGTTGTTTTAATCCATATGGTTTAAATAATACGTCATCAAAACCACAAATATCACTATTGACTCTTATGCTCCTTGAGTCTTCTGCTGTACACCCAATAATTGCTTTTTCATTAAATATGGGAAGTTCATTTCTTATTTTTTTTGATAGTTCAAAACCATCCATAATAGGCATATGGCAATCGGTAATTAAGAGATCAAATTTATTATAATCTTTTTTAATGACCTCCCATGCCTCTTTACCATTACTTGTAACAATTGAATTTAATCCAATTTCCTCAAGTTGGTTTACTAATAACTCTTGGTTTATTCGATTATCTTCAGATATTAATACAGTACCTTTAAGGCGTGTTAAGGATTCGTCTTCATTTTCTTTCTTACCATTTTGAATATACACTAATGTATTTAATAGTTGATCTAAAAATATAGGTGAAGAATTTATGTAATGGTGATTACTTATTCTACTTTTATCATCATCATTAATACTATTTAAATATATAGTTTCATTATACTCATTATCAACTTCACTTTTATTTGTGATGAGTACATTACACTTGGCACCGAAACTATTATCAGAAAATATCGATAACCATTGACGTAAGTTTTCATCATTAACTTCACATGTGATAGACAACTGTCTCACTGGATATTTGAATTCAGAAACGACATTAATTGGAATTGAAAAATTAATTGATGTCCCTATTTTTTCAATACTCTTAATGCTTAAGCTTCCACCCATTAACTTTATCAACTCATTGACAATATTAAGACCAAGGCCTGTACCTCCATATTCACGAACAATACTATTATCTGCTTGCGTAAATGGTTTGAATACTCTATCTAAATTTTCTTTACTGATCCCAATACCAGTATCACTTATATCAAAATTCAAATTATTATCTAAAATAGAAACAGTTACCTCTACATATCCCTTATTTGTAAATTTTATTGCATTAGATATAAGATTGTTAATTATTTGACTCAATCTTAATGAATCAATACTAATAACTTCACTTAAAGTTGGCTCAATTGTGATGTATAGATTAAGGCCTTTTTCATTTGCTGATGCATTGTGCAAACGAAAAAGCTCGTTTAATACATTCAGATAATGACAATCTCTTTTATCTAAACTTAACTGCTCTGCTTCTAATTTAGAATAATCTAAAATATCATTAACCAACATATGAAGATGGTTCATAGAACCAGAGATATTATCTACCAAGGATTGCTTTTCTACTCCTTTAATTCTTTTTGAAAGTAACTCCAAAAGACCTGTTATTCCTGCAATTGGTGTTCTTAACTCATGACTCATATTTGCAAGAAACTGCTCCCGATAAACAAGTGCTTTTTTAGTCTTTTCATTTGCTTCTATTAATGCAGATTCTTGATTTTTTTGCTGACTAATATCGCTAATAACGGTAAGTAAATAATATTCGCCACTTCTTTCTTCATAAATTCTTTTTCTAACTTTATTTACAAATTTGTAATCAAATTTACAGTTCGTAATTGATATTTCATTTGTAATTACTAAATCATTAAGGAAAATATTATCGGTTATTTCACTATTTAATTCATAGGAAAAAATACAATTCCCACAATGTTCTTTATTATAAAAATAGCAGTTACTTAGCACTACATCCTTATCTTTGTTATGAATAAATATTCTCGTAGGTAATTCAGATATTATTCCTTGTAACCACGTTTTATCTTTCTCTAAGTTTACTTTATCTTTATCTTTAACCTTTACTTGTAATTTTAAATTATTAAGCCAGAAATAAACGACTAAACTTATTAATAAAATAAATATTGTTACTACAAACACTATTTTTAGTACTGTATTTTTTTCATAACCATAAATAACATTAAACTTTCTGTAACTACGTTTTATTTTTCTAAACTCTTCCTTATCAATAATTTTCAACGCTGAATTAATTACTTTCATTAATTCTTCATTTTCATTTGACAAAGAAAAAGATACTTTAAAAATACGGTCTTCTCTTGCCCCTATAATAAACTTATTATCAACATCATTTACAATAACACCTTGAAGTAAATCTTTTGATATATAAGCCACATCAATTTTTTCATTAGATAGATCATTAATTAATTTTTTAATGTTTGTATAAACAAAAGAATCTTTTGTTATATCCTTTCTAATCAAATTTAAACTTTCATTATTTTCAGAGACTAATACACCTATATTTTCTTTCTCTCTATCCGTTCTTATTTTATTTTCAATAGATACATAAACCATAGACATATAGGGGTTACTAAATAAAAGGCCTTCTTTATTATGTGAGTCTGAATAGACCAGTGGTATTAAATTTATTCTACCTGAGTAAAACATATCCCATACATCTTCTTTATTCTTTGGTACATATTCAAACATCAAACCTGTTCTTCTTTCAATAAGGTTTATGAAATCATATAAATAACCCGTAAGTTGTCCATCTTCATTACGATAAAATAGAGGTTCTCTATTTTCGTTAAAACTATATTTTATTATTTTTTGTCCTTTTTTAAGTTGTCTAAACGCTATATTTGCCCAGTCATTGTTAAGATAAATATCTGCTATTTCATTTCGGTTAAATTCTTTTGAATTCATTAACTTATTAATAATTGATATTAATACCTCATTTTCATTAGAGGTTATTATGCTAATTTTTTCAAGTTCTAACCAATCTGGTATTTTAACAATACCTTTAGATATTTTATTTACACTTATATATTCTGATATAGTAACATAGCTTGATATAATTGCATCTACAATACCACTATTTACAAGTTCGATGGATTTATCAAATGACTCAACCTCATGTATATTTACCGCACCTATTTCTTCTAACTTATCACAATAGACAGTACCTAAAACACAAGTCCACGATATTTTATTTATAGGCAAGGACGATATATTATTATCTTTATAATAAACGGATATACTCGATTCAAATAGAGGCTTTGAAAATAAAAATGTTGACTCTCTTTTTTTTGATGGTGAATAACCTAAAGCAATATTTGAAGAGCCTTCTTTTACACTTTCTAATATTTCTTTAACCGTATCATATCGGTTAAATTTAATGTCTACGCCTTTTTTCGAAAATATATACTTAATATAATCAACATAAATTCCTTTATAATCACCTGACATAGATATTTCTGCATAAGGAAACCAAGGTTCTGATAACATAGCGACAGATAGTGTTGGATTTTCATCTATATATTTTTGTTCATTGTCGGTTAATACTTCAGATGCATTAGTAATAAAAGGAAAAAAGCACAAAGAAATTAATATTAAATATGTATACATCATAGCTACAAGTTATAGAGTCAACTTACAGAATAATTATCATAGAAAATATGTCAAATTAAAAAAAATACCACCAATTAATAAGCCATTGATTATTAATTGGTTTTATAAAAAACTTCACTATAGACTACATCAATATAGGATTTTTCTTACAGATTTGTTGTTGTTATATTCTTTATTGTCATACGATAATCTTTTGTATTATTTTTTCTAATTCTATATGCAAAGGACTACTTCTATTTGTTAATTTTATACATGCAGCAAACGATAAATTTATACGCAGCTTTTCTGGTATTTCTATAAACTTAAATTCCTTTTCATCCATCATTGCTCGGATCCCTACCATTGCCATATTATCATCAAGAACAAAACGTTGTAGCGCCATTAGATCATCCGTTCTTAGTTGATAGTTGAGTCTTATTCCATTTTTACGGCATACGTCGACAAAATGTTGTTTCTTATCATTCCAGCCAGATACTCGGATCTGTGCAAAAGGAGCCTGTATAACTTCTTCCCAAGTATTTGCTCCATGTGAATGAGACACGGCTATAACCTGAACCGTTTCTAAGAGCTTCTTTTGATAAATCTGTTTCGTTCTATCTGCATTTAAAAAATTCACGCCTATTTGAATCTTGCCATCTAATATTTCTTGTTCTGTCACCTCTGTCCATGTTTCAATAACAATCACCGAATGGGGAAATCTCTTGCGTAATATTGAATAGATTTTTGAAGCATAATATTTAATAGTCACTGAATGCATAGCAATATGAATTGTATTTTTATATTCAGAGGCTATAAATTTAGATTCAGGAAAAATTGCATTATCTATTTGTTGTAGCGCATTTTCAATTTGAGGAAGCATTTCTTGAAGTACAAGTGTCGGTTCTAATCCTACGTTACCTCGAATAAATAAAGGGTCACCAATTTGCTCTCTTAACTTTGATAAATGTTTACTGATGGCACTTTCAGTATTCCCAAGAATATTTGCTACTTTCTTAAGATTCCGCTGTTCATTAAGTAAGATTAATACTTTTAATAAATTATAATTAAGCTCATTACTCATTAGATCCTCCTATTAACTCAATTAAGCATAATGACTAAATACTAATAATTCCTATATTTGATTAAAACCTCGCTATACCTTAGAGATTACCTTTTATAATAAGCCTTCTTCTCTCGATACATATGCTCATCTGCAACCGTAAACATTTTAAACAAGTCAGTATTATCAGAACATGACCAACCTATGGAGTAATGTGCTTCATAGCTTGTGCCCTCTTTATCAAAGAATGTTAAGCTCTTTTGATGTAGCTGCAATTTCTCAGCTAATGACGTACATTCTTTCCACGTCATACCTTTAGTTAACAGAGCAAACTCATCTCCACCTATGCGGTAAAAGGCCTCGTTCTGTGTTAATTGTTCTGAAATATGTCGACTACATGTACGTATTAATTCATCACCTAAATCATGTCCATATTGGTCATTGATTGCTTTTAATCCATTCACATCTAAGATGAACAACCCAAAGTTCCATTCTGCATCGGTGTCCCTATAACGCTTCTGATAATACGCTAAATCTTCATCAAAGGCTTTTCTATTACCACACTTTAATAATGCATCACTTCTTGTTACATCGACTAACTCTAACCAAGAAGAGAGCTGTTTAATAAAAAGCTTAAACACTAACTGGTGCTCTTCTAATTGAGGAGTAGATATAAAGCGTAAGCTTCCGAGCAATTTATCTTTACTCGACAATATTTGTATTCCGGAGTGTTCTCCTAACGATCTAAATCGCAATTGCCATTGAATATCAGGAAAAAGCTGTTGTAGTTGTTGCTCTACTTTCTCTGGTAAATTACGGTAGCCCAGTGTTTTATATATTGAGCCAAACTCAATCACTGCTGCTAAGTTATTTTTATTTAACTCTTCTCTATGCAAAGCATCACTAATTTGAGCAGTCTGTTTAGTAACCTGAACTTCTAACTCTTGGTTAAAACTAGACAGTTTTTTATTATTCAGCTCTATTAACTCTTGAGATTTATTAAGTGCATTATTGCTGTTTTTTAATTCTAGCAGTTGATTTTGAATCGTAACTCTCATTTTACTAAGCACTATCGCCATTCGATTAAACTCAGTAAATTGGAACTGCTTTTCTTTAGGCTCTTGATTTGATGCATAACTAACAATGGTTTCTTCTATCTCAAGGAATGCTTTTGATATCCATCGAGTGATCCCCATTGCGATGAAAAGAACAGTTACAAATGTCCAGCCAATAACAGTAAATAACGCAACTAGAGTCGATTTCATCTCTTTTAAACGAGAAAAATCAGAAAATTGATACGAAATATCCAGCTTTAATGGCGATGAAAAAAACGTATTATTTAACACAAACAAGCGTTCTATACGATCACTGACATTTACTTCAGATCTTACTTTAATACTTTCGACAATATGTTGCTTAACATTAAAACCTTCATCTTTGAGTAGAAAATGTTGAAAGTGTTTTTCAATCGTATCAAATGAAATCAATACCACGACATAGCCAGATGCACGATAACGGCCAGAACCTTCTAAATTATACGGCAGCATTGGAGTCACTAAAGCAACACCGTCTGATGCTGGTATCCCTTTAATAAGGTTGGGTTCAGTATAAAATCGAACCGCAGTTAACCCTTGCTCATAGATAGACTTATCTTGACTGATTTCTTTTAATAATTGACTGTTTTCAAAATGATATGAACGCCCATTCAAATCATACAAAGGTTCCCAATCATCATTTAATATATAGACACTGTTAATTAAACTTGATAACTCACTAAAACGCGTCAAATTATGCATTACTACGCTAGAATAGAGAATATTATCAAGCGCTTGAATGTTAAATCGATCACGGGATAGCCAATTTAAACTTTGTTGAATACGATCAAACTCAATCACGATCTCTTGAGCAATAGTGGATACTACATTTTGTATTTGTTGTTCTTTTTGATTTAACAGTTTTTCGCCAATACTGTTCGTCAAAAAATGACTAATAAACAGCAATGGGACTAACGTCGTAATCAACAGAACGTAGGTGAATACTTTACGTAAACTTAAAAATGGACGACGGATCACTGTTCCTCCACCTTTTTAGAATATCTGTCTATTAGATTTTCGATATATTCCATGGTTTCCTTTTTTGGCATACCATCAGAATGTCGAGATGCCCCTCTTGCTAAGGCTTCCCAAACAAAAGAAACACGCAAACTTGTTGGCATCGATTGAGAACGTAGATATTGTTGATATACCGAATACATCACGGTTTTATTGGATGACATTGAGACACGATTCACCTCTTCTGATGCAGAGATGTACTGATGTTTATTGATCAATTGAGTTAAAAACGCGTCATCTTGAGATAGCAGCATTAACTGCCTAATCATTTCGCGTTTCTCTCGATTTTGATACCCCCCTCTGGTAATAATTAGTACTTTACCTGCAGACAATGATTTCATCGGGACGCCTTGATAACTCGGCAGTGACGCAATACCAAGGTTGTCACCAAAAGCGTCAGACAGATCACTAACAGCCCAATCACCATCGATTAGATAAGACGCTTTACCATCGATAAATTGCTGACGCCCACACACATTACTGCACTCAGGATGAATATGATTAGTCGTAGCGACATCATGGTAAAACTGCAATGTTTCCATGCTTTTTTCATCATTAAAGATAATCTTATCAAGCGGTATATCTGGATGGAATAAGCTAAAAAACGCAGAGAATAAATACATGTCTTTCACACTAAACACAATGTGTGTTTTATCTGGATCTTGTTTTGACAGCACTTGCAGTTGTTCCCAACGAGTTACTGGCTCTGAAGTTTTACTTTTATCATAAAACAGCATGAGGTGATTACCAAGAAATAGGGGTAAACCCATGTATTCATTATTCACCATAGCACTTTGCTTGGCCGCTTCCTCTAATTGATCTTCTTTGATCCACTCTTTAGGAATCGCTTTCAAACCGATAAATTTATGTAAGCCTAAAAAATCAGAAGGCACCCATGCCACATCTGGCATGTAGTTTTTTGAACGAGAGGCTAATAGTAATTCGGCTTTCATTTCATCGATAGAGAACTTACGGATCATCAGTTGATTACCCGTTCTGGCTTCAAACTCTTCAGCCAATCTTTTATCCACGTTGTCCCCAAAGGCACTCCAAAATTCAAGCATTTTGGCTTCAGATGAGAACGAAACAAGAAAAGTAATTAATACGAGGAATTTACGCATGACAGTTAAATAATATCTATTTGAAATGAAAAGAGAGACACAAGCTTCCTATTTATGTCACGAACTGATAATTATATCAGAAAAAAAAGCAATAAACGTTGGCTACCCATAAATGGTCATACCACTAATATCTGGTTATACATGTATTTTTGCATACGTCATAACGAGATCCGCAACCGTCTCGGCATTCAGTTTCTTCATTAAACTAGAACGATGTACTTCTACCGTACGAACCGCAACAAATAACTCTGCTGCAATCTGTTGGTTTCGTTTTCCTGCTACAATTAAATGCAAAATCTCAGATTCTCTTTCGGTCAATGAATCCAGCACTTTTTTACAGTTTTGTTTATCATAAAGACTTAAAGAGGCCGTCATTGCTTTATGAATAGCTAACGCTAATTGCTCGCCATCGACGGGTTTTTGAAAGAAATCCACCGCCCCTAACTTTAGAGCATCCACCGCCATTGGTACGTCACCGTGTCCGGTTAAAAATATAACAGATAATGGACTTTGCTGTTGGTTAAGTACTGCATGCACTTCTTGGCCGCGAAGAATAGGCATACGACTATCAAGCACCACACAACCCGGCTTCATTATATCCACATTATCAATAAAACCTTGTCCATCGTTAAAAGAAACAACTGTAAAATCATATCCTTCTAACATGAAAGTTAATGAATCACGTACAGACTCATCGTCATCGACAACATACACTGGTACTACTAATTCAGACATTATCTTCCCATTTTTTTATTTAATAACGAGTGTACTTAATCGTGGCAATATTACTGTGACACAGCACCCTTGTGGTGATGCGGGTTCCAATAAAAATTGCCCTTGATGCGCTTCAATCACATCACGACAAATCGCAAGTCCTAATCCTAATCCATTTTCTTTCGTGGTAAAGAATGCTTTAGATAACTGTTCGCTATCGTCCTCAAACCCTATTCCATTATCTTGTATTGTGATCTCGATATTAGAATCATCACATTCTGTTCCAATATGAATATGATGGATAACACTGCCTTCTTGTTCTTCGCGTTGCATACAAGCATCAGCGGCATTATTAAGTACATTAAGCAGTACCTGTTGTATACCGACGGCATCTCCCCACAAAAGACATGGTTCAATCGCATTATCTCGCGTGAGATGAATTTGTTTCTTTTGAAAGTCGTACTCTAATAACGCTAAGGTATCGCTAATGATGCCATTAATATCACATTCTGTTTTGGCCATTTGGCGCTTATTAATCAGTTTACGTAACCGCTGCACAATGCTATCAGCGCGAATGACTTGCTGCTCTATTTTCTCTAAAACGGGAATTAATTCTTGCGCTGGCAGTCCTTTTTTAAGGCGTAACAATCCCCCTTGGCTATAATTACGGATTGCAGCTAATGGCTGATTAATTTCATGCGCCAAGCTACTTCCTAGCTCTCCAACAATACTCACTCGTTGAGCGTGTTCTAGCATCGAATTTTTCTCTTTTAAGCTATGAAGTGTATTTTCTAGCTCGCGTTTACTGCGGCTGAATCGATATTCCAACAGAAAATGATAACCATTAAGTGAAATAACTAGAATAAATAGCATCCATCCCCATTGTTGATTCTGCTTTAGCCACGATACGGCTTCTTGCCACCACGGCTTTTGCAATGGATGCATATCCAAGCCTTGATACAATTGATCAACTGAGAGCTGACTAATGGGTGATGTCCAACCCAACGAATTAGCAGCAAGCGCAGCAGACTCATGACTGGATAATGATAATAACGCTCTCGTGATCGGTTTGGCTAATCGTTCATTTCCTTTCCCTGTTTTAGCAAATGACCAGTTTGGGTAGAGCGGCGTTGAGGTGGCGCAAGAAAAATCGTCTGGTGCGATATTATTGATCACTCGATAATTAGAGACGTCTATCAATCCCTCTTTGTTCATTCTCTCAATTAAACACACGGGTACAATCGCCCCCTCAATATGTTTATCACGTAATTGATAAATTAAGGCATCTAACGGAAATCCTAAAAATTGCGTATCTGAAAAGTACGCTGATTGACTTAATCCGAGTTTATTAATCTCAAATCGTAGCGTCAGATAACCTCCAAAAGCATTTTCATCCACCGCAGTTAAGGAGTGTCCACTTAATGATTCAATAGTCATAAATGATGAATCGCTACGAACCACTAATGCCGAGCCAATTGCGTGAGTTGTTCCATTTTTACGAGTAGTGTTCGCACTGCTTAATGTAGCAAGCCAAGAGAGTGGGTATTGTCTGCCCAATCGTACGGCCTGACCGGGATTAGTGATAACAAAATCAACGGTTTGATTCTCGACCGCTTGTTCCATTTGTTGAAGCGTAAAAGGATGCAAAACAAAATGAGTATTCGGAACGCGTTCACTCAGCCAATCCATCGTCGGTTGCCAACGATTTTGAGCTTCAGCCCCACCACGGGTAGCTAATACACCGACATCAACGGCTTGCGCTTGAGCAAAGACCGCATGAGATAACAACAAACACACGCACCCTACCCACAGCGATAGACTGATTTTACGACCCGGTACTTGCCATCCATTGATCATTATCTTTTCGCTCTTATTTGAAATACTTGCCAAGAATAACAACTTCTGTTTATTTCCCAACTCTTTTTCTTGTTTTAGATCAACTCTCCTTACGCTATGTGGAAAACCACAATAGGCGACACTGACTTAATTCTTAATAATCCGTTCATATTATGCAATGCACTCTAACTCCTAACCAAAAAGGTGTTTTATGGACAATACCAAACGTCGATTTCTCAGTCGTCTTGGCAGCCTTACCGCTGGCGCTGCGATTATTCCTGTCGCTGGCGCAGGCACATTATCAGCCAATACCATTATCCGTAATAATAACCAACCAGACCGCAAAGGCATGGTGGGTAAGCGTTACGCAATGGTTGTTGATTTACGAAAATGTGTTGGCTGCCAAGCCTGTACCGTAGGTTGTTCCATCGAAAACCAAGCACCTATTGGGCAGTTTAGAACAACCGTAAAACAATACGAAGTCACGCTAGATAATGGCGATACTGAAGTTCAAAACGTCAAATCATTCATGTTACCGCGTTTGTGTAACCACTGTGAAAATCCCCCTTGCGTTAAGGTGTGTCCAGTTCAAGCGACCTTCCAACGTGAAGATGGCATTGTCATGGTGGATAACGAACGCTGCGTAGCCTGTGCTTATTGTGTTCAAGCTTGTCCTTACGATGCCCGTTTCATTAATGAAGAGACCTTAACCGCTGACAAATGCACCTTCTGTGCTCATCGCTTAGAAAAAGGTTTATTGCCCGCTTGTGTCGAAACCTGTGTAGGTGGCGCGCGTGTGATTGGTGATTTGAATGATCCAAGCAGTGAAATTGTACGCTTAATGGCAGAAAACCAAGCGGACATAAAAGTACTAAAACCGGAAGAAGAAACACAACCCCATGTGTTTTATATCGGCATGGACGAGCGCTTTACGTCTCACATTGAAGGCAAAGCCGCGATTTATGATCCAAAAGGAGAAAACGCATGAACATCACTGAAGTTTTGATTCAACCACAAGCAACCGCGTGGCTTCCGTGGGCCGTGCAGTACTTCTTATACATAGGTTCTGCTTACGCTGCTGCTATTTTGTTTTTTCTGAGCTTGGTATTTCAACAATTCACAAGCCATAAAATGCGCTCGGCATTGGTATTAACCCTTGCGATTGGCGCGATTGTTGGTCCGTTAGCGTTAACCGGTGATTTGCATCAACCAGGTCGCGCTTGGCATTTCTTTTTCCATCTTACGCCTTGGTCTTGGATGTCTCTTGGATCGTTATTCTTGCCTCTTTTCTCAGGGCTAGCGGTACTCACAGCATGGCTCTATTTACGTGATGATATTGCCCAATTGAAAAACAGCACCAATTCAATCGCAAAATTAGTGGGCTTACTAACACTAGGTGATTGGAAAATAAGTACCGTACAAATGAAAATCGTCGCAGCGATCACGGTTTTATCTGGGTTAAGCATCGCGCTTTATACAGGCGCTGAGATTGCGATTGTAGAAAGCCGTCCATTATGGAATCAAGCCGCTTCTCCTCTGCTTTGGTTTATCACCGCTTTCTTAGGTGCGATTGGTTTCTCTGCAATTTTATTGTGGCTGTTCCCTTCTGAGAATAACGAAATAATTAAAAGTGGGGACTTATCTCTCATCAAACGCGTGATGACATTAAGCTCACTGCTCGCTTTTATTCTCATGCCGCTTTGGGCTTCAAATAATCCGTACTTTTCATTGTACGAAAATAGCGATTGGATCACTCGATTAAGCATTGTCAGCATAAGCTTTGTCCTTTGTTTTATTGTGGCTCAAAACATCAAAAAACTGCATCGACTGAGTTTCGCGGTGATTGCATTAACGACCTTGTGTGCGAGCTTTTATTTACGTTGGGTCACCATGATGGATGTGCAAACCATACCAAAATTTGATGTGGGTGCTTACCCATACGAACTGCCACTGGGCGGCTCTGGGCTACTGGGCATTATTGGTATGTTTGGCTTATGGATGGCATTAGCGCTTGCGGCATCTGAACTCATCAACACAACAAAATCAACCAAGTAAGGAATTGAACATGGATAACAAACGTCGTCAGTTTTTAAAATCAGGCCTTGCTGTTGGTGGTGTTGGTGCTTTTGCAGCAGGCTATGCAACAACAGCGAAACACATGGCTCATGGGGTGATTGAAGGCACCGCAGGTAAGAAAACCAACCACATTCATCATGGTAATTCATTAGAACCAGAATACACGGTGACAGAAGAAGGGAAATTTATCCCGAATCCAAAGCAACGTGTTGCCCCTTCAATGTGTTTTGGTTGTTGGACATTATGTGGCCTACGCGTTCGTATTGATAATGACAGCGATAAGATCTTACGTATCTCTGGCAATCCGTATCATCCGTTATCACACGAGCAGCAAATCCCATTCAATACATCGGTAAAAGACGCGTACATTGGCTTAGCCGGAGAAACGGGCATTGCAGGTCGTTCAACGGCGTGTGCCCGTGGTAATGGCATGATGGAAATTCGCAACAGTCCGTATCGTATTACTCAACCATTAAAACGTGTCGGTAAACGTGGCGAAGGAAAATGGGTACCCATCAGCTATGAACAATTACTTGAAGAAGTGATTGAAGGGGGCGATTTATTTGGTGAAGGTCATGTCGAAGGGTTACGTGCCATTCGCGATCTAAAAACCCCCGTAGATCCTAATAACCCAGAATACGGCCCAAAGGCCAATCAACTGTTAGTGACCAACGCAGGTAACGAAGGTCGTGATGATATTTTAAAACGCTTTGCTTTTAACAGTTATGGCACACGTAACTTTGGTCATCATGGTGCATATTGTGGTTATGCTTTCCGCGCAGGCTCTGGCGCATTAATGAATGATCTCGACAAGTTCGCTCACGTAAAACCGGATTTAGAACACACCGAATTTGCAATCTTTATTGGTATGTCACCAGCCCAAGCCGGTAATCCATTTAAACGTCAGGCTCGTCAATTGGCCGCTGCTCGTATTCGTGGTAATTTTGAATACACGATTATCACACCAAGCTTACCGGCTGGTTCATCAAGCCTAGCGGCGGGCGATAACAACCGTTGGATGCCAATTAACTCTGGCACGGATTCCGCTTTAATACTCGGTATGATCCAATGGATCATCACTAACGAGCGTTACAATCACACCTTCTTAGCGCAACCAAGTGTAAATGCAATGAAAAGTGCAGGCACTGCTCATTGGTGTAATGCTACTCACCTTGTTATTAGCGATGAATCTCACCCTAGAAATGGCGCGTTCTTACGTGCGTCTGAAATGGGATTAGCGTATGAAGGCGAAGCGCTATCTGACAGTGATCCTTATGTAATTATTGATGCAGAAACGAAGCAGTTAGCCATCAATACACAGAACCAACCAGCGATGTTATTTGTAAGCCAACAAGTAGAAACCATCACTGGCACCGTCACCGTTAAGTCATCATTACAACGCTTAAAAGAAGAAGCGTTTAAATATGACTTGGCGTTCTACAGTGAGCAATGTGGGATCTCAGAAGATGAGATCATTGCATTAGCCACCAAATTTACCAGTCATGGAACCAAAGCGGTTGTCGATACCCACGGCGGTAACATGCACAGTAATGGCTTTTATAACGCTTACACTATTTTGATGTTGAATGCCCTTATCGGTAACATCAACTTAAAAGGCGGGACGATGGCAAAAGCAGGCGGTTATCCTACGTCGGCGGAAGGCCCACGTTATAACTTTGCGACATTCTCAGGCAAAGTGAAACCACAAGGTGTTTTCTTATCTCGCAGTAAATTCCCATACCAGAAAACCAGTGAATACAAACGTAAAATGGCGGCAGGTCAATCGCCTTACCCAACTCGCTCACCTTGGTACCCTATTTCTTCGCCATTACTAACTGAACATTTATCGGCGGCGATTGATGGTTATCCATACCGTGCAAAAGTGTGGATAAACCACATGGCAAACCCGCTTTATGGCGTTCCTGGGTTAGATAATTTATTAAGCGATAAAATCAAAGATCCAAAACAATTAGGATTGATTGTCTCTGTTGATGCGTTCATTAACGAAACCACCGCTCTATCTGATTATTTAGTACCCGACACCGTGACTTATGAAAGCTGGGGAATGGCAACACCGTGGCATGGAGTTCCAACAAAAGCCGTCACAGCTCGCTGGCCTATTGTTAAACCATTAACCGAAAAAACGGCTGATGGTCGCACTATCAATCTTGAAAACTTCGTTATTGATATCGCAAAACAAATGGGGCTTGGTGGCTTTGGGGATAACGCGATTTCAGATGCAAACGGCAACTGGCATGCCATTCATTGTGCGGAAGATTTCTATTTACGCTCAGCCGCTAACCTTGCTTATGTGGCTAATGGCGTACCAACCGCCACCGCAGAAGACATGGTATTGTCAGGGTTAGAACGATTACTACCAGACATGCAACGAGTTTTATCGCCAGAAGAATTAGGCAAAGTAGCCTATATTTTCGCTCGTGGTGGGCGTTTTGAAGACGCCACAGAAGCGTACAAAAACGATGAAATGAAATACAAATGGAAAAAACCATTAGCGATTTGGAATGAGACACTCGGCACCTCTCGCAACACCATGACAGGTGAGCAATACAGTGGTTGCCCTACGTGGTATCCACAAAAGCTCGCTGATGGCACACCGTTAAGTGATAAATACCCAAAATCAGAATGGCCATTTACGTTAACTAACTTTAAATCGAACATTCACAGCGCGGTGTCTAACTTATCTCCTCGCTTGAATTCAATTAAAGGCGTAAACCCTGTTTATATTCATCCGACAGACGCAAAAAAACTCGGCGTTAAAACCGGTGATGTATTCACAATAACAACGCCAAGCAGCTCAACCAAAGCGTTGGCGATGTTAGTTGATGGTATTCAACGTGGCACATTAGGCTTTGAACATGGCTTTGGTCATACAGAGCTAGGTGAACGCGCCCATTGGATTGGCGATACTCAGCAACCCGTGAAAATGAAATCAAACGATGGCGTAAATATTAATGACATTGGCTTGATAGACCCTACTCGTGAAGGCAAAGGCGTTTTGCTTGATTGGGTGGTTGGCGCAGCAGCAAGACAAGCACTCCCTGCT
Source organism: Aliivibrio sp. 1S128 (assembly GCF_001691065.1). Lineage (NCBI taxonomy): Bacteria > Pseudomonadati > Pseudomonadota > Gammaproteobacteria > Vibrionales > Vibrionaceae > Aliivibrio > Aliivibrio sp. 1S128. The sequence goes on along the minus strand of NZ_MAJV01000025.1, from coordinate 266,808 downwards.
AAAATCAGTTTAAGCGAGCAATTCGCCTAAATTGAGATGACTGGTGTGCTCTGCGCACCAGTCATTCTTCCATCCTATGAAAACAATAAGTCCTTTCATATCACACGCTGCATAATAAATGTGGAAAACCACAATACCCAAGACTATAAATAATATTGATAATAAAAAGAAAATATCCCTAAAAAATAAAGTGATTTTTGTGGAGCAAATATGTCATTAACCAGAATAGTTCAAGGCAGCATGGGGTTAGGGGTTTTGCTTCTATCCATCAGCTCAGCCTTTGCAGCACCAATACCACCCGCAGCAACCGTATGTACCAGTTGCCATATGCCCACCGGCATGGGCTTACCCAACATGGCCCCTATGATTGCAGGGAAAAACGCGGAATACCTTACTCGTCAAATCGATTTATTCATTGCAGGCGAGCGTAGCGACCCTCTGATGACACCAATGGCTAGCCTCATTTCTGATCCAAAAAAGAAAGCCGAAGCCATTAATTACTTCGCTTCTTTGTCTGCTCCTGAAATTAAAAATCCAGAACACCGCGGCGACCATGCCATTATCGAAGACCCTGCTCGTAAGCTCGTTTACCAAGGCGATTGGAATCGTAATATTCCAGCCTGCTCTACTTGTCACGGTGCCAGTGGCATTGGGGTACAAGATTTTCCTCGCTTAGCAAATCAACATCCTGATTATCTGGAAGAACAATTAAAAGCATGGAAAAACAAAACTCGCTCAGGTGATCACAATGACGTGATGGGCAGTATCGCACGACAACTCACAGATACTGAGATCTCGCAATTATCTCAATACTTTGCCAACGTGAAATAAGGATGATGACAATGAAAAAATACCTAATCACTCTGGCAGCTGCAACGTTATTATCAAATAACGTTTTAGCAAATACCGATTTACCAGACAAACAAGCTGAATTACCGGCCCATCCAAAAACAGAAAAGTCTGATCACTTAGTCCCACGTGATTTCAGTACAATTCCGAACACCCCTTTTGGTGACAAAGTTAAACAAGGTTATTCTCTATTTGTAAACACGCAAACCTTGCAAGGCAAATACGTTAATAACCAACAGAATTGCGTAAACTGCCATATGCAAGCCGGGATGAAAGCCGATTCGGCCCCTCTTTGGGGAGCATTCATGGCCTACCCTGCTTACCGCTCGAAAAATGACAAAGTAAACACCTACGCTGAACGTATTCAAGGCTGTTTCACTTATTCCATGAACGGGACCGCTCCGCCAACAGACTCACCTGAATTAGTCGCATTAAGTGCGTATTCCTACTGGTTAGCCATGGGGGGGTTATTAGACAAATATGGAATGCAAGATACCCCTATCCCTGAATTATCCGATACCGCAGTTCAGCTTGGTGGTAATGATGAAACATTCATCTTACCTGCTGAAATGATGAAAGATTTACCCGCAGGAAAACGAGGTAAATTAGCTGGTCGTAGTTTCCCAAAACTAGACAAACCAGAGCAAGCGCCTTCTATTGAGCGTGGCGAGATTGTTTACAACACTACGTGTGCAAGCTGTCATGGTGCTAATGGCGAAGGCATTAGAGATCACGGCGTGCAATCTTTCCCACCACTATGGGGTAAAGACTCATTTAACTGGGGCGCAGGCATGCACCGTGTAAATACTGCCGCCTTCTTTATCTATGAAAACATGCCACTTGGAAAAAGTATTCAGATCACCAAACAAGAAGCATGGGATGTTGCTGCCTTCATGAACAGTCATGAACGCCCTCAAGATCCTCGTTACAAAGGGGATTTAAAAGCAAACCAAGAAAAGTACCATAACCACCAAGGCTACTACGGTAAGACCGTAAACGGAAAAGTATTAGGCGAACATTCATATTAGTAACACGACCTAATTAACATAAAAATAGCAACGTCTATTGGCTAAATAAACAAAGCCCTTATTACTTCAGTAATAAGGGCTTTTATTGTGATTTTGTTAACAAGCTCTCTGTTAATTAACACCGAATACGCTATATTGCCGCAAACATCAACCTTATTGATAATTGAGTCCATAATGAAATTCAGCGTTAACACATTAGTTATTTCTGCTCTCTTTGCTTCTTTTTCTGCTTTTTCTGCCCCTGTTGAATTTCAAAAGATCCCAGAGATCATGACGAAATTTGAATCTGCTCAGCTGTTTGTAAAAAGCTCACCAACGCTAGGTCGATTACCAAAAGAAGCCGAACTAGGAAAAGAGTTTCCAACGTACGTTTCTGATGGCAAAGGCGGTTACCACCTAGAAACAAGCAATACGATGATCAAAGAGGTTGTTGTCGCTAGAATGCCAACCGCAGTTGTCGATGATGTCTATAATGAATGGTTAGTACCTCAAGATGTATGGAAAGGCACTTATGGTATTCTTCCGACCTCAACAGAGTTCGCGTCATTTAAGCGTATTAAAACCATCAAAGCCGTTAAGATTGATGATGAAATGCTAACACTGATGGGCAGTGAAGATGGTAAAACGGCGACCATTAAAGTGAGCTGGGACGATAAAGGAATGACCGTTTACAAAGACGGTTACCTTGCTGATTATGAATACGGCATTGCACCAGAAGAAATGAAAGAAAACTACGAACTGGCAAAATAACATAGCCAAATCAATAAAAAAGAGAGGCGATTAATACCTCTCTTTTTATTCATAACCCCTTTATTCTCTAGATATCAAGATGGTTCCAGCCAATAAAGACATTGCTATTAGTACTAACCCTAAATCTCCAACGACACCTGCAAGGCCCAATCCACCGCCAATTAAGCAATAATACAACAGGCCTAATACTGCGCCTGCGGTTCCTACTTGGTGTTTATAACTAACGAGTGCCGTGCTAAATATATTAGGAATAGCCATACCAAACCCAGCGACCACACTTGCCATTCCGAGCAAAAACCAAAGGCTACCTTGATACAAATACACCTGAGCCGAACCAATCATGCTAAACACAACTGCCATCTGAATTAATCGTTGCGATCCCCACTCTTTTTCTAACAATCGTTTATTCAATGTGCTACCAAAAATAGAAGCCACAGCTAACACCACACCACTGTAACCAAATTCCATTGAGCTTAATCCAAGCTGATTAAACATAAATGGAGCTAAAGAGTAGTAGCTAAACATCATGACATTAAAGCAAGCAACCAAAATCGCACTTTTCCAAATAGCACCATCTTTAAGCATTGCCTTAAAAATACTCATAAAACGAACTGTTTCAAGATGACTAGGCTTTGTTTCTGGCAATGACACTGCAGACACAGCTAAGAGCATAATAGCCATAACAAATAACAAGCTAAATACAATCAAATGCCCGAAATACTCAGCAATAAATCCACCCAACATTAAACCCACAACAGGGCTAATAGATACAGCAACAACCGCTACTGAAAATACTCTTCCTAACTCCTTACCTTCATAACTATCACGCAATATTGTCTGGCCGATAACAGACCCAACTGCCGCGCCAAAAGCCGAGACAATGCGTGCAATTAGCACAATATTAAAATCAACAGCAATAATGGCCAGCAGGCAACCAATAGCATAAATCAGCAAACCACATAGCATCGCTTTGCGGCGTCCAATCACATCAGAGACTCGTCCCCAGAAAACTACACCCACAGCAAAAGCCATAAAATAAATAGACAAGGTTTGACTGGCGCTTGCCATTGATACGCCAAAATAATCGACGAGGTGAGGTAATACTGGGCTGTAAATAGTTTCAACAATTTGAGGGAACATCAATAGCATGATGAGTAATCCCATGTGAGGTTTTTTATTCATACACTTCTCTTCTAAAATTGGAATAAGAGAAGTATATGGACTTCATTTGTGTTCAAATATCAACAATAGAACAATAAACATCAAAATAAGGACAAACCATGCTGATCGATGACAACACTCCTTTTTATGTTGATGATATGCCTTATCCCTTTGTTGGTATTGCCGCCCAAGTCGGCAGACATGATTCAGGCATGCATATCCACAACCGTGCACAATTGTTGTTTGCCCCGCATGGTTGCATGAGTATTACGCTCGACGGGCTGCATTGTGTATTACCGCCAACCAAAGTCGCTTGGATTCCTGCGGGGATTGAACATTGCGCTACCATGACCAATGTCGTTGCCTATCGTTCTCTTTATTTTGATCCTCGCGCTATCGATAATTTACCAACAGAACTGAGTATTTTTAGTGTCACACCATTATTAAAGGAATTGATTGAACGAATGGCCTTTTGGGATTGGGATAAACCCAGCGAAGAGCAAAAAAACACATTGGCATTATGTTGCGAAGAACTTTTTCACGCAGAAAAGAATGAACTCACTCTGCCTTTACCCAAAGATAAACGATTAGCATTGTGGTTAGAAAAAGTAAAACAAGGAACACTGTTACCTCAACCATTGAATGAAATGGCAAAGCATATTGGGGCAAGCAGCAAAACCATTACTAGATTATTCATTAAAGAAACAGGGATGCCTTACCAAGCGTGGCGTCAGCAATGGCGACTGCTCACTGCGATTGAACAATTGTCAGAAAAAAAGAGTGTTTCATCCGTCGCCCACGCATTAGAGTTTTCTAGTGACAGTGCGTTTATTCATTTCTTTAAACAACACACAGGAGAAACTCCAGCTCATTACATGAAATAAGCATTTCCAAAAAAGAAAAGTATCATTGAATTAATTTCACTAACTGAAATTATATTCTTAACTCATAATAAACCCATACTAATTAAAAGGGTTTTATCATGAGTCAAGAACGCTTCTATAGCATCATTACCGATGCCAACTTATCTCCAAAACAAAAATCTCAGTATTTAGCATTAGAGGCAGAAGCAAGCTTGCCTTATATGGAGATTGACTCAGAAACTCAACAAGCTTTAAAAGATGGCGTGTTATGTGACATGTTTGAAGGTCATGCACCATTTAAACCACGCTATGTATTACCAGATTATGCTAAGTTTTTAACTCAAGGTTCTGAATTCCTAGAGTTGAGCCCAGCTGAAGACTTTGATGATGCATTAAATTTACTGACTATTATTTATCATCACGTTCCTTCGGTTACTTCTATCCCTGTTTACCTTGGCCAACTTGATACAGTGCTTATGCCTTTTGTTGGATCTCTTAGTGATGAAGATATTTACCAAAAACTAAAACGTTTCTGGATCATGCTTGATCGCACCCTTCCTGATGCATTTATGCATGTAAATATTGGTCCAACAGATAACATCATTTGCCGTACTATCTTGCGTGTTGATGCTGAATTAAAACAAATCGCACCTAATCTAACCTTTATGTATGATGCTGACGTTACACCAGACGATTTACTTCGCCAAGCGGCATCAAACATTTGTGAATGCAGCAAACCGCACATTGCTAACTACCCTGTTCACGCAAAAGCGTATAACAATACAGGCTTTGGTATTGTTAGTTGCTACAACTCTCTGCCGCTTGCTGGTGGGTCAAACACATTAGTTCGTATGAACTTAAAAGAAGCGGCTAAAAAAGCACAAAATAAAGCCGATTTTATTGAGAACGTTCTACCATATTACTGCAAAGTAATGTTTGGTTTAATGGACACTCGCAGCGAGTTCTTACATGAAAAATCTAACTTCTTTGAAGGCTTCCTAACAAAAGAAGGTCTAATTAATGAAGACCGATTTGCACCAATGTTCGGTATTTACGGTATGGCTGAAGCGGTTAATATTTTGCTGGAAAGAGACGGTATTAATGCAAAATACGGTCATGATGACGTTGCAAATCTGTTAGGTCATGCCATTTCAAAACAGCTTTCTGAAATTGTGGCAGCAACTGATGTTAAATACGGCTATCACAAAAAAGCATTGCTTCATGCTCAAGGTGGGATCAGTTTAGATCTTGATGTAACTCCTGGTGTTCGTATTCCTTACGGCACAGAACCTGATCCAGTCTCTTATGTGCAAGCAACTGCTGGGCATCATCAATACTATACGTCAGGTATCAGTGATATTTTAACGATTGATGAAACCGTTAAATCAAACCCAGAAGCGATGTTTAATTTAGCAAAAGGGGCGCTTCAATCTGGCTACCGTGAATTTACAGCAAACGTTGCGTCAAACGATTTGGTACGAGTTACAGGTTACATGATCAAACTGTCTGACATTGCAAAATTTGACGATGAAGGTTCTCGTACAAATACGACATTCTTAGGAGCTGAAGCGGCTAAAAATACGGGTATTTTAGAACGTAAACCTCGTGTTGCCGCGCTAGAAATTACCCCAACGTACGCAGAATAGTTCATATTATGGTAAACGCTTCCCCATTAAGCAGCGATACCATCAACTATGATAAAACAGGAATGGTCAGCAAAGTGCTGACCTTTTCTTGTGTTGATGGCCCTGGCAACCGCCTTGTGATCTTTCTACAAGGCTGTAATTACGATTGTATTACTTGTCATAACCCTCATACCATTAATCACTGTGATCATTGTGGTGATTGCGTTGAGCCTTGTCCGACAGGGGCATTAACCTTTGATGATTCACCAAGTAGAAAAGTAATTTGGAATGAAGCGCTGTGTACTCAATGTGATAAATGCATTGATGTCTGTCCAAGTAAATCAAATCCAAAAATAACGACATATTCGGTAGAAAAGCTGCTCGAACTCACGAAAAAATACGCTCCATTTTTAAGTGGCGTTACTATTTCGGGTGGTGAAGCAACTCTACAATTGCCGTTTATTATTGAATACTTTAAAGCTATAAAATCAGAAGAATCATTAGGTCACCTTACCTGTTTTATTGACAGCAATGGCAGTTTATCAGAGCAAGGATGGAACAAAGTTTTACCTTATCTTGATGGCACAATGATTGATTTAAAAGCATGGCAAAATGACACACATTTATGGTTGGTCGGCAGAGAAAACCACCGAGTATTGCACTCTATTAATTTATTGGCTCAATACGGAAAATTACACGAAGTTCGTTTATTGTATATTCCGAATAAAACCGATTTATTGAGTGAGATCGATGCTGTTAGTGAATATTTAAAAACACTGCCAGAGCACGTAACTATCCGCTTAAATGCTTTTCAACATCATGGTGTAATTGGTGAAGCCTTGGCATGGGATAAATGCAGCAAAGTACAAATGGAAGAATTTGAGGCCAAGTTAATTACTAAATTGGGGCGACCAGTTATCACCCCATCGGTTTATACCTAAACAAACCATTGATTCATAAAGAAAGCCTCAGTGGTGGTGATAAAATTAAAGCTGTTCTTTTATAATATAGTTCGCATAAATTAGATCTCGATTCCAACTTCTACCATAGCTAAGAAAACTACCCTGCTATTGAGCAACATTTAATCTCTAATTAGAAGCCAATCACATTAAATAATACAATATTAAAATAAGATTATTTCGAAGAATTTAACTTAAGGATATTAAATGAAACTCCAAACAAAACTCTTAGTAACCCTGTGTCCAGTTTTATTTTCAGCAAACCTTCTTGCCCAATCATTTGTTAACTTTGACGAAGAATCATTAAGCAACGCAAAAGAGGCACTTAACAATAAAACGGCTCATGCAGAAAGTACACTTGCTTACAATCAATTACTCACACTTGCAGATTCATTATTAACACTTCAAAATCCAACTGTCATGGACAAAAAAATATCCCCTCCAACAGGTGATAAGCATGACTATTTAAGTATCAGTCGCTATTGGTGGCCCGATGAATCAAAATCAGACGAACTGCCATGGATTAGAAAAGATGGACAAACAAATCCAAGCACTCAAAATAACGATGTCGATAAACAAAGAATCGAATTAACAACTAAAAGTATACAAGCACTAGCTCTCGCTTATTATTTTTCAGGTGAGGATCAATATGCAAAGAAAGGCGTCAGTCTAATTCGTACTTGGTTTTTAGATGAAAACACATTAATGAATCCTAATTTAGAGTTCGCTCAAAGCGTTCCGGGAAACAATAAAGGTCGTCGCTCAGGTATTTTAGATGGTCGTATCATCCCCCAACGAGTCTTAGATGCCATCACAATGTTCTCTGATTCTAAATATTGGTCTGAAGAAGACGATACAAAAATGAATGTTTGGTTAACACAATATTTAGCTTGGTTAACCACGAGTGATCTTGGAAAAGAAGGCGCAAAGCAAACCAACAATCATGGCTCATGGTATGAATATCAAGTTGCTGCCGTTTCTTATTACTTAGGCGATACAAAGCAAACTAAGCAAGCCGTTAAAAACGCTGAGATTATATTCTCACAGCAATTTGATTCAATGGGCGCTCAACCTCATGAACTTGAACGTACACGTTCTTATTTTTATAGTACATTTAACTTAGAAGCGATTACTAGCACTGCAATTATTGCAGAAAAAGTAGGCCTTTCTATGTGGGAGTATGAGAGTAAAAACAACGCCACATTAATAAAAGGAATTGATTTCTTAATCCCTGCGGCGAATGGAAACGAGTGGATATATAACTCTTCTGTTGAAGGGGTAACGCCAGATAATCTTGCGCCACTATTGGCTGCTATTCCAGAGAAAATCAGGTCAAAAGAACAATCAGAGCTACTCACTAAACTATTACAAGGTTTAGAAACAAATGACAATAAAAAAGCTTATCAAGATGAAATATATAAGAAGTTCTTACTTTATATGCCTCAATATATTAAATAAGCGTTAATCGATTCAAAATAGGTTCTGTCACTAATTATGCAGAACCTTTTTTGTTTAAAAAACAATTCATCATCACGCCAATAATCTATTACCCAAACAAAGCATTGATTCATAAAGAAAGCCTCAGCTATAATGTTACTGTAACATTAACTAAGGCTTATTATGACTACTGAGATTAGAAAATCACGCCCAACTTTACAAGATATTGCAGACAGAATCGGCATCACCAAAATGACGGTCAGCCGCTATATGCGAGATCCTAGTTCAGTTGCAGAGCCAACGCGAGTCAAAATAAGAGCCGTTGTTGAAGAGCTTGGATACATTCAAAACCGTGCCCCAGCAATGCTTTCAAAAGCCTCAAGTAAAGCGATTGGTGTATTGCTACCTTCTTTATCAAACCAAGTATTTGCTAATTTTACACAAGGTATTGAAGCGGTAACCAATGCTTGTGGTTATGAAACCTTAATTGCCCACTTTAGTTACAGCAAAGATATTGAAGAAAACAAGATAGCGGCCCTACTTTCTTATCAGGTAGATGGACTTATTTTAACCAGTTCAGAGCATACTCCGCGTACATTACAAATGATAAAAACCGCTGGCATACCAATTATCGAAGCGATGGAGTTACCTGAAAACCCAATTGATATTGCTGTCGGATTAGATCACGAATTAGCGGCTTATACTGTCATTAAATCTATGCTCAATAAAGGGAAAAAACACATCGTCTACTTTGGTGCCCGACTGGATACCCGAACACAACTACGTATGAATGGTTACGATAAAGCGATTACAGAAGCTGGATTTGAGCCAATCCACATCCTAACCGAAGCTCACTCAAGCTTTACCTTAGGTCAAAAACTTCTTGAACAAACATTAAACATACACCCTACTGTAGATGGGATCTTCTGTACTAATGACGATATTGCTATCGGAACAATCATGGCTTGCCAAGAAAGAAAAATCCCAGTACCACAACAAATTAGTATCGTTGGATATAACTCATTAGACATAGGCCAAGCAATGTCACCAAAACTAACCAGCGTAGATACGCCTTTATATGCTATTGGAGAGAAAAGTGCACAATTACTGCTAGATTCTCTGGCAGGAAAAAGCCCAGAACAAAAAGTGTTTGATCTGGGCTTTACGATTACACAAGGAGAAAGCTTGTAATTTCAGCTTTCTCTATTGCGCTTTATTCCTGCTCCTTAGATATTAAGCCAATCTATTAATACAAGAATGAAGCGCCTTCTTCTGCACTCGAAACATTGTCTCGCATAATTTTGAATATATCTCGTCCCCACGTGACCTGCTCTTTTTCCGTATCAATGACCATAGGTTGACGCCCATCATACGAGGTTAATAAATCTAACTTTCCATTTTCACTGTCAAGACGAACAATATCTCCTTCTTGAATCAGTCCAATCACACCACCACGTAGGGCTTCAGGAGAAATATGGATAGCCGCTGGAATTTTGCCTGACGCGCCAGATAATCGACCATCAGTAACCAAGGCAACTTTATAACCGTCTTTCTGAATATTTCCCAAAATAGGCATTAGCTTATGTAGCTCAGGCATTCCATTCGCTGCGGGTCCATTGTGGGTCACGACAATAATACAATCTTGATTTAACAGGCCTTTTTTGTACGCTGCCTCCACATCATGTTGTGAAGTAAATACTTTCGCTGGCGCTTCTATAAATCGGTATTCTTTTGCCACAGCAGACACTTTAATCACTGCGCTACCTAAATTGCCGTGTAGCACTTTTGTTCCACCAGTAGATTGAAATTGTGTACCACTTGATGCAATCACAGCAGGGTTTGCACTGCCCGTGACATCCATCCATTCGAGCTGCCCATCAACTAACGTCGGTGTCATTAACTGTTGATTGAAATCACCAAAAGCAGGAGTCACATCAGTGTGCAATAATTCACTTTCATGCAGACGCTTCATTAGTGCAGGAACACCGCCAGCGACTTGAAATTCATTAATATCAGCTGGCCCGTTTGGATAAACCTTCACTAAAAGTGGAACAATATCAGACAAGTTGCTTAAATCTTCCCACGTTAAAATAAAACCTGCTGCACGAGCGATGGCAATCATATGAATGCTGTGATTTGTACTGCCACCAGAGGCTAATAATGCAATTAAGCCATTCACTAAACTCTTCTCTGTAAACACTTTTTTTAACGGTCTATACGATGGGGTATCAGCAGTCATTGATGCCAAACGTACTGATGCATAATCAGTTAATGCCGCACGAAGTGGCGATTCTGGATGAACAAAAGCAGAACCTGACAACATTAGCCCCATCGCTTCAAATACAAGCTGATTTGTATTTGCGGTTCCATAAAAAGTACAAGTTCCAGAAGAGTGATAAGCATTACATTCCATTTGCTGCAACGCATCTTGCCCGACTTTGCCCGCTACAAATTTTTGTCGAACATCGACTTTTTCTTCATTGGTGATACCAGTAGACATTGGTCCTGCAGGAATAAATGCCGTCGGTAAATGAGCATAACTTAGTGCCCCCATTAACTGTCCTGGGGCTATCTTGTCACAAATCCCAAGCAGTAATGTCGCATCAAATACATTATGGCTTAACGAAAACGCGGTAGATTGAGCAATTAAATCACGAGAGAAAAGAGACATATCCATGCCTGCTTGACCTTGAGTTACACCATCGCACATAGCAGGAACGCCACCCGCGATTTGTGCGGTATGACCGTGCTCATTTAGTGTTGATTTAATTTGATCAGGATAGTCTTTATATGTTTGATGTGCACTTAGCATGTCGTTGTATGCAGTAATAATCGCAACGTTTGCGTGTGTTAAATTCAATATCGTCGACTTTTCACTAGAACAAGAAGAAGCAACTGCATGTGCTAAATTACCACAAGACATTTGAGCTCGACCTTTACCCGCCTTTTCTTGTTCTTCAATTTTATTCAAAAAAGCCTGACGACTATCAACACTTCGTTCTTGGATTCGTTTCGTTACCGCTAAGATGGTTGAGTGAGTCATGCTACTACCTTATTTTGTTGTGTATTACCTAGGTTGCTAAAGCGAGAAAGGCTTTCTAATTCTAAAACTGTTTTTTCAATAATGTCATTCAGCGTCGCATCAATATTTATGGTAATAACGTTTTTTTCACTCTCAGGTCTCTCTAAAATATCAAACTGACTTTTCACCATATTCTCTTTCATGAAATGACCAGAGCGAAAAGACATTCTGTATAAGATAAGTTCAATACTTCCATCCAGAAAAACAAAACTGACGTTTTTATTCCCTTCTCGGATTTTATCGCGATAGCTTTTTTTCAATGATGAGCAAACAATTACACCTGTTTCGTTTTTACTTTCAATGCTAAATGCCGCATCACGTACTCGCTCCAACCAAGGCAAGCGATCTTCATCGCTCAATGGCTCACCACGTGACATTTTTAAAATATTCGCTTTTGGGTGTAAGTCATCCCCATCGATAAATTTCGCTGAAATTCGTGTTGCCAGCAATTCACCAATCGTGCTTTTACCACAGCCTGAGACACCCATAATAATGATGCTTTTTCCTGACATTTTTACTCCCTAAGTTTTTTTGAGCTAGATCTCACTTTTCAAACATCGTGAAGAATTTAGTTTATTTCCTAAATGTTATTGGTAACATGTTACCCGTAACTTAGAGGTTTGTGAAACTATTTTCTTCAAGCTTCGACCAATTAAGGAATAAAAAATGCAAACCATCGAACAGCAATTAAAAGAAATCAAAATCGTTCCAGTTATCGCAATTGAAGATAAAAATAATGCGGTACCACTTGCTAAAGTGCTTATAGAAAATGGATTACCTTGTGCTGAAATAACCTTCAGAACCGAGGCTGCTGTTGAATCTATTCGTTTAATGAGAGAAGCATACCCAACACTGTTGATTGGTGCCGGTACAGTATTAACAACCCAACAAGTTGATGACGCTATCGATGCGGGTGCTGATTTCATTGTCAGTCCAGGTTTGAACCCAACCACGGTGACTTACTGCCAAGAGAAAAACATTCCTATTATCCCAGGAGTTAATAATCCAAGCTTAGTTGAACAAGCAATGTCTTTAGGATTAAAAACCGTCAAATTCTTTCCTGCGGAACCTTCTGGTGGCCTATCGATGCTAAAAGCTTTATCTGCAGTTTATCCTGTCAGCTTTATGCCAACCGGCGGCATTAGTCCAACGAATGTTTCTGATTATCTTGCTTTACCCTCTGTTGTCGCTTGTGGTGGAACATGGATGGTGCCAAATGCCATGATCAACAACGGTGATTGGAAAGGTTTAACTCAGCTAGTAAAAGACGTAAATAATTAAATTCTGACAAAAACAAAACAATAACAAGGCGAGCGATGAGTACTCTGTTGGTTATTTAATCAATGATTCGTTCGTCTGTTCTCACACATGGAAAGTAAACTTGGAGTTAAGCATGTCAAAGAATTATGGCGCTACTGCACAATCCGTCGTTGAAAAACTCGGTGGTTCACACAACGTTATCGCAGTAACTCACTGTATGACACGATTACGCTTTGTTGTAAAAGACGAAAGTTTGATTGATGTTACTTCCCTAAAAGCAATAAAAGGCGTAATGGGTGTTGTTCATAACAGTGATAAATGCCAAGTGATTATTGGCAATACTGTCTCTTACGTATTTAAAGAAGTGACTGCGCTTTGTAATTTAAGTGGTCAAGAAGATATCGAGACGACTAAAGTAAAGCTGACACCAAAAGTCATTGGTGCAAAAATTTTAGATGCCTTAATTGGTACCATGTCTCCACTGATCCCTGCGATCATCGGAGGCTCAATGGTAAAACTATTAGGCATGATCCTCCTAATGGCTGGAGTATTTGAAAAAACAGATTCAACCCTTATTATTTTAAATACCATAGGCGACGGTGCTTTCTTCTTCTTACCAATTATGGTTGCCGCTTCTGCCTCTATTAAATTTAAAACTAACATGTCATTAGCCATTGCGATTGCGGGCGTGCTTGTTCACCCTGCTTTTGTCGACCTAATGGCACAAGCAGCAAACGGTGTCGAAGCAACCTTCTTTGGCGTTCCTGTCCTTGCCGTAAAATACACCTATACGGTTATCCCAGTATTATGCATGACATGGGTGCTTTCTTACATTGAACGTTGGGTTGATAGTATTACCCCCGCGGTAACTAAAAACTTCCTTAAACCAATGTTAATTGTCCTTATTGCTGCACCTATCGCTATTGTTGTGATTGGCCCTGTTGGCATTTGGATTGGTACAGGTATCTCAGCAATTGTTTATACCGTTCATGACACACTTGGTTGGTTAGCCGTAGCGATTATGGGTGCAATTTGGCCTCTGCTTGTTCTTACTGGTATGCATCGAGTATTTACACCGACAATTATCCAAACGATAGCAGAAACAGGTCGTGAAGGTATGGTTATGCCATCAGAAATTGGCGCAAACTTATCTCTTGGTGGTTCATCACTTGCGGTTGCTTACAAAACTAAAAACAGTGAATTACGCCAAACTTCATTAGCTGCTGCAGCGTCTGCCATCTTAGCGGGCATTTCAGAGCCAGCACTTTATGGTGTTGCGGTTCGATTGAAGACGCCATTAATTGCAAGTGTCATCAGTGGGTTCATTTGTGGTGCCTTGGCGGGAATGGCCGGATTATTTAGTCATTCAATGGCTGCTCCAGGATTATTCACCAGTGTACAGTTTTTCGATGTTGATAATCCGATGAGTATCGTATGGGTATTTGGGATAATGGTGCTTTCTGTCGTCCTCTCCTTTGCTCTAACGTTAATTATTGGTTTCAAAGATATACCGGAAGATGAAACTGACATTGAGCAGAAAGAAGTTCAGAACGAAACTACGCCAGCTAACATCAATACAAAACCTGAAACCGCGTAACTGATAAACCAATTTATATCATAAAATCAAAGTGCCAATTCTATTTAGTACTTTGCTATTTAAAGGATAACAAAATGTCTAATAATGTATTTCCTAAAGACTTTTTATGGGGCGGAGCTATTGCTGCAAACCAAGCAGAAGGCGCACACTTAGAAGGTGGGAAGGGATTAACCACGGTCGATATGATCCCTTACGGTGAAAATCGTATGGCAACAAAATTAGGTTTATTGGAAAATGTCTCATTGGATGAATCTGAATATTACCCTAGCCACCAAGCCATCGATTTTTACCATCGCTATAAAGACGATATCGCTCTACTTGCCCAAATGGGATTCAAAGTATTTAGAACCTCTATTGCATGGAGTCGTATTTTCCCTAAAGGTGACGAGTTAGAGCCAAACCAAGAAGGCATTCGTTTTTATCGTGATCTCTTTTTAGAATGTAAAAAGTACGGTATTGAACCTTTAGTAACACTTTGCCACTTCGATGTTCCTATGCATTTAGTCAAAGAATACGGTTCTTGGCGCAGCAGAGAAATGATTTCATTTTTTGAACGCTATGCAAAAACCTGTTTTACTGAATTTGATGGATTAGTAAAACATTGGCTTACTTTCAACGAAATTAATATCTTACTGCACAGCCCATTTTCAGGGGCAGGTATTCTTTTCAAAGAAGGAGAAAATAAAGAACAAGTTAAATATCAAGCTGCGCACCATGAGTTAGTTGCTAGTGCATTAGTTACGCGCATCGCACATGACATTAACCCACAAAACCAAGTGGGTTGTATGTTAGCCGGGGGGAATTTTTACCCATACTCATGCAAACCAGAAGACGTATTAACCGCAATGCAAAAAGACAGAGAAAACCTGTTTTTTATTGATGTTCAGTCGCGTGGTTACTACCCATCTTATGCTCAAAAGGTCTTTGATGATAAAAATGTGATTATCGATATCACTGATGAAGATCGTAAGATCTTAAAGAATA
The DNA here is from genome assembly GCF_001691065.1 of Aliivibrio sp. 1S128. Taxonomy (NCBI): domain Bacteria; kingdom Pseudomonadati; phylum Pseudomonadota; class Gammaproteobacteria; order Vibrionales; family Vibrionaceae; genus Aliivibrio; species Aliivibrio sp. 1S128. The sequence goes on along the minus strand of NZ_MAJV01000025.1, from coordinate 251,213 downwards.
CGGTCGATTTCATCTCATTCAGTTATTACGCTTCTCGTTGTGCCTCTGCGGATATGAACGATAACAATACCAGTGAAGCCAATGTAGTTAAATCCATCAAGAACCCTCACTTAGAAGCAAGTGATTGGGGCTGGGTGATTGACCCTGTTGGATTACGTATCACCATGAATACTTTGTATGACCGTTATCAAAAGCCATTATTCCTAGTAGAGAATGGATTAGGTGCGGTAGACACAATTGATGAAAACGGCGAGATAAACGACGACTATCGCATTAACTATCTTAAAGAACATATTAAAGCGATGAAGGATGCAATTTCTGATGGCGTTCCATTAATGGGCTACACCCCATGGGGAAGCATTGATTTAGTCGCGGCTTCGACGGGTGAAATGAGCAAAAGATATGGTTTTATCTATGTTGACCGAGATAATTTAGGTAATGGTTCATTAGATAGAATGCCTAAAAAATCCTTTTACTGGTATAAAAAAGTCATCGCTAGTAATGGCGAAGATTTAGAATAAAAGAATCCTAATAATAAATAGCCAACCTCTTCTTCTAGAGGTTGGCTATTTATTTTCTTTATTTAGAAAAAACAGCTGTGAGATAACGATTGTTTAGCCCTTTCGTTAATATTGAATGCACTCTAAAGAACAACGCACTTGGCTTTTTAACATAGTGTTTTACGATATTTCGCCCCACGCCTTGAGAGCGGTTTTCTTTCGATTCTTTTTTCGAAAACAGCCCTTTAAATTCCCAATATTGGATCTGCTCAAACGTTTCACCCGCTTGATAATTTGATTGTGAAAACAAACGGTAAAAAGAGGCAACCGTGAAATCATGTAAATGATGCGGATTACCATCAACCGTTGGTGTTGTCGGAACAGACGCGATCATAACCCCTTCTTTACTCAATTGAGTTAATAAATGCGTTACCATTTTTTGAGGCTCAGGTACGTGCTCAATCGTTTCTAAGCTAATAATGGTGTCAAACTGTTGGTATCTGTTACCACTAAGAAAAAGTTGGAAATCCATCCCATTACCGCATTCATAGCGTAAGTTATCCGCTTGATAATGCTCTCTCGCGTACTCGACTGCTAGAGGATCAACATCAACACCCACAAATTGTTTATCGGGATGGGCCTCAGCCATTAAAGCCGTGCCATAGCCACAACCACAAGCTATGTCTAAAATATGAGTTCCACGTAACTGCGTTGAGGCAAATTCATAGCGTTCTAAATGAATATCTAATACATCTTGATGACTTTTTTCATCTTGATTCAGCTGTTTTGGGTAAATTCGTTCTAGGGAATGCTCAGCTGTTATCTTTTCTTTTGTGAAATCCATTTAAATACCTTGATAAATGACGCCTAAAAATAGTAATGACAATGCTCATGTTGGTTGAGGATCAGATAGTAACATTATTTGGCTTTTTCATACGCTCACATAACCAATTTAGCGACTGATCATTCAAACTTAATTTGTTATAAACCATGCTATAAGCAACCTGACCATAATCAAAAGGCAACGCTTTAATAACTAATCCTTGAGCTTGCTTTGCCGTTTCAGCCCATCTTTTAGAACAAGTAAATAAAAATTCAGTTTGATGACAAAGAATCGCAGCACTGCCAAAATCAGCCACTGAAATAACAACCTCTCTCGGTGTAAATTGCTGACTTAAGCACTGTTCAAAATAAGGCACATTTAGCTCTTTATCAAAAATACCAACATGCTTATAGGCTAAGTAGTCTTCAACGCTTAGTTCTTTATCAACTAACGGGTGACCTACGCCCATCAAGCAAACCATCTCATCATCAAGTACGGTTTCCCACACTAATTGCTTTTCTGTCGTTGGTGGCTGACTTCTATCGTGAGGTAACAAAATGACATCAACTTGGCCATTTAATAAAGCATCAAACCCTAATTGCTCTTTAGAATGAATTTCAACACGAGAATTAGGCGCTTGAGTCGATAAAATATCACTAATGATAGAAGAGAATATTTCAAAGGTACTCTCACGCATAGAAAGGGAGAATTTACCCGAAAACGCCATTGGTTCAAAAGCCGATTGATTTAGTAATCCATTCATATTATTAAGAATTTGATGGACGGTTGAACCAATTTTTAATGCAAATGGGGAAGGAATGAGCTGAGTTCCATCTCGATAAAATAATTCATCACCAAGTAAAGAACGTAATTGAGATAATGTTTTACTCACGCTTGATGGACTCATACACAAAATCTCAGCACTTTTCGTAACACTATGAGTTGATAGCATGACATGTAGAGCCGTTAGTTGTTTAAAGTTAATACGAGAGAGCTGTATAAGATCCATAATACCTGATGAATAAAGCGATTGTGTAACACAAATTATAATACGAACCGAGTTAAATAGATGCGTAAAAATATAAGCAATTAATCCATTAAATTACGACATTTACATTTTCTAACAATACCTTGACTTGAACCTAGGTGATTATTCCCCTACTATAACGCCCTTACTCTTTGGGGAGTAGCCCGCTTTCTCGTTTTAATTATCAAAAATAAACAGAGAGTTCGTACATCAACATAATTGGTGCAAAATCACCATGGTGTGCGAGACAAGCATGAGCAGCTTGTTCGGCAAGACCTTAGATTAACATCACGAACCATTGGGTGGGCGTGAGGTTTTTCTATGGATCTTATAATTATAATCCCGCCCAAGTGAGTAATGTCATGAGTGTATTAGCAATATCAATAACCACCGTCGCACTAGCTGAAATCGGTGATAAAACCCAACTCCTCTCTTTACTACTAGCCAGTAGATACCGAAAACCAATCCCTATTATTGCCGCCATCTTTTTTGCGACCATTTTAAACCATGCTTTAGCCGCTTATTTAGGCGTTGTTGTTGCCGATTATCTAACACCTGAAACCTTAAAGTGGGCTCTCATTATAAGTTTTGTTGCGATGGCTGGCTGGGTGCTGATCCCAGACAAGTTAGACGAAGATGAAAGCATCTCAAGCAGAGGTCCATTTATTGCAAGTTTTATCGCTTTCTTTATTGCTGAGATTGGAGATAAAACTCAAATTGCCACGTCGATCTTAGGGGCTCAAAATGCCGATGCTTTACATTGGGTTATTATTGGTACAACGATAGGCATGCTATTAGCGAACGTGCCAGTCGTATTAATTGGTAAGTTTTCTGCCCATAAATTACCACTGACTTTAATTCATCGTATTACTGCTGTGATTTTCTTAGGATTAGCCGTAAGTACTTTCTTCGGTATGTAGCGGGTTAGTATTATAGTAATAAGCCATAAATAGATAAAAACCAACCGAACGTATTGTTCGATTGGTTTTTTTATATCTTATTTAAAAGAAAATTTATTCTGTAATTACCTGTTTCTCCAGCTTGTCATCAACCGCTTTAACCAGCAATAAACCAACGCTAAAGACAATAAGGCCACAGAATACAAACACCATACGGCCCCATAATGGGTTTGGTAATGTAAACATTGCCATCACACCAACACCAGCGACTGCGATTAATGAACCAAGCATACGGCGTTGTTTATTATCTAATATTTTCTGTTCTGCACTCTCAGAAACCAATGGTGTCGCTAGGTTTTCAAAGAACTTATCTACGTCTTTTTCACGATGTGCTGCTAGAGGTTTGTAGAATAGTGTTGATAGTAAGAAGAACCCACCAGTAAATATCATATGAGAAATCAGACCAATCGCAACTTTTAAGTCAGCCCATTCACGACTGGTTAATTCATTTAATCCAAATACGTTTTGAACCATCTCTGCCGTAACAACAAAACCAACAAAGTAAGACACAATACCACCAACCACTAAGGTTCCCCACCCTGCCCAATCAGGCGTTTTGCGGATAAAGAAGCCAAGGAAAGCGGGGATCGTCATTGGGAAACCAATCAATGCACCTACATACATCATGGTATCAAACAAACTCAGCTCTTTTAGCGAGTTAATAAATAACGCGACTAAAATAATCACTAAACCAAATACGGTTGATGATATTTTCGACACTAATACTAACTCCTTCTCAGACGCTTGAGGTCGAAGAATGATTTCATAAAAGTTTTTAACAAAAATACCAGAGTTGCGGTTAAGCCCTGAATCCATTGATGACATCGTTGCTGCAAACATTGCTGCAATAAGTAAACCAACCATACCAACCGGCATATATTTTTCAACAAAGTAAAGATATGCAAAATCAGCCGCTTTACTTCCTGCCTCTGGATAGTGAGCAGCAAGATCAACACCCTGACCGGCAAGAAACCAGCTAGGCATGAACCAAATAACCGGTCCAATAGACATTAGAATACAAGCAAGTAACGCCGCTTTACGAGCATTGTTAGAATCTTTAGCAGCAAGATAACGGTACGAATTCAACATGTTATTGTTGATACTGAACTGCTTCAAGAAAATAAATACAGCCCAAATACCAAAAATACTCAGGTAGTTTAAGTTACCACCAGTAATAAACGAGTCTGTTGGGAAATTTTCAACAATATTTGTTACGCCACCACCATGATAAATCGCAACAACCGCACAAGTGACAGTTACTGCCATAATGATAACCATCTGCATAAAATCAGAGGCGATTACAGCCCAAGAACCACCAGTTACCGACATAACCAATACAACTAACCCTGTTAAGATAATTGTTGTAGTCATATCAAAACCAAAAATTCCAGAAGCAATAATGGCAAGTCCATTCAACCATATTCCTGCCGAGATCAGGCTGTTTGGCATACCAGACCAAGTAAACACTTGCTCATTCACTTTACCAAAACGCATACGAATTGCCTCGATTACCGTCACAACGCGAAGTTGACGGAATTTAGGCGCAAAGTATAAATAGTTCATCAAATAACCAAATGCATTCGCAATAAAAATAATTGCTACCGCAAAACCATCAGTAAACGCTTTACCTGCTGCACCGGTAAATGTCCAAGCACTGAACTGCGTCATAAATGCAGTTGCACCAACCATCCACCACAGCATATTGCCGCCCCCGCGGAAATAGTCACTCGTTGTACTTGTAAACTTTCTAAACATCCAACCTATTGCAATTAAGAATAAGAAATAGACACCTACGATAAGAGTATTAAGTTCCATCTTTTTGACCTTTTTGTAATTATGTTTTTATTGAAGCTGATTATAGATAGCAATAAAAACATTTGTACTACAATAATTCAAAATGGTGATAGAAACTGTTAATTTGAAACTTATATAATCAGACAAGTGATGTAATTCACAATTTTATAATTAATAGCAATGAGAATAGAAAAAAAAGGAGTAAATTACGGTAAAAAAAACCGGTAAGAAACTGAAATAAAAGTAAATAAATAGATGATAACAATCAGTTAATAATTGATTATAAATGAAAGTATTGCTAACAAATTATAGTAAAAACAACACTTTTGTATGATTTATTGATGTAAAATAATCTAAGGTTTGCGTATTAATCGCAATGGTTTTAATACGAACCATCATTATTTGAAGGGTAAAAATAAAAAAACCAACCCTACACTGTAATGTAAGATTGGTTCTTTATATTCTTTTTTATAAAAAGCAGATTATTCTGTAATTACCTGCTGTTCTACTTTGTCATCAACGGCTTTAACCAGTAGAACACCGACACCACCAACTATCACACCACATAAAATAAAGACTAAACGTCCCCACATAGGGTTCGTCAGTAATGCCATAAGCATGATACCAACACCAGCAACGGCGATTAACTTACCTAACATTTGGCGCTGTTTGTTATCTAGTTGCTTCTGCTCTTCAGATTCAGCGACCAGTGGCGTCGATAAATTACCAAAGAACTTGTCGACATCGGCTTGACGCTTTTCTGTTAGCGGTTTATAGAACAACGTTGATAGCATGAAGAAGCCGCCAGTTAATGTGATGTGAGCAATTAGACCAATAGCCACCTTAACATCAGACCATTCACGACTTGTTATATCTTGTAAACCAAAGGCTGCCGATACCATTTCTGCATTGATAACAAAACCAACCACATAAGAAACAATACCACCAACAACAAGTGTCCCCCAACCAGCCCAATCCGGTGTCTTCTTAATGAAGAAGCCAAGGAAAGCAGGAATTGTCATAGGGAAACCAATTAAAGCACCTACGTACATCATCGTATCAAACAGACTTAGTCCTTTAAGTGAGTTGATGAATTGTGCGATAAGGATAATAGCAAAGCCGAATACTGCAGAAGAGATCTTAGATACGGTAACTAGCTCTTTCTCGGATGCTTGTCCCTTACGAATAATTGGTTCGTAGAAGTTTTTAACGAAAATACCCGAGTTACGATTTAAACCTGAATCCATTGAAGACATGGTTGCTGCAAACATTGCCGCAACTAATAGACCAACCATACCTGCTGGCATGTATTTTTCAACAAAGTATAGGTAAGCAAAATCACCCGCTTTTTTACCCGCCTCTGGGTAAGCCGCTGCTAGATCAACACCTTGACCTGCAATGAACCAAGAAGGCATAAACCAGATAAACACACCACCCATCATTAGCACACAAGCAAGCAATGCTGCTTTTTTAGCATTCTTTGAATCTTTTGCTGCAAGGTAACGATATGAATTAAGCATATTATTTGTAATAGAAAATTGTTTAACAAAAATGAAAAATGCCCAAATAGTAAAGATGCTTAGGTAGTTAATGTTGTTGCCCCAAAGGAAAGAACCACCTTCCTGTACCGGGAAGTTAGTCACAATCTCACTCACACCACCGGCTTGAACCACTGCAACAACGGCACAAGTAACGGTTACCGCCATGATGATAACCATTTGCATGAAATCCGAAGCAATAACCGCCCAAGAGCCTCCCGTTACCGACATTGCTAATACTACGAGTCCAGTAACCCAGATAGTCATGTTCATATCGAAACCAAAAATACCCGATGCAATAATAGCCAGTGCATTTAACCATACACCCGCAGACACAACACTGTTAGGCATTGAAGACCAAGTAAATACTTGCTCATTAGTTGCACCAAAACGCATTCGAATGGCTTCAATTACTGTTACAACACGAAGTTGTCTGAATTTAGGTGCAAAATATGCGTAATTCATGAAGTAACCAAAGGCATTCGCAATGAAAATAACCGCAACGGCAAAACCGTCGTTATAGGCTTTACCTGCAGCTCCTGTAAATGTCCATGCACTAAATTGGGTCATAAATGCAGTCGCACCTACCATCCACCAAAGCATATTACCGCCCCCGCGGAAGTAGTCACTTGTTGTACTAGTAAACTTTCTAAACATCCAACCAATTGCGATTAGAAATAAGAAGTAGATACCGACGATCAGAGTATTGAGTTCCATCTTTTGACCTTTTGTAATAATGATTTGTTACAAAACCGTATCATTTTAACGGGGTCTATTTGTAGTACGATACCTCAAATTAGTGATCGAGATTGTTTATTTGATAAATATATAATCATACAAGTGACCTATTTCATAAAACCATCAGATTTTTTTACACCTAAATCACTACAAAAAAGACATAAAAAACACCTAAACACATAAAAAAACCGTACAAAACTCAAGTAATTTAACGAACAAAGCTCATTTTCATCGGTTGAATTACTGCTATATATAAATATACCAAAGCACCACAACGATCATTTTGTATTACCAATAGGTGAGTTACATCTTAGATGTTATTCCTATTTATAGATAATGGCTGACTATCGCTAAACAAAAATAACGCAAATCATTAGCGATCTCTTTTTGATATAAAGAAGCCCTCGTTAGAAAATTAAGCATAAAAAAGGCCACTTAACTTTTCAGCTAAGTGACCTGATTATCTGTTTGAAGAACCTCAACAGATAAATTAATACCGACGAATTATTTACCGTTCAACTTCAGTTCAGTGAAGGTGACACTATTATAATCACCATTTTTCTTATCAATCGCAAAATCTCCAGTGCCAGAACAACCTGGCCCCCAAACTGGATGCGAATCATTCACACTGCATTGACCATAAGCGCCAGCTTTAAAATAAAAAGCATCTTTAGCGTATCCTGTTGGATAATCTTTGTTATCAATACCTTTACTTAAGTCAATTTCATACGTAACCGTTTCATGTCGTTCAGTTTCAAATGTTAAATACATCATGGTGTCTTTAACATCTATTTTATAACTAAATTCTTCACCAAGCTTAATGCCAGCATCCCCTGGTTCTGCTGGGTTTTCCCAAGTGTTCCCCCACACAGGATAAGCAATATCAATACGGTTTGGATCATTCTTATCTAGATTACGTTCATAGTTCCAAAAGACAGATCCCATTTTGTGCCCTGGGAACTTCTTATAGAAAATCTTAATCGGCTCATTACCGTGCCCGTAACCCGTTTTAGCCTTAATTTGAGCATTATCTTTTTCTGCATGGATCTGACCAACCACGACTGAGTATGCTGGATATCTTTCTGGGTATTTAGCATTCTCAGAAACATGGTTAACTTTTAATGTTGCTTCAAGTATGCCACCAACAGCACTAAATGTTTTTGCATCAGGATGACTTGAAAGTGCCCAGTTATTCAAATTATCATGTGTATCAATAGAGAAATCTGCACCACGAGCCATTTGACGCAATTCTGAACGTGCATTTTTAGAGTTTTTTGTCGTTACCGCTTTGTTATGAACTTCGAATACAACATGACCATCAGCATTTAAATAGAAGAAGTCCGTATGCGAATAACTCATCATTGCCACGCCTTCAATTTCATCAACGCGGCCATCTTCGTTGATATCTGAAGGAATTGTAATCTTCCAATTGCGCATATCAAATTTATCCGCAGGAACTGGATTCGATACTCCATTATTTGCAAATGACACCATTGGAACTGCCGCTAACAAAGCAACTGCCAATATATTTTTTTTAAACATCCATCAATCCTTAGTATTAAGTAAGCACTGAGTTACCTCCTCAGTGTGAAATTATATTAATTAAAAGAAAATCGGTAATTTATAAGCTATTTAATCTCTCTTGAAGCTGAAGCATATTATTTATAGATAATCCGTTTTATTGAAATCACTCTTTATAAAAAATTGGTACAGCGCCTCAAAAAGAAAAACACTATTAATTAACATTAACCACGCCTTTTAAGCTCGTTAATAAACGTCTCTTTTGGAACGATTTAATCATTATTTGTATTATTTAAATATAAATAAATACAAATATTTCATCAATGGGATCACAATCAATATAAATACAAAATCATCAACAAAAAATGGGATAACCATTGCAATTAGTTATAAAACCGGCAATTGCTATGAACTTTTTGATTGGAATCACAGAAAATTAACAAAATAATTCGTAACATATTTGTCATACATTAATTCAATATCATTAATTAATGCGTGCTAAGCAGTCACCCAAAAAATAAATAATAGTGAGACAAAGGTATGAATTCTGTTACAAAAATTGCAGCCATTATTGCTTCAACCCTTTTTGCAAGTGCAGCCACGGCAGCCACAATGGATTATCGATACGAATATCGAGCAGCAACCGATTATCTAAAGAATGGAGAAACGGAAAAGTCATCTGTCGATGCTCGCCATCAACACCGCGTCAAATTAAGCGAGAGCTTTACTCTTTCTGATAAGTGGAAACACTCCACAGGTCTAGAGGTTAAATTTCATACCGATGATTCTTACTATGATGTCGATGATGGAGAAGTTAAAAGTGCAAACAGTAACAGCTTCTACAATGGCAACTTATACATATACGGTATGGAGATGGATAATACGGCGACCTACAAAATCGACAACCATTGGTATTTACAAATAGGTATGCCTATCGCATTAGATTTTGATGAGCCTAATGCTAATGATGGCGACTGGAAAATGAAAAAAATTACCTATAAACCACAATTACGAGTCGGTTACAAAGCTGAGATGGGGTTAACAACAGCTTTACGTTACCGTCATGAATATGCTGATTTCCGTAATTATAATATGTTTGGTGATACAGATTCTGAAACGGGTGAACGTCTAGAGTCAGCACAAAAATCGAAAGTGACGCTTACTGGTTCTTATAAAATAAAATCTCTACCTAAACTCGCTCTTGCTTATGAAGCAAACTACGTAAAATCTCTAGATAACGTACTTCTATATGATAGTAAAGATTGGGAATGGGATGCAGGTATAAAAGTCAGCTACAAATTCGAATCTTGGAAGCCTTACGCAGAACTATGGTCGTCTGACATTAGCTCGACATCAAGTGATCGTGAAGCTAAATATCGTGTAGGTGTTTCTTACTCATTCTAATCACCTTAATAGACATTAGATTGATGCTAGCCCTGCGTAAGTGTAGGGCTAAATTTTATTCATTCACGCTGAAGGCGTACTCCTAAATCTTTTGTCTGAAAAATATAACGTACAAGAGAGTTTATTATGAAGATTTCTAAAATAGCTATCGCTGTCGCTCTTTCCACTGGCTTCTTATTTGGTTGTAATAGCGATGGTTTACCTATTCCACCAGAAACGTCAGTCGAACCAGGAACCCCTGCGTCAGCATTAAATGGTGGCCTATGGCAAATTGGATCAGCAACCGCGATAAGCGCATTCTCTAATGTCGTGTCAACTGACTTACCTAATATTTATATTTTTGCTGATGGAACACAAAAATATTACTTCGATGATACCGTTTCAGGCACCTACGAAATAAAAACAACCACTTATACAGAAGATGTGGATTCTAAAACGATTATATTTACTTATTACGGGACAGATACTTCGACCAGTACTAATGTGTCAGGCGCTTACTCTGTAACGAATGGGACATTAAGCGTTGATACCGCATCAGAAGGGATCCTGACAGGTTCTGATGAGACTGGAAATCCTTCCGTGAGTGACGCAGTAACAAGAGCAAATGAAGAATCAGGTATAAACAACCAAGTACAAATCGTAGATACCTTAACAACAGATACCGGAGAGTTAAGGCTGAAGTTGTCAGACAACGATATTACAAACATTACCTCAGGTAAATTAACCGTAGATTTGATTTACCAAGCCGATGAGGATTCAATTGGTGATAGCAACAGTAAAAACGCGTATGTCTCATTTTATACCACAGGTACATCTACGACTAACTTACATGGTGAAATTGCTTTAGAGGGCGGTGTTATTAAATATCGTGACAACGCAAAAGCTTTAAACCCAATTGATGGCAGCTATGTAGAAGGTGAAACCTTAAAGATTGACGTTACTTGGGATACCAATGTCTTTACTTTCAAAGTAAATGACGCCGAGTACTCATACTTAGCTGATGAAATTCCTGAAAATAGCCCTGTTGAAATTATCGCATTAAGACTAGGTGACAATGGAAGCACCAATAACTATGAGCTTATTGCCGATAACCTAAAAATTTATTCAAGCGACAGTGGCATTGAAACGTTAGTCTTTGAAGATAGTTTTGATGGCTATTCAGCAGGTAAAATATTGAATAGTAAGCCTTATAATAACAACAGTTCTGAAGCGACCGTCATCGGTAGTGATAATATCCCAACAGATCCCACTGACCCAACAGATAACAAAGTTGCCGCAATTACCGATCAAGATACAGGTGACACCGGTGAACTTCGTTATAAGTTTGATTCAGGTATGACTACCGGAACGCATAAACTATCTATGTATTATGATGCTACTGAAACTGAATCGGCTTATGTCGCACTCTTTGATACCAAAAATTCAACCAGTTCTTTAATTGGTGAATTAAAAATCGATGAAGGTAAAATAACGCTGCGCGGTGAAGCTGAACAAGTGGCAACATTTACCCCAGATACCTGGATTGATATAGAGATGTCTTGGGATACCTCATCTACTACTGACGTTGGTACTTATTCAGTGAACATCGATGGTACCGAATATGGTCCTTATCATTCACAGAACATCACACCAGGAGTTGAAGTAACCGCAACCACAGTTAAGTTCTCATCAAATAGCAATATGGCAAACACCACCTTATTCGTTGATAATTATGAAGTGTATTCAGATGACTCAGGTACGATAGAAGTCTTCAATGATGACTTTGACGCACGTACAATTGGTGAAGATTTAAGTACCTCGCCATACAATTCAAGCACATTTTCTGCTGTAGTTGCTCAAGATCCACTTAACACAGCGAAATAAAACACCTTCATTTTTTACTGATTAAATGCCGTCATTACGACGGCATTTTTTATCTCATTAGCGACTGTATCACCAAACGCACCAATCAATAACGCCTAGTGACATACTCCCTCCTTCATTCCTGAACAAAAGCACTCCCTAAGTATTTTAATGCTTATTCGTCACCTAAACTTGTCACTATCCCTAATTATCATTAATAGGTACTGTCTGCTTCTTTATCAATGAGTTTAGCTAAATGAGCTGCGTCATAAAAAGAACGACCTAATGCTGCCTAAATTGATTGGAATGTAGAGATAACCGACAAAAAAAACCTCCAACTCAACGAGAAAGAGGCTTTAGTTTTATAACGTTATAAATAAGTTATGACACTTAATTAATCTTGGTATTTATCATGTGATGTTTTAATTTTGTAGAAAGTAGCCTGTGCATAGTCATCTAATTCGCCGTTGATGTTTTGGTTATAAACACCCGCTTTAAAGTACATGTAACGACCGCCTTGATCGTAACCGCTCTCACTCATATCAACAACTTGTACAACATCATCTTTGCCTTCTCGCATCAAAGTAACTGTCATGGTGTTGCCTTTAACATCAATTTTATAGCTAAATTTTTCACCAAGGGCAATGCCTTTATCACCAATATCACCCGTCATATCACCCACTAAATTAAAGTAATTATCGGTACCTTCATTTGTGTTTTCATGAGCAAAATAAACCGTTCCTGTTGAGTGGTTTGGTAACTTGCGGTAGTAAAGGCGAATTGGTTCATCATCTTTATCGTGGATCTGACCAATGATAAAGCGGCCTACTTCATGCGCATCACCTGTTGTTGTTGTGTGATCAATTTTAAGTGTTGCTTCTAAAACACCATCAATACCACCAGCCGCTTTCAGGTCTTCAGTCGGTGATGAACTAAATACCCAATTATTCGCGTTAACCCCTTTCGTCGAAATTGACTGATCACCGCGGCGTAGCATTTCTCGCATTTCTGTGCGTGCATACTTCGTGTTTTTAGAAGTACGAGTTCCCTTCACGAACGTTTTGAAAACCAAACCACCATCATCAGCTGTATAAAATAATTCGGGGTGCTCGTAACCATTTGCTAAGTTCCACTCAGAGACATCATCTGGCTTACCATTTTTATCATGATCAAACGGTTGGGATAGGTACCAAGTCGTTAAATCAAAGTTTTCACTTGGAGCGTTACCTGCAAGTGGTGTTGTTGGTAGATTGGTTGGTACTGGTAATGGACTGCGAGTATTACACTTCACCGTTGTATCGCATGGATAAACAGCAGGAGCTCCGAAGTCGCCTTTACGTAAGTCTTTACGAGCTTCTTTAAGTGCTTTATTTGCTGCATTCATTTCTGCAATTAAAACTAACTCAGCATCAACTACGTCATCAGTAATAATGTGGCTGACTGGGCAGGCATTAATGCCACAATTCACAGCGGCCAGTTCTGTTACTGAGTTCCAGCTATTTTTGGTATTGCCGTGACCAACGTATTTTACATAGCGTGCTTGCACAGGCTGAAACTGAAAACGCTCTAGACCTATAGCTTTGCCCGAACTTAGCTGCCCCTCTAAGATCGTTGTCCAATTGTCACCATCAACACTAACCAAAAGGTCGAACTTAGACTGGCGTTCATTACCTTTACTAAATGAGGCTTGAATTGCATCAATCTCGATCACTGAACCATAATCAAGCATTGCCCATTCACCGACACCATTTGCAGACCAACGAGACGTAATATCTTGATCAAATAGTCGCTCTGGACCGTTGCCATCATGACTACTAGCAGTAATAGCGACAGGGGTTAGGATTGCCTCACCCGTTTCTTTATTATTAGGAAAGTCAACTGTCGGAGATCCGGTACTCGTACAACCAACAGCAAATAAGATAGAAGAAGCTAGCAAGCTTTTTAAAATAATTCGTTTCATATTAAATCCATTATTATATTACAGGAGCAGTATTTTCAATTGAAATCGAGACCAAAAAATTATGATGAACAATGTGTTTAATCTCAACATCAACGTTAACTTCAAATAAACATTACATCATCTTATAATACAAATAAAAGAGTTGATTGAATTAATGAGACTACGACCTCTTTTCATCCATGTAATTCTGAATCTTGATCACACTTGCTAATATTAAATCCAATCAATTATGCTCTGCTTATAATGAACTAAAAGCGATTAACCTAAATGTGAACGTGTTTATTGATACTTCGTAAGTCGCTATCGGGTGATCAAGATTAACCGTTTCAAATGGGACTCCACTAATCTCACCGATAATAAAGAGACGCCATATCTAACCGGCACTTCTTTCTTCATTGAACTCAATATTCAAATTTTAGGCAAAAAAATACGCTCATGCCGCCTGTACAACATGAACGCAAGGGTAGTTTCAGCCACTACCGTTTCCTGCCTCTTAATCAAAGGCATGGATATATAATTAGAATCGTTGTGAGCAACTATTAATACGTTAATTTAACACCTTAATAATCTTTAGCTTAATCGGTTTACACTAATAATAGATCCTATGAACTCTCTTCATTACACCATCATTATGTTTATCACCCTTAACCACGAAATATAATAATGTATTACAAATAATTTTAAAGTGCTGTATTTTAATTTCATGCTACAACGCACATTTTTGAAAATTTATAAATGTAAGAAAATATATTAAACCAATTAAAATCAAATAGATAATTCACATATAAATTTTCACCTAAAACCATGAGATGATTTTTAATTGATAAGTGGAGTCAATTCACAGATCCAAGAGATCAAAACAATGTATTATATTTGTATTATTTAATAAGGACTCGTTAGATTGGAACCATAAATAATGACCCTTATATCTTGTTACTTTCCTCTTATGTCAGTTCTGAAGTATGACTGACACAAAGTATAGATCGACTCGAATTAAACAAAATCTAAATTTATAATTATCCTTAACTTGTGGAATGAAATAATGAAAAAACACAGTAAAGTAGCCTTAGCGATTACATCAATAATTGCAGCAAGCTCTGTTTCTGCAGCTTCACTTGATATTCGACATGAATACAAGAGCCACACAGAACAACATGCAACTCGTGTAAAAATGGGGAATAGCATTGGCGATTTTTATTTTTCTGGCGAGCTAAAGTTCAAAGGTGAAGACGGTGATTTTCTTGAAGATTTGAAGAATAATGGTTGGGAGTTAGATCTTGGTTACCGCTATAAATTAAGTGATAACCTAACATTACAACCAGGAATGCCTATCGAAGGTCGTTCTTCTGGTGTTACTTTTAAACCACAAGTCCGTTTAACTTATGATTTAGACAGTGTTGATGGGTTGAGTTTAAGTGGTCGTTACCGTTATGACATGATACAAAATACTCATACAACGGATTATATTAATGATGATGGTACTCCGATTCTGGATCCAGACGGTAACCTAGACCCTCAATACCGTAACTTAGAGAATCAACGCCGCCATCGTCTAACTGCCAATGTTAACTATAAAACTGAAAATTGGCGTTTTGGTGTAGAAGCCAACTACTACAAAGCAGATGGCTACAACATCTATGATAATGACGACACAAATTATGAATTGAATGCCAGTATCCGTCACATTATGGGACAATGGCAACCTTACGTAGAATTCGGAGATGTGAGCACATCATCAAGCAGTGCAACTAGAGAACTAAGAAGCCGTGTTGGGTTAACTTATAGTTACTAATCTCTCTTTTAAAAAATAAAGCCAGCATAACTGCTGGCTTTATTCATTTAGCATATTATTTCAATACACTACATACTTAGCTTATACATCAACCCAATTGAAACATTTGAATTTGGTGTTACTCTTTTTTGTTGAGCCAATAGCAGTTCAGCAGTAGAAACGGCATCAGCTAGTGCATTATGGGCATTATATTCAGGCAAACCATATCGAGACCGAGTTACGGACAGTGTTAAATCTATATCTTCATGATTACTGATCGCATTCGCTAATTTCTTTTCAATACATAGCGTATCTAACCAAAGTAGCGGTAATTCTCGTAATCCATAAGTTTGAAATAGATAATGGTTAATAAAGTTACGCTCCATCACACAAGCATGAGCAACGATCACTTTTCCTTTTGCCGCTTCAAAAAACGTAGCCATAGCATCATGAATTGAAGCACCTTTCTCTAACATTTGTGGTGTTATATGATTAATAATTACCGTTTCTGGTTTTATCTGAGAATCATTCGTCAAATACAAATGCTGCGCGGAAGCTAAATCAATCTTATTGTTTATGACATCAACCCAACCCATAGATAAAATCAAATCGCTTTCACTGTCTAATCCAGTTGTTTCTAAATCAAGGACAATGTAGTTACTATTTTTAGCTAAATCATGAATTTCAGGACAAGGCTCTTCAACCAAGCAACGTAACATTTTAGGTAGATTAACCGTATTTATGTATTTTTTTCGCTTTCTCTTTATCCCCTCTAAAGGGTGAAAATACGTTAATAACGCCTTCATTATCTGCTCCCAAAGCGTACTTTTGCGCCCTCTTGAAGATCTGCAATAATTCTAAATGCATCTTTTAAATGTTTGCGCTCAAAACTGCCAAAGCTGTTTGGATCAATATTATTGTTCGGTTCTTCACCTCTTTTGAGCGCTTCTAATTGGTGACTAAAGCGATATGACAGTATAAATTCGTATGCACCCAAAATATTTTTAAACGCATCATCACTCAGCATACCTTTCTCGTTCGCCGCTGCAAAACGTTCATCCGTAGCAGACAGGTCACACTCCACCGCTAATCCGTAAATTCGAGCAAGATCAATGACCAAATTAATCGCATATTTTTTTACGTTCAGTGTTTTCTTGTTCTCGCCTGATTTTTCTAATACCAAACTATTGAAGATACCTAATGGCGGATTCGTATTAATCGCATCTCTGACTAAGGTACTCAAAAATTCACGATTATTACGGATGTTACGGTGCAGCTCATCCCTTAATATCGATTCAAATTCACTGTTGCCATAAACAGTGCGGATCTCTAAAAATACACTGATGTTCAACAATCGTTCGTATTCTGGATTCGCGACCCATTTTTTATAATAGTGTTTCCATACATTCAGTGGCTGACACCATTTCGGTGTGGCGGCCATGAATTTTCCTGGACACAATGGGTAATCACAACTGTCTAGCCCATTCGTCACAATCATCGCTAAATGCTTAAAGTAAATTCGATCATTTTCTGTCGCATCATCTGCAAGCACAATCGCACTGTCTTGATCAGACAACATATGCACTTCATTTCGAGCGTGAGAACCTGCAACGATCCATGAGAAATCACACGGCGGAGGGCCTAATTTATCCATCGCTATTTGAATAATTCGACGAGTATATGCATCCATAATCATCGTCATTACTTTACCAATGATTTCTGGAGACACTTTACCTTCGACTAACGCTTCAAAAATCGCTTGGCGCTCAGGCGTAAAACTCGCCAATGATTTTATGCTGCCTGCGTATTTTATTTTTTCGATTAAGAAAATAGCCTGAACACGGTGATTTTGAACCAGATGAGAGGTGGTTAACAGCCCCACCACTTTATTGTCTTTTACTACGGGTAAGTTACGTATATTAAATTGCATCATTGCCGATGCCGCATGCAGAACCAAATCATCAGGCTTAATGGTTAATGGCGAATGCGTCATCACATCACGTATTGGACGATCATACGACACACCATGAGCGATCACTCTTTTGGTCATGTCTCTGTCCGTAATTAAGCCAATGATCTTGTCATCTTCATAAATAACGGCACACGACGTTCGATGTACAATGCGCATTTCATGGGCAACTTGCTGAATACTTTGATCTGACGTCACGACCGCAACTCGACCACTCGCAATATCTTCCACCTTGCGAATAAACAGCCCTTTCTCTTTGTTTGACCAGACCACATCAAGTGCCGATTTCAGACGAACTTGCGCTTGGGACGCAAAATGCTCGGCACAAGCAGGGTAAGTTTTAAACAATACTTGCAGTGCTGAATGAGGAATAATGTACAACAGCGTATTATCTATTGCAGTGGCTTTATACCCTTGCTCGTTATCCATATCAGAATTAAGGAAAGTAAAACCAAACAAATCTTCCGACCCTAATCTGGCTCGTAAAACTCCATCCGATTTTCTCTGCTCCATAGAACCGGTTCGAATGATATAAAGCGATTTTTCTTTCCCGATTTCACACATCTCAACCACTTCACCCTTACTTAAGTAAGTGATTTGAATATGTGCCGCCAATTCTCGTAACGCTCCTTTTGGTATTTTGTCAAAAGGGTCTATTTGACCAATAAATTGGATGATATTTGGCAATAGGGATTGAGGCATAATAATACTCTCCGTGATTTAATTAGTATTATTATATAACCTATAAGGAGAAGCACAATTTATTTAAGCATAAAAAAAGCATACCTAAGTATGCTTTTTAATAAATAGTTCTATCTTTTATACCAATCGATGTTTTGATTCTTGCAGATGATTTGCTGAAGCTTGACGTGCTTTGTCGCTATTGCCTGCCATAATTGCTTCATAAATTTGACGGTGTTCATTAATGCAAGTACTTCCTTCCTCCGAAGAATGAACAATAAAATTTACAAACATTGTTGTAAGGATATTGCCAAAAGGCAGGTAGAAATCGTTGCCTGTTGCATTAAAAATTAAACTATGAAACTTCGTATCAATAGATGTCCAATCCTCTTGAACAAACTCTTCCGCTTCAGATACTTCAACCATTGTTTGGAAAATTGAAGAAAGTTCAATACGTTGCTCTGCCGTTGCAAATGTTGCAGCCAATGCACACGCTTCTGGCTCTATAGCACGACGCAACCCTAAGAATTGAAAGCAAAATTGATCAACATCGGTTAATCCATCCATCCATTCGATTAACTGTGGGTCTAAGAAGTTCCAATAAGCACGATCAACAACTCGAGTACCAATTTTTGGTCGAGACTCTAATAACCCTTTTGATGTAAGAAGTTTTACCGCTTCCCTTAATGCCGTGCGGCTAACTCCAAACTGCTCACATAACGCCATTTCGCCAGGAATAATTGAACCTTGTGGTAATTTACCTGATAAAATTCCACGGGCGATCTCACGAGCAACTTGGACGTGTAGGCTGCGTTTTGAGCCTGAGATTACTTTAAAAGCATCTGACATATTTTCACTTCAATTCATTAATATGTATTATTTATACCTTACTATAGCACCGAATTTATAATGCTCCAAATAAGTACAATAAGAACGTGAACTCCCTTAAACTCTAAGATCTTAGGAACTCAATTCATTCATTTATCAATACAAACACTCCTCATTTGTATGAGCAATATCACAAAAAAATCTTAACTTAGTCATTTATTCCCTTCAACCATCCGTTTTTCTTATAACATCATTGAATATGCAAGGTAGTATTGTATTATAATAACCCATAACAATAATAACTAATCACTTATTAAGTGTGCAACGTTCAATTAAGCGTATGTACAAATAAACCTAAAGCCCAATTTAGCTGGCTTTCTTATGCTTCATATTTAAATTTCAGGTGGTGTACATGTCAATATTTTCATTGGTGGATGATTCAAGCTGCCGTATTCATGTCCAAGTAGCGAGGCAAATCGCTCGTAAGATCTTATCTGGTGACATTAAAGAAAACGAAAAATTACCTTGCGAAATGGATCTTTGTAAGATTTTTGGCGTAAGTAGAACCGCACTTAGAGAATCAACCAAATTATTGTCAGCTAAAGGCTTAATTGAATCAAAACCTAAAGTAGGTACTCGTATTCAACCACGCTCACAATGGCATTTCTTGGATCCTCAGCTACTCGATTGGATTCAAGACTTAGAAGACACTAAACCTTTCCTTTCTCAGTTCCTCGGGCTACGTAAAGCCATAGAACCCGAAGCCTGTGCCTTAGCTGCGACCAATGCGACGGTGGAACAGCGAAAAACGCTGTCAGTCTTATTTCAAAAGATGTCTCTTGCTGCAAATAATTTCGACTACGAAGAGTGGACCATTAACGATCATCTTTTTCATCAGACTATATTCCTCTCAACGGGCAATCAATTTTATATCCCATTTGGCAAGATTCTATCTACCATTTTTAAACAATTCATCGACCACTCAGCAGAAGGCGGCCGTTTTTGCTTAGATGAGCATAAAGCTATTTATGATGCAATCATGTCAGGAAATGCGAATCAAGCTCGAACTTGTTCCCGCATTTTATTAGATGATGAAAACCAAAAATTAGCTCAATTAAAACTAACTGCCTAACACTCAACTCCCCTATTAGTTAGGGGATTACCATTATCAGAAGGTATTATTTTGTCTTCCCAATCCTACATCAAAAAGAATTTTTCGCTCGCTTGGCCTTTAGCTTTTAACGCATTACTCATGCAATCAATGCTAATGATCGATACCTTGCTTGTCTCCCCTTTAGGTGAAATCCCCCTCGCAGCAATGGGTATTGCAACAACGATAATCGCATTTATCCTTGGTATTCAAATGGCTTTAGCCAACGGGACACAATTGGTATTAAGCCGAGCTGTAGGATCAGGCGTAAAAACATCACTATCCAAAGCGTTTTGGGCTGGCCTTACTATAAACACTGTCGTTGCCTTGTTATTTTTGATTTTACTTACCTTCTTTGAACAGCCACTGCTTCACTCCTTAACCGAAGATACATCTCTCCATTTACAGATCAGTAGTTATCTTGATTTCTCAAAATACTTGGTGATTTTTACGGCGTTAACTCAAGTGATCATTGCCTTATTTAATGGATTAGGAAGAACTAATGTTCCTTTCAAAGGCTATTTAATTGAACTGCCTATTAATGCGGTTTTATCTTATGTTTTGATCCACGGCGTTTCATCATTTGGGGGGATTGGGGTTGAAGGGGCTGCGTTAGGCAGTTTAATTGCTATTACAATTCGACTCATTTACTTAGCCTTATGCGTATATTATGACTCTAATGTTTCCATAAAAATCAATACGACAAAAACAGCATTTATTACCAATATTCGGAACCATTTTATTGAGATATTCCCTGTTGCAGCCAATGTAACTATGTTGTCGATTGGTGCGACAATTTATCAATTACTTTATTCTCAACTTAATATTAATGCTTATGTTGCGATTACTTTAGTGATGCCATGGTTACGTGCTGGTACGCAATTTATTACCGCGTGGGCACATTCATCAGCCATTACAATTAGCCAAGCCATTGGTTCTAAAAAAATGGACGAACTGACGAAAAATGTAAATACAAGCATAGATGTTGCCGTTGGTATGTCGTTTATTTGTGCTTTATTCTTCGCAGGGCTTAGCCTTGTTATTGCGGATATTTACCCTGACTTAGATCCGTCCACTTATGACGCTCTTATCATCATTGCTCCACTTTATATTTTCTTACCCATAGCAAGGGGTTACAACACCGTTCATGGTCATGTATTAAGGGCGTTAGGAAAGACAACGGATGTGTTTAAAATTAATTTCACAGGGCAATGGATTATCTCTATCCCGCTTTGTGCATTGGTTATTTTTGGTTTTGATGGTTCGATATTTTGGGCATTTGCGATACAGCCTCTTGAAGAAGTCGTTAAAGCGTATCCGTTTCGACACCTAGCAAGAAAATCATTAAAAGAATTTGATTTACAAAAAGCCAGTAAGCTCATGTACGATTGATAGCGTAGAACTGAGTTCTATTTATACACTGCTCTAATTCCCCTCCCTTTGCTTTATTACTCATGGCCAGAATTATCAATACTGGCCATTTTTAGATCATGAGTTCAAATATAATCACAGCCGATGATTAAATATACAAAAAACGACAGATACTAGATTTATCCTTTATATTCAACAACTAGAAAAATAAAATGCCTCTTTTGGGTTACAGCTGTGTTAATCTCACCGCCTATTGCGAACGCGATGCTATATCATCGCAATCGATTGTTATTAATATATATTTGTTAAGAGTTCTTATGTATAAAATTAGAAAGAAATGGCTAGGCGGCGCATTACTTAGTTTATCACTAATTGGCTGTGGCGGCGGAGATAGCACCGAAGATAGTGCATCTAAAGGGGATGCTCCATTGGTGGTGAACAGTACATTTGCTGCAACCTATCAACAAACAATAGAGAAGCCATCATCAGAGCACGTTGCCGTAAGTTATTCCTCATTAGAGCAGAATAACATTCAAAGCCAGTCTCAAAATTTGAATACAGCAATAAGCTATGATGGAATTCTGGAAGTAACTAATCTTCTAACGAAAGAAAAGCATAAGTTTGATTGGCCTGTTACCCAAAAGATAGATAGCGATGGAAATGTGGAAACTATTTCTCATCGATCTCTAACATTAAAACCAGGTAGCTATGATTTCATCCTACTATTAACAACAAAAGACGTTAAGCTAAGCCAATATATGGCGAAGGCTTTAGGCGTAGATATTATTGACGGTGAAAGCCCTGAAGTTGATTTCATCTTACTGCCTAATTTAGGTGATACCATTAACGATTTCGAACAGATTTCATATGTATCTACGTTGAAGTTTTCTTGGCCTGCAGAAGATCTTGCTGGGTTAAATACTCCACAATTTGGTTTATCTATTAATGGTAACGACGAGGCTGTTTACAGTATCAATAAAGAGACTGGTATTGCTGAATTGATCATGAATGTTGAACCTGGTGAATATCAATTATCAATGCATCTTTATGATGGTGATATGATGGTAGGAAAAACCGAAGAAGAAGATAATACGGTGAACTTTGTCGAAGGCGAAGACGCTAAAATGGACATTATCCCTCTTCAAGCTGACGTAAATATAAACCTAACTCCATTAAAAGATCAGGGAACGTTTACCTTTACCATTCCCGCCGAAGTTATTAATGAAGTCAATTCAGCAGAAGAGTTAGCATTGATCGTTCGTCTTGGTGGCCATAATGTGCCAGTGCAAGAAAAAGTATTAATCGTTCAAGAAGAAAATGGGATTTATACCGCAAGCGATTTGTTTGAAACCGGAGGTCAAAAACAAGTTACTGCCTATCTTACGTTCCATAATATCAATGATGCAACTGAAGGGTACAATACTACACCCTTTGCAAGCTGTAATACTGATATTAGTACTGAACAAAATCAAACCTTAGGTTGTAAACTTGAACTCAAACGCGAAAGTATTATTACTGGCCGTATATTAGGCACTTTGATGCTGAATGTCTTAGATGAAGATCTACAGCCAGCGCTCGGTATAAAAGTCTATGTAAATGACAAACTCATTGGTTTAACTGGCGATACATATAATACAGGCTCAATTAAAGTTAACTTAACTCCTGGCCTACATGACATAAAAGCGGAAAGTTCTCCATTGTCAGCATCTGACAAAATTGACATGAACCCATTGGATGTAGTCAACAAAGTACTCTATTTAAAAGAATCACCAAATATCGGTAAAGGACATTTTGTTGCTCAACCAGAGATTACTATCACCCATGGCTGGAGTGAATTAGGCGTATTAACAGATCTAGATGGCGATGGCGATCTTGACTATGTAGCTCCTCAACGCAACAGAAAAGAGATGATATTGGCATTAAATGACGGCAAAGGTAATTTCACCGTCATGGATACTGCCATTGCACTTAATCATATATCTGAAGCTGTAATTGCTGCTGATATCGACGGTGATGGGGACAATGACCTCATTACTTTAGGAAAATATACCGCAGGAAATGCACATCAGTTTTTTTATAACGATGGCAAAGGGAAATTTACAGCAGGACAAGAAATTATCTTAGGTAAAGACGATGGTTCTGCCTCTAAAAAGTTAGCTCAATTCTCTGATTTTGATGGTGACGGTGATTTAGACCTTGTTGTTAAGATTGATCGAAGTAGTGCCAAAGTATTTAAAAATGATTCTAAAGGGCTGTTTTCAGTACTCCAATATGTGATTGATACATCAACCGATAAGCCATTTGTTATTTCTGATATTAACGGAGATAAATACCCTGATATTGTAGCCAAGGACAATTGGATAAATAACGGAAAGGGAGAATTTACTAAGGATGGAAGTGTATCACTAGGAGCAAATAGAGGCACTTTGCTCAGTGACGACTTTAATAACGATGGCAGTCAGGATTTGTTTTTCTATTCCGAAACATCATATGATCATGAGCGACATAGACTTTTACTAAACAATGGTGCTGGCAACTTTACAGACGCGACCCACAGTTTTAATAAACCTGATAATAACGAAACATTAGCATTAGCAGATGTAAACGGTGATGGCAGTACAGATATCATCATGGCAGCAAACTTGAAGGTAAACTCTTCTTCTGTAAATCAGATACATTTATATGTTAATGATGGTCTAGCTGATTTCGGAACTCCTACGTTAATAGATGAAAAAAAATCGTCTGAACAACTTTTAACGGGTGACATTGACAACGATGGAGATGTCGATGTAATTAGTACATGGGGTGGACAAATGAGTATTTACTTGAACCAACCACAGCCATAATAATTATTTAACTTATCATTTTCGTTTAGGGCATATCTTGAAATAGGAGTGCCCTATAAGTAATTATTACTCACTCCCCTTTTTCTACAGGCATAAAAAAACACTCGACGTTTCCATCGAGTGTTCTAAAATTTAATAGGCCGTTTTCTGGACTTAAGAGCATGTCCTTCTGATTATAAACCAGCTTCTTATTTTATCTTTCCGCTTACTTTCAATCACGACTTTTCAAGATAACCATCAGCGAGATATCATCTTTAATATATTTATCTAGATTACTTCTCTAATTTAGTAAAGTAGTCAAAGATAACTGGTACGTCGTTTTGACCAAGGCCAGCATCAACAGCGGCTTGTAGGTTTGCAGCTGTACCTTGAGCGATTAGAGACTCAGTACCTAACTCTTCACAAAGCGCAAGGAAATAACCAAGATCTTTATTTGCGTTTGCAACAGAGAAACCTAATTTCTCTTCGCCATCTACTGCGTAGAACTTACAGAACTGCATGAATGGTGAATTAGATGGGCCTGCCGACATAATGTCAAACAGTTGTTGACCATCAACACCAGCAAGCTTAGCAACAGCAAATGCTTGAGACATCGTTGCAACGGTTGTCATGCCCATAAAGTTGTTTACAAGCTTAGTCACGTGACCTGAACCCAGAGTACCTAGGTGGAATACGTTTTCGCCTTGCTCTTCAAGGAGTGGTTTAACTTTATTGAACGTATCCATATCGCCAGCTGCCATGATGTTTAAAAGACCATCTTTAGCGTGTGCAGGTGTACGACCTAAAGGAGCATCGATCATGCCTGCGCCTTTCTCAGCAAGTGCTGCACCAATTTTCTTAGTAGAAGCAGGAATAGAAGTACCGAAGTCAATTAATACTGACCCTTCTTTGATACCAGCAAGAACACCCTCTTCACCGTAAACAATTTTTTCAACAACGGCAGAAGTAGTAAGACAAAACTCAACGATATCACTTGCTGCTGCTAATTCTTTTGCAGAAGTAAACGCTGTTGCATTACCGCGAGCTGTAACGCGAGCCATCGCTTCTTCGCTAAGATCCATTACGTTTACGTGGTAGCCGCGAGTTTGTAGATTTTCTACCATGTTGCCGCCCATAAGACCTAGGCCAATGAAACCAATTACTGGTTTAGTCATGTGTAACTCCAAATATGTTATTGTATGATTATATACCTATTATAATATCCACCCATTTATATTTAATCAACCGTTTTTAATTGATCATTGCATTGTTAGTTATGAAGTGTGATGACGCGCCTATAATTTATCACTCACGCCAATAAAACAGAGACATTTATACTCAAAAAGCACCTAATTATAAGGTGTTAAAACTACTAAATAGTTTCAATGCACGTATCTAAATTTACTCTTTGTCGTTTGTTTTTTCAGAAAACCAAGCCAATCACGAAGGGTTCATAAACTTATTAGTGACCATAACAGCAGAAAAATACACACAATTGTATTACTTATTAACATAGGGATATGAAAATTGTGTCATCCATAAAAAAAACCGAATACTCTATGCGAAAGTATCCGGTTTGGTCTTATTTCCCAATCTACAAATTAAATCATTCGTTTATATTAAAGCTGAGCGAACGATCCATTCCATGTGTATGTATTGCCACCAAATTCAACCGAATGCAGCGCTTGCTGTGCGTCTTCAGCTTGGTTTGAAATACCGTAATGGTAAGTATTGCCAGAAGTCGTTTCAATGCGAATAACGGTACCAATAGCGTTGTGACCCACCACTGAAACTGCTTTTACTAACCCACGAGCACCAACAGACGCTTCAATAGATTCGTTAAAGTAACCATGTGTTTCTAATACGGATGCAAATACGTGATTTTGGCCTGATTGGCGTAAAATCAATGCAGGCTCACTCTTTAAGTTAAAGTCAGGATCATTTGCGCCAGTACGAGCAAAAATCACCTCACTACCCTCTACTGCACTTGTTACTAAGCTGTAGTAGCTGCTGTCATGTAACCAGCTGACTAAAGAACTGCCTTCTACTTTACCTGAGCCTACGTTCCATAGGTGCTGATACCCATTATCTTCGCCCAAAGGTCTCAATGTGCTTTCAACTTGGTAATCGAAATCGGTACGGATGATTTGGCCTGAATGGTGAACAGGTAAATCATAGTCATGCTCTGCATCTGCTTCAATGCGGTACACATCAATCACCAATGGCTTTTCAAACTCAGGGAGATCCGCAAGGATGATACTGCGTTGCATATCTACGCCAGTATAGTAATCAGAAATCGTGCCGCTCATGCCTTGCAGCGATTGATCATCTGCAATAAAGAAATGCTTCTGACCAAACTTTGATTCTGCCAGCGCGGTATCAAAATTGTTCTGTGTTTTCTGATCAACCGTTACAGTGTTGTGAGCAACTGTCTGCTTACAATAGGTTTTATTTTCAGGGATATAACGACCACCAAATTTAGGCTCTACGTTTACCCAACGACCAAAGCCGTAATCATGCAAGACTTCATGACCACGGTTAAACACACTTAGGTGTAAACCATCGTAGTGACCGTGATCTAACGCTGAATGGTATTGGTGATCAGAACCGTGCTGACCAAACCAAATTAACGCCATGGTATCGTCGTCTTTTTCATCACGGTGACGAAGAATGCTTACGCCGCCTTTTTCACCTTCTGGGCCATCAGTAACAAATAAGCTACCCCAGTTAAATGGTTTGATTTCATCAGCCTGTTCAACCGCATTTGATAATGTTTGACCTGAACTATGAACCCAAACATCTTGTTGGTGATCAGCCATTCCAAGTAACGTTTCTGTTTGCTCATAACGGTGATAACACACCGATGTTGCCATGATAACGCCTTCATCGTTGATAGAAATCGTTTTCGATGAATCGTTCAGTGCTGGTAATGTTCCGTCAGGGAATGCCGTTTTAAAGACAGAGTAAGATGTCGTTTTAATCACTGAATCATTAAATTCATAAATACCAATTTCAGGCTGACGACGTTCAATCGCTTCAGCAAACAAGTAAATTGGACGCAGTGAGAAACGGTGGTAATAAGGACCTTCCATGTAGTAACCATCAGGCGAAAACAGTTGGTCAAGTTGTGCTAAGAAGCCACCACTCACTTTGTCCATTTTCAAACCATATAACGCTTTATCTACTGATTCTTGGTCATTGATTGCGTAACCACAAATACCAACCGCTGCAACCGCCCATAGACCATGGTTGTGTACGATATCGAAATCGTGCGCGTAAGTTACGACGAACATTTCAATCATTTGCTTTAGAAGATCATCTTCGATTAAGCGCTTTTGTTCTTCTGAAATCGTGTGGTAAATACAGCTGTACGCACAAGAGGCATAAAGCATCCACATATTTTCATTCAATGTCTGGTGGAACAGTTTACCTGGAGGATTAGAATCAAGGCTAACATTGCTTTCAAGCGTTGGGTACACCGTTGCATACGCCGTTAGCATATCAACAATGTAATCACGATATTTACTTTCTTCTGTAATCAAAAACAAACGACCAGCAAGATCCATATGGATGTAGTTTTGCTTATGACGGTTATGTTCGTAACCACCACCTTCGCCGTGACCCGGAACTTCAATACCTACTTCTGCCATGTAAGCATCTGTTTGTTTCATATCACGAGTAAGGGCTTTTCCTAACAGGCTATCCTTGCCAAGTTCTTTACGAAGCTCAGCGGCTTCATCAAAATTCAGTAAAAGTGGTTGATAGCTCATTATTATTTCTCCTGCTTAATCGTATTTTTTTCTAATGAAGACGTTTCTAGCGAATAGAAGCCTGTCCAACTGTATGATTTTCCATTTAATTCTACGGTGTGCGCGGTATTCTCTGTTGCACCAAACTGATTACTTATCATCACCGTTACATTAGAGTGTTCTGTCTGAATTTCAACAACCGACCCTACTACTGTGTGACCAATAACCTGAATATTTTTTACCACGCCGCGAGCATTAACAGATTGCTCAAATTCTTCGTTGAAATAGCCGTGTGTTTCTAGCACTGATGCAAATAACGTTGATGGACCTTTACTACGAAGAATAAACGCGGGTTCACTGCGCAAGTTAAAGCTTGGATCATTCGCACCGGTACGAGTAAAAATCACTTCATTGTTAGCATTCGAGCTTGTGCCTAA
Organism: Aliivibrio sp. 1S128; assembly: GCF_001691065.1. Classification (NCBI taxonomy): domain Bacteria; kingdom Pseudomonadati; phylum Pseudomonadota; class Gammaproteobacteria; order Vibrionales; family Vibrionaceae; genus Aliivibrio; species Aliivibrio sp. 1S128. The sequence continues at coordinate 222,326 of NZ_MAJV01000025.1, read as the reverse complement.
CCATGTGTAGTAAGTATTGTTTTGTAGCCAACTAACCAGAGCAGTATCGCTTACTGCACCGCTTGCCACATTCCACAAGTGTTGGTAACCAAAATCACTGCCTAACGTATTCAGCTCTTTGTTTGCTTGATACTCAAAGTTAGTACGTACTATCTGACCTTCATACTGGTGAGAGTAATCGTATTGATGCTCTCCTTCACCAACAACGCGATAAAGATCAAGCAACAGTGGCGATTCAAGTTCATCAAGCTTCAACATAAAGACGCTGCGTTGCATATCAAGACCATCATAATGATCATTAGCAAATGCGCTCATACCATTAATACTTGGATCTTCTACTTTAAAAAAGTGAGGTAAGCCATGTACTTTATCTGCACGTTCAACATCAAAGTGGTTTTGGCATTGCTCATCAACGGTAACTGCATTATGAGCAATGGTTTGACGAGCGTACGATTTGTTTTCATCAAGGTAACGACCGCCAAATTTAGGCTCTACGTTTACCCAACGACAAAAACCATATTCACGCAACACTTCTTGACCGCGATTAAAGAAGGTAATACCCAACGTATCAAAATTACCATGACCCATACCATGTTGACCGTAATTCATAACAAGTTGAGATACATCGCCTTTTTTATCCTGCATACGGATAAAGCCTTGTGCGCCAAAGTGACCATCTGGGCCTTCATTTAGCTCAACACTCGGCCAGAAAGGCATATTAATATCATGATTTTCTGACGCTTTTTCATACGCTTTTGATAATTCTAAACCACAAGCGTGCATCCAAACACGGTCTTGTATTTTTGCCATGCCTAAGATATTTTCATCAAGTTCATAGTGCTTGCTGTAAACACTCACTGCCACCTGAACGCCCATGTCCGTGATACCCATAGTACGAGATGAGTCATTTAATGCAGGGAACTCACCATTTGGGTATGCGGTTGAAAGCATTGCTTGTACTGTATTGCCAATCACTTGCCCTTTGAAGTTATAAATATCAACTTCAGGCATATGACGGTGGATAACCTCAGCAAATACACACGTTGGACGAATCGCGTAACGATGGTAATAAGGCCCTTCCATGTAATAACCAGAAGGAGCAAACAATTCAGATATTTGCGCTAAGAAACCGCCAGTTTCGTTACGTTCAATGCCATAAACTGACATATCTAAATATTCACGCTTACCAATTGCTAAACCACAGATACCGACAGCAGCTACCGCCCAAATACCGTGGTTATGAATACGGTCAAAGTCGTGTGCGTATTTAACGGTAAACATATCAAGCATTGGCTCAAAGATACGCTCTACAACCGTATTTCGCTCTTCTTCTGTCATGGTTGATGCAACACAAGAATAAGCAAGGCTAGTAAATAGTAACCAACAATGTTCATTTAAGATTTGGTGAAACAAACGACCCGTTGGATTTGTGTTTTTTTGTACATGGAAGTCAAATGTTAGGTATTTATCTGCATAAATTGCTAATAACGCTTTCACGAAATTGGCGTATTTCTCATCTTTAGTGACAAGAAACAAACGGCCAGCAAGGTTCATATAAGTGTAGTTTTGTTTGTGGCGATTATGTTCGTAACCACCCGCCTCTCCGTGACCAGGAACATCTAACGGAAGCTGCATAAATGCATCAACATCTTTTTTATGCGCTTCAATGGTGTTACCCATTAAAGTAGAACGCCCAACTTCTAGATGAAGTTGCTCTATTTCGGCATCCGTAAGTAAAATTGGTTGTGTAGTCATATTCTTTTTCACCCTCAATCTCAATAAAGAGTATCTAATTTCTATACGTTAACTAAATTATCAAACTTCATATAAAGTAATACAATATTAGCTTTAGTAACACCTTAGCGTTATCAAACAATGATGACAATCACACAAAACAATATAAACAACTGATTTTAAATGATATGAATTTTGTAACAGGTCATTAAATAATCGTAAAAATCGAGAGTAAGTAAATTCTTATTTGATTCACATCACACAAAATAAACTATATTGTATTACAAATTAAATTATTAGCTTATAGTTCTTCCCATCGAAACAATAAATTTAGTTGATACCTTCATTAGGAGAAGCGTTATGAATAATTTTTTTAAATTACAAGAAAACCCGTGGGAAGAACTAGGTGGCGGCATCAAACGCAAAATTGTCGGCTATACAGATGAACTAATGGCTGTTCATTTATGCTTTGATAAAGGTGCTATCGGTGCTCCTCACTCTCATGAAATCCATGACCAAATTGGTTATGTCGTTAGTGGTAGTTTTGAAGCTGAAGTTGATGGCGTGAAGCATGTACTTACTGCGGGTGATGCTTATATTGCTCCTAAACATTTTATTCATGGTGCCGTCGCCCTTGAACAAGACAGTATTTTACTTGATATGTTTTCACCAGCACGCGAAGATTTCTTAAAATAACCACTAGCGCAACCTCAGTTGCTAAGGTAAGCATATGACATCATTAAACATAGCGATCATTGGCGAGTGCATGGTTGAGCTACAGAAAAACGAAAATGGGCTTAAACAAACATTCGGTGGTGATACATTAAATACGGCGCTTTATTTATCGCGCTTAACCAAAAGCAAAGGCGTTAATGTCAGTTATGTAACGGCATTAGGCAATGATCCTTTTAGTCTTGATATGCTAGAAAAGTGGAACGCCGAAGGGATCAATACGGATCTTGTTACTCAGTTAAATAGCAAACAGCCTGGTCTGTATTACATCGAAACCGATGATACGGGTGAGCGCACTTTCCATTATTGGCGTAACGATGCCGCAGCTAAATATCTGTTCGACCAAGAAAATACTGCACAGCTTTTAGATCGCCTTTTTTCTTTTGAGGCTATTTATCTCAGTGGGATCTCTATCGCTATCCTCACTGATAACGGACGTCACGTACTGTTGGCATTTTTAGAGCAATATAAAGCTCAAGGCGGAAAAATTCTGTTTGATAATAATTACCGACCTAAACTTTGGAGCGACCAATCTGAAGCCGTGTCATGGTATTTAAAAATATTAGCGCTTACAGACACTGCATTACTTACTTTTGAAGATGAACAAGCCCTTTACGGTGATGAACATCTTGAGCAGTGCATTGAAAGAACGTCAAAATCGGGTGTTAATGAACTCATTATTAAACGAGGAAGTAAGGATTGTTTAGTCGTACAAAACGATAAAGCAAATTATGTAGCCCCTTACCCTGTAGAGAAAGAAACAATCATTGATACAACAGCCGCTGGTGATTCATTCAGTGCAGGCTTTTTAGCAAAACGTTTTTGTGGCGGCAACGCGCTTGAAGCGGCGTATGCAGGACACGTTGTGGCTGGCACTGTGATCCAATATAAAGGCGCCATCATTCCAAGTGATGCCATGCCTGATTTATCTTTATAATTTTTAATGCGTTACCTAAATAAGTATTCAGATTTAGGTGCGTGTCGTTAATCAAATTCAACATGAGAGTGTAATCATGACAACCTTAAATGAACAACTAGCAAGTCTTAAAGTTATCCCTGTAATTGCAATCAATAAAGCGGAAGATGCCATCCCTCTTGGCCGTGCATTAGTTGAAAATGGCATGCCATGCGCAGAAATCACGTTTAGAACACCCTGTGCAGCAGAAGCCATCCGTGCTATGCGTGATGAGTTCCCTGAAATGCTGATTGGGGCTGGTACGATCTTAACCAATGAACAAGTTGACCAAGCAATTGAAGCGGGTGTGGACTTTATTGTTAGTCCTGGTTTCAACCCACGTACAGTCCAGTATTGTTTAGATAAAAAGATGCCTATCGTACCTGGTGTAAATAACCCAAGCTTGGTTGAGCAAGCAATGGACATGGGCTTGCGTACACTGAAATTCTTCCCTGCCGAAGCATCAGGTGGTGTCGCTATGCTTAAAGCATTAACCGCGGTTTATCCTGTGCAATTTATGCCTACTGGTGGCGTAAGTTTAAAAAATATTGATGACTACCTTTCTATTCCTGCTGTTTTAGCTTGTGGTGGCACTTGGATGGTCCCAACAAACCTAATTGACGAAGGAAAATGGGAAGAATTAGGTGAATTAGTGCGTGATGCTGTTGCTCGTGTAAACTAATAAAAAATTAACAAATTCTTACTATTTATCAGGCGAGCCAATGGCTCGCTTTTGTTATATTACCTCCGTAAACTATTCTGCTTATTTTATCTTACCCATTTTCTACTCTTCATACTTACATCAAACTCTTTAATTTATAAAAATAGGACATCACCCATTTGTATTACTATATAAATTAAAAGCAAGTATTTATCCAAAATAAAGATAGACCCTAAGTAATTGAAATTATTATGATAATATTAAATCATAAGATTATTCATTTATTAACATTAAAAAACATACGTTTCAGATCACGATAAAGACATATTGTAGTACAAATAAAATTTAAACAAGGTAATCTAGATATCAGTTAATTATGATACTTAAAGGGCTGAAAAAAATGACTATCGATACTCTTGTTGTTCTCGCCTACTTCTTCTTCTTAATCGCAATTGGTTGGATGTTTAGAAAGTTTACAACCTCTACTAGTGATTACTTTAGAGGGGGCGGCAAAATGTTATGGTGGATGGTTGGTGCAACCGCTTTCATGACACAATTCTCAGCATGGACGTTTACTGGAGCCGCAGGACGCGCTTTCTCCGATGGTTTTGTTATTGTAATTCTGTTCTTAGCCAATGCATTTGGTTATTTCATGAACTACATGTACTTCGCTCCAAAGTTCCGTCAACTACGTGTTGTGACTGCAATTGAAGCAATCAGACAGCGTTTTGGTAAAACTTCAGAGCAATTCTTTACATGGTTCGGTATGCCAGACAGCTTAATATCTGCGGGTATTTGGCTAAATGGTTTAGCCATCTTTGTTGCTGCTGTATTTAACATCCCAATGGAAACAACCATCATCTTTACCGGTGTTGTATTAGTAATCATGTCGGTAACGGGGGGTTCTTGGGCCGTTGTTGCTTCTGACTTCATGCAAATGTTAGTTATCATGGCAGTGACGATTACCTGTGCTGTTGCCGCTTACTTTCACGGTGGTGGTATCACAAATATTGTCGATAACTTCCAAGGTGACTTCATGTTGGGGAATAACCTCAACTACGTAAGTGTATTCGTACTATGGGTTGTCTTCATCTTTGTAAAACAATTCGGTGTAATGAATAACAGTATCAATGCTTACCGTTACTTATGTGCTAAAGACAGTGAAAATGCTCGTAAAGCCGCTGGTCTTGCTTGCATCCTAATGGTTGTTGGTCCTCTTATTTGGTTCCTTCCACCTTGGTATGTAAGTGCATTTATGCCTGATTTTGCATTAGAGTACGCGTCAATGGGCGATAAAGCCGGTGATGCAGCTTATTTAGCATTCGTACAAAACGTGATGCCAGCAGGGATGGTTGGTCTATTAATGTCAGCGATGTTTGCAGCAACGATGTCTTCTATGGATTCAGGTTTAAATCGTAACGCTGGTATTTTCGTAATGAACTTCTACAGCCCTGTTCTTCGTAAGAATGCAGAGCAAAAAGAGCTCGTTATTGTAAGTAAGCTAACGACGATTCTAATGGGTATAATCATTATTGCGATTGGCCTATACATTAACTCGTTACGTCACTTGAGCCTATTTGATATTGTAATGAACGTGGGTGCGTTAATTGGTTTCCCTATGCTTATTCCAATCTTCCTAGGTATGATTGTTCGTAAAACACCAGATTGGTCAGCTTGGACTACATTGATTGTCGGTGGTTTTGTTTCTTACATCTTCGGTATTTCTCTACAAGCAGGAGATATTGAGCACCTATTTGGTCTAGAGCAGAATCTAACTGGCCGTGAATGGGCAGATCTTAAAGTTGGCTTAAGCTTAGCTGCACACGTAGTCTTCACTGGTGGCTTCTTCTTAGCGACGCAGTTCTTCTATAAACCTTTATCAGCTGAGCGTGAGAAAGAAGTTGATACATTGTTTACTAACTGGAACACACCGCTTGTTGCTGAAGGTGAAGAACAACAAAACTTAGATACAAAACAACGCTCTATGCTTGGTAAGCTTATCAGCACCGCAGGTTTTGGTATCTTAGCGATGGCATTAATTCCAAACGAACCAACAGGTCGACTACTCTTCCTTCTATGTGGTTCAATCGTATTAAGTGTTGGTATTCTACTTGTAAATGCGTCAAAAAATGGGGCTAACCCAAAAACAGTTGCTACTAATGACTGATTAATATCAAAATCCCTATAATCAAAAGCCTTGCAGCTCCTAGCAAGGCTTTTTTTTTGATATAACATTGTGTTAATAATAGAGGTAACTAATCACGCTATAATTAGCTTTTTATACTCTTTATTTAATGATGGACTATTTATGAACCCAGTTATCGATACGATTTTAAACCACCGATCTATTCGTTCTTTCACTAACGAACCTATCTCTAAAGAACAATTAGATACCATCATCAGTGCCGGTATTGCAGCCTCTTCTTCTAGCTTACTTCAAGTAAATTCGATTATTCGTGTTACTGATATAGCGAAACGTAAAGCACTGGTTGAACTCTCTGGTGGGCAACCTTATGTGGAAGGCGCTGCGGAGTTTTTGGTCTTTTGTATTGATTTTCAACGTCACCATGAAATGAACTCAGAAGTAAAAGCGGAATATACAGAACTAACCCTGATTGGAGCTGTTGATGCAGGGATCATGGCTCAAAATTGCTTATTAGCGGCAGAATCAATGAACCTCGGTGGCGTGTATATTGGGGGTTTACGTACTCATGCGCAAGAAGTCGATAATTTACTTGAGTTGCCAAATTACACGGCAGTTCTCTTTGGTATGTGTTTAGGCCATCCCGCTCAAACACCACAAAAGAAACCACGTCTAAGTCCTGATGTCATTGTTCATGAAAATACATATCAGCCATTAGATAAAAGAAAAATCCATGAATACGACGACATCATGTCGACATACTATGCAACACGTAGCAGTAATCAAAAACAAAGTTCATGGTCAGAACAAATCACAGGCAAGTTGTCACAAGAGTCACGCCCTCATATCAAGGGGTACTTGAATAACAAAGGCCTAGCGATTAAGTAATCAATAAACCCTTTACCCCTTCTTTTTTGGGGTATTTGTCCTTCCATATTCGTGTTACTTTCCGCCTCATTAATCCCGAGTTATCATTATGTGTACTTGGGATTTTTAATTTTGATACCAACTAACGAAATTCAATTGGTATCAGCACAAATCTACAAAACAACTAAACTTAATAATTATAATAGCAATGCCTGTAAATGCCGCTCACACATTTATATTCCTGGTTTTGCAACTCTAAAATAGGTAATGTCTTATGCTGTCTATCTTTGATATCTACAAAATTGGCGTTGGGCCATCAAGCTCACACACAAATGGTCCTATGATTGCTGGATACAACTTCACCCAACTTATTCAGCCACATTTAGCGCAAGTTTCTCGTGTTCAAGTTGATTTATATGGGTCGCTCTCGCTGACGGGTATCGGCCACCACACCGATCGCGCGACTATTTTAGGCTTATTAGGCAACCGCCCTGACACCATCAAGATTACTAGCGCAAATTTGGCGATGAAAAAAGCCATTGAAGACAAAGTACTTACCGTTGCCGGTGATCATGAAATCATTTTTGATTATGAAACTGATATGCTTTTTCATAAAACCAACTTGCCATTGCACGAAAATGGCATGACGATTTCAATCTTTGATGCGGCAGGCCAACAGCTTGCCATCGAAACTTATTACTCTGTGGGTGGTGGTTTTATTGCAACCGCAGATGAATTAACGAATGGAAAAAGCACCACTAATGTTGAGGTTGAATTCCCATTCAAATCAGCGGATGAAATGCTAGAAAAAGCAGAAGTTCAAGGATTAAGTTTAGGCGCTTTTGTACTACGTAATGAAGTAGCCTTCCAACCAATGGAAGCGATTGATGCGAAAGCAGATCAAATCTGGAAAGTAATGTCATTGTGTATGGAACGTGGTTTTCAAACCGAAGGCATTCTTGATGGCGGCTTAAACGTGGTCCGCCGTGCACCTGCATTATTAAAAAAACTGGAAGCAAATGCCTCTATTGAAAACGACCCAATGGAGATCATGGATTGGATTAATTTATTTGCTTTTGCAGTAAGTGAAGAAAACGCCGCTGGTGGACAAGTTGTTACTTCTCCAACCAATGGCGCGGCGGGGGTTATTCCTGGTGTATTGATGTATTACCATCGTTTCATTAAAGAGCTAGACACCAAGCAATTAAAAGACTTCTTAGCGGTATCTGGCGCGATTGGTATTTTATACAAAACCAATGCGTCGATTTCTGGTGCTGAGGTGGGTTGCCAGGGTGAAGTCGGCGTTTCATCCTCAATGGCAGCAGCAGGCTTAACTGCGCTTCGCGGTGGCAGTAATGAACAGATTTGTATGGCGGCAGAGATTGCAATGGAACACTCATTGGGCATGACGTGTGACCCGATTGGAGGCCTCGTTCAGGTGCCTTGTATCGAGCGTAATGCAATGGGTTCAATGAAAGCAATTAACGCGTCTCGTATGGCCTTAAAGCGCACAAGTAAGTGTTTAATCTCGCTAGATAAAGTGATTGATACCATGTACCAAACAGGTAAAGACATGAATCGAAAATACCGTGAAACTTCTTTAGGTGGCTTGGCGTTAATTCACATGGCACCACCGTGTGAATAATTTCATCTAACCAATAAACAAAAAAATCCAGAGCTCTCAAACGAGGTTCTGGATTTTTTATAGTTACTATCTAAATATTGAATTATTTTTTATACGGCGACACTATCGTATTCCCTGTCACCGCATGGTGAGACACCATCACTAAATCTTGATATAAAGCTCGAATATTCTCTTCACACAGCACATCATTAGGTTTACCTTCTGCCATCACTTCACCTTGGTTAACCAAGATTAGACGATCACAAAACTCGGCGGCGGTATTTAGATTATGAATCGCAACCAAGGCGGATTTTCCATTTTTGCACTCTTTATGGAGTACATTCATTAACTGAGATTCATGGCCAATATCCAAACTGGCGGTTGGCTCATCAAGCAGCATTAATGGCGTTCCTTGCACTAATGATCGCGCAAAATGCACTAGCTGTTTTTCTCCGCCAGATAAGTCTGTCACGGTTCTAGAGCTTAAATGCCCAATCCCGACTCTTTCTAAGGCAGCTTGGCTTTGTTCTTTAATCACGGCTTTAGAAATAAGTTCTTTCTGTTGCTTTGCATGAAACCCTAACCCAATGGTTTCCATCACGCTAAATGGAAATGCAGCTTCACTGTATTGGGGTAAATAACTCATGCTTAATGCACGTTCTATATGAGAAAGGCTCGATAACGATTCACCTTTAATTAAAATGTCACCCTGTGAATACGTTTGAAAGCCACTGATGCATTTCATCAAGGTGCTTTTACCGGCGCCATTAGGGCCAATAATCCCAACTAACTCTCCTGCATTCACTGAAAACGAAATGCCTTTTAATAGCGTTTTAGAGCCGACTTGATAGCTGAGGTTTAATACGTTTAGTAGCGCTTCTTTTGAATTCATCTTACTCATGCTAAACGCCCTTTTCTTTGGAATCGAATAATCAAACCGATAAAGTAACAACCACCGATAAACGAGGTAATGATCCCCGCTTTCAACTCATTTGGCGCAATAATCCAACGGCCTAACAAATCACATACGAGCAAGAAAATAACACCAAAAATGGCAGAGAACGGCAACAGCTTTTCATGCGTAGGCCCAACCAATAAACGCACTAAATGTGGCACCATCAAACCAATAAAACCAATTGGTCCGGCTATCGCTATCGACATTGCCGTTAACAAAGTAGCGAACATCAATAATTTGAATCGGGTCTGCTTTACATTAAGCCCCATACCGTGCGCGCTTTCTTCACCTAATGCTAATAAATTTAAGGCGCGGCTCTCTTTTAAGAGCAAAATTGAAACGATGATAATAACAGGGGTTGGCCATAATAAATGTTGCCACATACGCCCATCTAAACCACCCATTGCCCAAAAGACAAATTGGCTGACTTCGTATTGTTGCGCCATTAATAACAAGCCCATTCGAGCGCCACCCAATAAACTAGAAAGCGCCAAACCCGTTAAGATTAAAAACAAGATTTGAGAGGATGAATGACGAGATGCAAGCACATAAATAAATGCTGATGCCGCTAATGCCCCCACCGTAGTAAAAATAGGTAACCACATCGGGTTCATAAACGAGAAGCCAGATACAATAGCGATGACCGCCCCAAAACTACTGCCAGAGCTCACACCTAGTACATCAGGACTGGCTAATGGATTTTTAAATAAGCCCTGAGTACAAGCTCCCGCCAACGCCAATGCACCACCAGCCAGAATAGCGGCACACGCTCTAGGTAAGCGAATGTGCATTACAATCGCAGAAGCTAATGGGTATTCTTTTGCTGCGAGTTCGCTACCATTAAGTAAGTAACTCTTAAACATCGCCAATATATCGAAAACTGGGATATGCACTGCTCCAAGGCTGAGGTAAGCCAAAAAAAGACCAATAAACAGACTGACTGAGATAATAATTTGAAATGATGTTAAACGATAAAAAGGCATTAGAGTTTCTTATACGCAGAATGATTAACAAAAAGAACAGCATCAATAATGTACTGACTATAAACGCTTCTTAATACATGAGGCATTTGATACACACGCCCTTCTTTAATCGCAGTGACCGATTGCAATGACGGATCAGACATAACTTCTTGTCTAAAATGCTCTGCTCCATTGTCATCACCATAAACCCAGGCAGGAATAAATAACACATCAGGATTAATCACAATCACCATTTCTTTTGATACTGGCACTTGTCCGTATTTATCACTCACTAATCCTTCAATCGCATTATCTAGACCCGCTTGTTCTAATACTTCATCCCATGTGGAATCTTGCCCGCTAGAAGTACCCCAAGGGTTATAATCGAGTGCCGTTAATCTTTGTTTCGGTTTAACCACATCTTGAGCTAACCGTGCCTTCATTTTAGTAATGACTTTTTCAGCCGCTTCGCTTTTATTAACTATTTCACCAACACGTAATATCTCAGCTTCGATCTCAGCAATCGTTTTTGGGGTTTGAATTCGATAAACCGGAATGCCTGCACTTTCAATTATCGCCAATTTTGACGCATCACTCCAATTGGCAGCAAAAACAATATCAGGACGATTCGCAATGATCATTTCAACATTTAGAGCCAATAAGGGAACAGACTTTGGAAGAATGTCTTTTACCGCAGAGTAATTAGGGTTACTGGCTAAATCCGTGAGGCTTGATAGCGAATGTTCATCGACTAACTCTAATAACACCGCATCAGTAAAAAGGGTTTTAGAAGAAATCTTTTTAGGTTCTTTTTCGATAATGACTTGCTTTCCTAAACCATCAATTAAAGCCAACGGATATACCGTTTCAGCCATTGACGGAAATGAAACAAGTAAAGATAAGATAAAAAAATGCTTAAACGCAGGCCAATGCATGGCAACTCCTGTAAATCGCGTACCTAATAAAATGGCTTACTTCATTGTAAGCCTTGCTCTTCGTATCTGACTTAAGTACTTAATATACTCTTACAGTGGCGCGCCCGTTACGGACTTTCACCGTATTCCGAAGATGCGGTATTGTACTTCGCTGTCGCTATATATTCTATCTTTATACCTTGAAAGCATTTGTTTTCTTAGCGTTAAGCAATGGTAATAGAAGCCATTTTTTTCTATAGTAACCCTATATAGGATGTTTTATTTAAAGGATTAAAAATGAAATACTCGTTGCTGTTTCTGATAGCCATGTTCACTTCTGCTAGTTTTGCAAATACAGAAGAACCCGTCACCACTCAACCTCTTGTGACGATTAACGCCATGATTGATATCAAAGGCATTGAGCAATCTGCCGAACAAGGCGCACAAGCAATGCTAAAAATGGCTGACTCTCTTGAGCTCATCGCACAAAATAGAAACCTCACTCCAGAGCAACAACAAAACATTCATAAAACAATAGAAAACATCAATAACCTTGTCGATGTTTCATCTGATTCACTTCAATCGTTACCCACTTTTTTAAAAGAATCAAAAGAAACCCTTTCTACAACCAGTGCACAATTTTTTGATGACCTAACTTTTAAAGTCATTTTATTACTCGCTATCGTTGTCCTTGCCTTGGTCGCGATTATTGCCTGCTTCTATTGGTTTATTCTTCGCCCGTTACAAAATACCTTATTACAAGCGACTACCAATATTTCAACCATGGCAAAAGCAATCGAAAATTCAGCCCTATCTCTTGAAATGACGAATAAAAATCACGACAACATTTTACAGCTACTAAGCCAAGAAAAGGATAATCAATCCTAGATAATACGTGATAAAGTACGTTCACTCTTTATTGATAACTAAGTGATTTAATTATGGCACTAAAAGCATCTGGTGTGGTTGGTGAGCTTTCATACCCTTTTATTTTTGAAGACAGTCCACTGTGTGATTTTGAGATCCTAACCGATGAGCTATGTGCCTATACTGGTTTAGCACTTTCTCAAATCACTCACGTTCAAGTAAGAGGATCTCTAGAGCGTTTACAGCCAAAGATCTTTCATTTAAATGGGTCAATTCGTGGTAAATGCGGTATTTTTGAAGAAGACGTACAAGAACTGCTCGCTGAAATGATCGCGTTTAAAAAACAAGTTGAAGATAAAGGAAAACGCTTTGTTCTTCCAAGAGGAACCGGTCCCGTAATTCAACTGCACCAATGTCGTAGCTTAAGTAAAAAAGTGGTTCGTACTTTGGTTCAAATAGATAAATTAACCACAAAAAAGATACCAGAAACCCTACCTCGTTTTGCCAATGTACTCGCTAACTACTATTTCGTGCTAACACGCGTATTAAACCAAGAAGCTGGAATAGAAGAGCCTGAATACGTCAGTATTAATTATCCTATGCCACCGAAAATTTAATCAAATGATTAATTTCAACATATTTTTTGTCAACCTAATATAATAAATAAAATATGCAATAAATATACACAACCGTTATTAACAATGAAATCAATAGCCAATATTGTTACAGTTGTACCAACGCTGTAACAACCTTTCAGTTATTTAAACATTCCTTACCACGATTATAATTTTTGATGCTATTTCCGATTCTAAAATATTGATATAAATGCTTATTGAGTGGTAAAGTCTCCCTTTATAGTTTCCTTGTACAATTTAGTGATGTCTCATTCATAATGACCTATATACCACTACCTTATTTTTATATTTATAAGTGAATAGAATAATGAAATTAAATAAGCCTAATAAATACCTTTTTTGGCCTAACTTTCTTCTTTTGTCCTTATTGATGTTTATCATCCTACTTTCTGTATTCTATTTTTATAAATACTCTGAAAATGAAACATCTCTTAATAAAATAAAGTATGAACAAAAAGCCGTTGTTGCTGCTCAGAAAAAATATATTTCAATGACATTAAATAGTATTGGGCAAGACCTTTTATTACTATCTGACTTTATCGAAATTAACCAAGCTTATGACAAAAATAATAAAGAAATGACCGAATTGGCCGAGTTAAATGCAATGGCCCTCAGTTTGCGTAAAGGTCTTTATGATCAACTTCGTTACCTTGATTTAAAAGGAAACGAAATCATCCGTATTAACTATAATAATGGCGTTCCATCTGTTGTTCCAAAGGAGCAACTTCAAAATAAAGCAGACCGTTATTATTTCAAAGACAGCTTAAAATTACACGATAGCGATGTCTATATATCCATTCTTGATTTAAACATTGAACACAATAAAATTGAGCTTCCACATAAACCGATGATAAGGTTGAGCACACCTGTATACGATAAAAACGGTCATAAACGTGGCATTGTGATTCTTAACTATTTAGCAAAACATCTTCTTGATGGCTTAAAAATATTTAATCTAAATAACAAAGACCATCACATGTTAATAAATAGTAATAATTACTTCCTATTTTATGACAAAAGACCAGAACTTGAATTTGGGTTTATGTTCCCTACACGTAAAAATCAAACGTTTTCAGATATTTTCCCCAAAGAATTTAATTGTGTAAACACACACAAAAAGGGGCAGTTCGCTCTAGACTCCGGGGTATTAACGTTTGATTCTGTTTTCTCTTACCCTAAGAATCTTGATTCATTCAAAGACATTCATATTATAAAAAATGATACGTGCTGGCGTTTAATTACGTACTCTCCGTATTCAAACCAGTGGCCATTAGAAAAAACATCGACCAATGATATCTATATTTTAATCAGCATGGTCTTCTTTTCATTCTCAATGTCCTATGTTATCGCTCGATTGCAGCTTAAAAAGAGCATAGATCATAATGAAATAAGAAAACTGGCTCACCATGATAGTTTAACGGGGCTGATTAACCGTGGATATTTCAAAAAACTATTCCATTGGAAAATACAAGATGCACGGCGTACAGGTTCAAAATTAGCGTTAATCTATATAGATCTTGATGGGTTCAAAGATTTAAATGACAGCTTTGGCCACAGTGTTGGTGATCTCGCATTAAAAGCGGTCTCTAAAAACCTAGAATATGCATTCTCCATTAATGCTTATGTTTCTCGTATTGGCGGTGATGAGTTTGCCATACTTATTTATAATGTAGAAGATACAAAAGACATCATTTCACAAGTTGAGGCCTATTTATATTTATCTCACCAACCATTAAAACTTGATGGCGAACAACATATGTTGAACACCAGTATCGGTGTTGCTTTCTATCCTGAACATGGCTCAAATATCAACGACTTAATGCATAACGCCGATGAAGCGATGTACTACATTAAGCGTTCAGGTAAAAATGGATATCAAGTATTTAGCCGATAAACATCCGTTACACCCATACCCTATTAGTATGGGTGTAACGATACAAGCGCCAGCAAAATAGGAACACCGCACCATACAACAAACTTGACCCTAACATGACTAAATCCCACCCTCCATGCTGCCAACAATACGTTAAATAAAAACCACCCAAACTGCCACTAATATAATAATGAACAAGATATAAAGCCGTTGCTGTTGATTTAGCATTATCCGCCTGCTGACTCACCCAGCCATACGCTAATGAATGCGTAAAAAACGAACCAAAGCTTAATATATTTAAGCCTATCAAAATGACAACTAAAGAATCACTGCTTGCTACCAGCATTCCTAATAAACTAATCAACGTACCAAAAAACATACCTAGCACAGGGGTAAAGTGGTGATTCCATATTCCCACTAAACGAGAACTAACCGTACCAGAGAGATAACATAAGAAGATCATTGAAGCGATGCTAATGGGTAAAAAATAAGGTTCACTCACTAA
Organism: Aliivibrio sp. 1S128; assembly: GCF_001691065.1. Classification (NCBI taxonomy): domain Bacteria; kingdom Pseudomonadati; phylum Pseudomonadota; class Gammaproteobacteria; order Vibrionales; family Vibrionaceae; genus Aliivibrio; species Aliivibrio sp. 1S128. The sequence goes on along the minus strand of NZ_MAJV01000025.1, from coordinate 206,899 downwards.
TCGAAAACCCGTTACAGTGTACAAATTGACAAACAGAGCAAAATTAACACCACCAATAAGCATCGCAAAAAATATCTTCTTGTTTCTTAAATGCTGAAAAATAATTCTATGATATTGAGATAATGATGCACTCGGCACGCTAGGTTGTTCTTGTTTCGGTAATACTAAAGCCACGACAATCGCCCCAATCAAACTAAGTATTGCCATGCAAACCACCGCCGTTTGCCAATCAAAATGATCCGTAAGCATACCGCCAAAAATACGCCCAGAGATCCCACCTAATGAATTAGCACTAATGTAAGCCCCAATAGCATGACTAAACGCTTTAGCTGAAAACTCTTCAGCCATATAAGCGACAGCCACCGCAGTAAAACCAGCTAACGCCATGCCCATTAACCCACGACTAATTATCAATAGCGTTAAATCATCAGTCAGTAAGGACGTTAATCCAATAGCAGGTAATAAAAAAAGGCTGATAAAAAGAACTTTACGACGGCCTATTATTTCCGATGTAATAGCCCAAGGAAGTAACATTAAGGCTAAAGTAAATGTCCCTGCGGCTAATAACCAATTAATCTGTGTTGCAGACACCGAGAAATGCAATGCTAATACTGGCAACATTGGTTGGAACAAGTACAAATTACAAAAAACTAAAAATGAGCCGAATGCTAATGCGGCACTTACTTGGTAATAGGCTTTACTACGAAACTCAATCATCTCAGTGATCATCATCAGGAAAACAATACCAAAACAGTAGCAAGTTCATTGAAATAATGAAAATATATAATAATTATCGATTTGATAGTTTTTAGTTATGGTGATTAATTCATGGATACACGATTATTGAAATACTTTGTCGCAGTTGCAGAGCATAAAAACATCACTCACGCTGCTCATTCCCTCCATATTGCTCAGCCAGCACTAAGCGTTGCCATCAAAAAGTTAGAAAACGAATTAGAACTCGATTTGTTCCGCCGTAATGATCGAAAGATAGCGTTAACTCATGAAGGTGAAACGTTGCTCATTCACGCTAAGCTCATTCTTCAACAATTGGATGATGCGACCCTTGCCATGAAGGAATTAAGAGGATTAGAAAAAGGCGAAGTTCGATTGGGGGTACCTAGCATAATGGGAACCTATTACTTTCCAGATGTACTGATGGCCTTTAAAAGCCGATACCCAAAATTAAAACTCACCATGGTAGAAGCAGGGGCTCAATCAATTCAAAAAATGTTACTTGATGGGGAGATAGATCTTGGGATTACTCAAGTAAGAAACTTACCTGACGCCCTTGATTCTGACCATTTATTACGATCTCAAATGGTTGCAGTGGTGAGTCCTGAACATGAATTTGCAACAAAAGAAACGCTGTCATTTAAAGCGTTTTTCTCTCAAGAATTAGTCATGTTTAAACAAGGGTATTTTCATAGAGAAAGGTTAGATGCCATTTGCCAACAACAGAAACTGACCGCTAATTTCTCTTTTGAAACCAACCTATTACCAGTAATACTGAAAATTGTAAAACGAGACTTTGCCATTAGTGCCTTGTTAGAACTGGCCACCGAGAACGAGCCCGATATTGTCTCTATTCCTTTTAGTGATCCTATTTTTCTTGATATTTCGATTGCATGGAGAAAGAACGGTTACCTATCTAAAGCCGACAGAACCTTCTTAGACTTTGTGAAACAAAACCACTAGTACTACCCCAAGAAGCACGAAAAGTTCCCTAAATTAACACCTCATAAATGAAAATTATGACTACCAAATTCGATACTGACATTACTAAAAATAAGTGGAATATTGAATACCAGCTTAGCTTTAAACATCAAAATAATAAAAATGATGAGAGCGATATAAGCCAAAACCATAGCCGTTCATATGAAATGTTAGCGAAAAATGAGGTACCACTATGAAGAAATATATTCCTGTTCTACTTGCTCTAAGTGCAGTGTCTGGTGCCAGTTACGCAGCAACAGCACCAAAAGACAGTACTGTTGATTATTTACAAATGCGTAATGGCGTAGCTTATCAAGTTAACCAAGAAAGCCCATACACAGGGGCATTCGTTCAAAAATACGATAATGGACAAATCTCAACTAAAGCACAATTCAATAAAGGCTTAGAGATTGGTACTGAAAGTAATTGGTATCCAAACGGTCAAATGGCGTCGACTCTTAATTACAAAGACGGCAAATTAAATGGCCACATGCAGACTTGGTATGCTAATGGTCAAAAGAAAACTGAATTTACTTATAAGAATAATCAGCTAGATGGTCAGGCAACTCGTTGGTATGACAATGGCGAGAAAAACTTAACCATCAGCTATGATGACGGCCAAAAAGACGGTCAATACACTAGCTACTATGCTAACGGAAAAAAAGCGACCCAAGCCAATTATGATAACGGTAAAATTAAAGATGGTTCAGTCACTCATTGGAATAATAACGGCGATAAAGTAGAACAATTGACGTTCAAAAATCAAAAGATTGTTTCAGAGCAAACATGGTTACCTGAGAGTTAATACCTAGCTACCTAGTAACGAATAACTTTATAAAAGCCCTTACGCGTATCATGCTAAGGGCTTTACTTTATCTACTTCGTTATAGGAAACGAGATAAAATATCACGACGCCCTGCTGAAGAAGTAACCATCATCTTTTGATCAAAATCATAATTATTGATAAAGGGATAAATACTACCTATTTTGGGGTATTTTATACCTTTTAACCACCTTGTTTATACTGAAAAATCCTCCTGATATTTTAGTATGGACAATAAAACCGCATGATAAACAGTAAATGGCTTGAGCTTTACCTGTATATACATAGCCACATTGATGATCTCCCAACAGAAAAACTCATGGAAGAGCAGCTGAACGATAAGCTTATGTTTCTGAGTGCCCAATTTCTCGATAAGAAGAAGCAAGATAAAAACCAAATTGATTGGCTAGAACATGAGGCATTCACTCTCGTATTAAGTGATGTACTTCAAAAGACGTCATTTACTTCATCCACACTCAGTTTTCTATTTGAAACCTTAATGGCTGCACAGCTATGCCAATTAGCTATGTCGATGATCAATCATCATAAAAAAGTCTTACCTGAAGAGGATTTCAAAACAAAATGTGGTTTAGTTTACCAACAGCTCGGTGATTATGATCTAGCTAAAGCAATTTTTGAAGAAGTGCTTACGCTCAATAACACCAATCCAATGACACATTGCCATCTTGGTTTTACCCACCTTTATCTCGGTAATATGGAGCAGGCGGTAGACTGTTTTGAAGAGAGTATTGAGATAGCACCCGATTTTGTCGGTGGTTATCAAAATCTATCTGGTCTGTATTATCAAGAAGGTAATTTCCTTCAAGCAGTAACCTATGCAGAACAAGCTCACCTTTTAGATAAAAAACTCATTTCAACTTACATCACTGCGATCAGTAGTTATTTAGCCTTAGGTGAAAAAACTAAGGCTGAACAATGGATAACGGCAGCCTTTGATAATGAAGTCGTCTCTATGGAATTAGTCCGCCTTGCTGGGATCTCAGCTCATCAAAATGGACGTTGTGAAGAAGCCATTGAAGCACTAGACCATTATCTATCGGTCAATCCTTCTTGTTTCGATGTCCTTAATATTCGAGCTCATGCTAAAGCAGACATTAAAGACTACACCAAATTAGAACCAGATCTTAAACAATTGCTTGTATTTGAACCTCATGATGAATGGTCATTAGAACAGTTGTTCCTTTGTTACTTTCATACCGAACAATGGAGCAATGCACAAATTATTATGGTTGAGCTAAACAAGCTATCTGCCCATTTCAAAATTACTCATCGAGAGCTACTCAATACAATGAATAAAAAATTGAGCCTCGATATTCTCGAATTAAGTTAACCATTGGAGCTATTGTGAAACAACACAATCACCAAGAAATCGCGAGCACTTCTCGCCGCGACTTTCTAAAATTAGGCGGCATTGCTGCCGCAACCGTAACGGTAGGGGCCGCCGCAGGAGCGGGCTTTGTATTAGGACGAGATCCTGATGCAAACGTCGGTTATGGACGCACAGAAGCCGGCAAAGATATGTTCTTTAACCGTGAGTCATTTCGTGTCGATGTCGCACCAACGATGGAAGTAGCTTCAGAACTCATCCGTCCTGAATGGGGAGACTTCTTATTCCATCGAACTCGCGTACTTGGCGCAGAAATGAAAAATGGTTGGATCCCAACCCAAGATTGGCGCGATATTCCACACGATGGTGTACGCGAATATTACTCACGCTATCCAGAGCGTTGGGCTGATATGTATCAATCATTTGAAGAAAAAGCAGAACACGCTCAAAATTTTGAAAAGCATCGTGATCGCTTTGCCTTAGGTTGGGCTTATTCAGCCGCTTATATGCGTGGTGTTTATAGTGATTTCCCACCAAAACCACAAGGCCACCCAGACGAGGTTGATTTCCAATGGGTTAAACGTGAAAAACAGGAATTTAAGTCACCAAAACACGCCGCTGATTTGATCAAGAAAATGGCCTTCAAATTTGGCATGAGTGTGGTTGGTATTACAAAACTAGACCCGAATTTTGTATTCAAAAATACCATGCGTGGAATGCCAGATTGGGATGACAGTATCCCTAAACATTGGAAAAACGTCATCATTTTTGGAACACCAATGAACTGGGATCCAATGTATGCTGCTATTGGTTATTCGACCTCATACGACGGTTACTTCCGTGCAAAAAACGCCTCAGGTTTGATGGCTGCTTACCTTGGTGAGCTCGGTTATGCGGCTCGTCCACAATGGCCGGGATCTGATTATGAGATCGTAGTCCCCCCTCTGGCAATTCAAGCTGGTATGGGCGAAGCCGCTCGTAATGGTATTTTATTAACCCCAGAATTAGGCCCAAACATTCGCCTTGCTGCCGTTATCACTGAACTCGATATGGAAGCGGATAAACCGATTGATACCAAGGTGAAACACTTCTGTGAAGAGTGCAAAATCTGTGCAGATTCTTGTCCAAGCGGTTCAATCAGTAAAGCCGATAAACCAGATGCTATCGTGCGCGGTTATCGTAAATTTGAATTTAACCAAGACAGCTGCTGGACAATGTGGCGTCAAGGCCCAACCGAAAGTGCAATGGGTTGCCGAGTCTGTATTGCCGTGTGTCCATACACTCGTAAGAACAACTGGATTCATGCATTAGTGAAAGAAGCCGATCCTAGAGATCCAACTGGATTAACTCGTAAAACCTTACTCGCAATGCAACACAATTTCTTCTATTACCCAGAAGCAGAAGCCTATCACGGTGACTGGAATGGTGGCCGCTTTGCAGGTTATCACCAACCGCCAGAATGGATGCGAAGTGAAAACTATCTCAAGGTTGAAAAGACATGGGATTACGATGGTAACTGGGAGGGTTTCTAATGTTTCCACAATCTACGGTACTCGATCCACTTTTTTGGATGGCATTAGGCGCACTGCAAGTTTGGGTATTTGCAGGAGCAAACCAATGGGCAAAACATTTTAATCTCGGAATGACAGGGTGGAAATGGGCGTTAGTTGGCGGTTGGTGGGCATCCATTATCTTAACTATTGCTGGCGCATTTACCTTACTTGGCGAAAATGAAGGATTAGCAGGTTGGTATTTCTTAGGATTTGCAGGGACAGGGTTAATCATCGCAGGGGCAGTTTTACTTCGTATTTTAGTTGCATTAAAGCCTAAGATGTAAAGTCATCACTCTGAAATATATATAATTTAATTATTAAAAGGAATAAGCCACAAGCACTAATACGCATTGTGGCTTATCATTTATATGGCAAAACAAACCTCATCGAAGAGAAATAAAAATCGCGATAAAATCCTTAGTATATCGTCGATATTACTCTTACTTTTATCATGGTTTCTTGGTGGATTACGCGTTAACCATTCTCAATCCCAGTTCTTTGAACATATCACAGAAAAAGGAGAGAAAATTGTTGAGGTTACCCCTCTGTTATTCAAAATAATCTCTAACAATACAACGGATGATAAGCTCATAAAGTGGGTTAGCTTTGGCTCTGGTATTGGCTATGGGGGGGAATTAACCGTGGGTAGTGTTTTTCTTCCTGATGGAACAATACAAAGCCTCGCTCTACTGTCTTCTAAAGAAACATCATCGTATTTTGACAAAGTAGTAGAAGAGAAACTACCAGAGGAATTACTCGGTAATTCTATTGAACATTTATTAGAATTTGATGCCATTTCAGGCGCGACACTCACATCACAAGCTTATGTTCACGCGGTAAATCAATCCGCTGACCTTATTCGTGAACAATTGTATGGAAAACGCTTGGTCAGTAAATCTTCTGTTTTAGATTATGTAAAATGGTTAGATTTTGCAGCCGTCGTCTTTTTTATTAGTGCCGTGTGGATTAACCGTTCTCGGTCTGCTTATAAAGCCAAATTTAACGCAGGGCTACTCTTTGGTTCAACCATTCTATTTGGTTTTCATTCAGCCTCGTTATATTCCTCATCCACGATGGGAGGCTTGCTTTTCGGTTCATGGATATCTGGTGTCGCCAATTATACACCGTTTATTTTATTGATATTAAGTGTCGGTTATATCCTCTATTACAATCGTAATATTTATTGTCAGAGTTTATGCCCTTTTGGTGCAGTACAACAATGTTTAGCGAAAGTTGGCAACGCAAAATCCGCCCCTATTCGCCATCAATTTTTTATTTGGTTTCCAAGAGTTTTATTACTAACCACGCTGTGTATGGGCGCGTATTTTAGAAGCCCAGCAGAGTTTATTTATGAACCTTTTGGCATTGCATTTGGCATGATTGGAGGAATGTATTTATTTGTTTTAACCGTTATGATCTTACTTACATCGTTAGTGGTTCGTCGTCCATGGTGCCAAAGTTTATGCCCTATCAACGCGATGACAGATTTTATTGTCTTTAATAAAAACTGGGTAAAACAAATACGAAATAACGCAACAAAAAAACATAAGTCCTCCAAAAAAGAGAAAGGAGAATAGCAATGAGAAAACATATTTCACTGGTATTTTTTATTCTGTCTTCTGTTGTGATTTTACTTCAGTTAACGTTAAGTTTTATGGCTCTCTCAAGCGAACAGAGTCATAATCAATTGCTGCATACAGTAACAAGCCAAACAAAGAAAATTATCGTTCCAGAAAAGGCTAAGCCTAAGATAGATTTCAAGAAAATGGCCGAAGATATGTCACACGAGAAATACTGAAATCAACGCTTTAATGTAAACTTCAGTATATGACATTATTTAAATGGAGATTAGAAGCCCGCTTTTAATCTCACTTTTTTGAGCTACCTATGAACGACAAATGCATTCCTATCGAACGCTTACGATCTGATACGGCATTAGCAAATCCGTATATTTTCCGAATTTCTGAGCTGTATGATTTAAGAGGAATTGATGACGTTTCTCAACCTCACCGTCTTAATTTTAGTGCCTTAATTTACGTATCAAAAGGCGAAGGTTTTCATTATATTGACCATAAAAGACACATTATTCGAGCAGGTACTTTACTCACATTAGGCAAGAACCAAGTCCATTCGTTTGCTAAAGAGCGCACGGTTGATGGTTATGTTTTACCTTTCAATTGTACTTTTTTATCTTGTGGTAAAAATGACCCTTATTTTGATTTAATGATCATGGCATTAGGACACCTTAACTGGATTGATAATATTGGTGATGATATCGGTTCACTATTTGAAACGATGGTAAAAGAGTTTACATCGACCTCTGAATTCAAAGCTGAAATTATTCGTAATTTATTGCGTTCAATCATGCTAAAAGTAGTTGTCCCTACGTTCCAAAGTGAGTTTAATCCCGTAAATCAAACCATTGGAAGTAATGATTTCTATCGTTTAAAAAACCATATTGAAACTCACTTTTATGATCGCCCTTCGGCAAGTGACATCGCGCTAGCGTTAGGAAAAAGCGTGAAGCAATTAGATAAATTGGCAAAAGATAATTCAGGAGAAAGCGTAAAAGAACTTGTCGATGACCGAGTTCTTCTTGAAACCAAGCGTTTACTGGCCTTTAGCCAACATTCGATCTCAGAAATTGCGACTCAACTGAGATTTAATGAAGCCACAAATATGACTAAATTTTTCAAACGCCACACTGATGTCAGTCCAAAAGATTTCCGTCAATTATGTCGAATGGGGTTACATCAAAAATAACTGTCTATTTATTCAAACAACCCCTTCATTTCAGCCTAACGAAATGCAGGGGTTGTGGCTTTGAGATTTCTATTTAACGTGTTCAGTTTCTACATCTTCATGTTTGTATGCGATAAAACCATACATAGTCCAACCAAAGAAAGTAACAATAGAACCCCACATCATTGCGTCATAACCCGCCCCATAAAGAGCATAGAAACTATATACCGCAGCAACTACCGCAATAAAATTCGTTTTACTCATCTCTTTTTTACTAACATGAGCGAATTTTTGCATGATAAAAATAGCTGCCATACATAAAATATAAGGCACTACGTTAGTCACTACCGCTAAGTTCACTAGCGATTCAAATTGTTCATTTAACGTTGGACTGATTGTCATTAACGACAGTACCGTTTGAATTACCGTAATAATGACCATTCCTTTTACTGGTGTTCCTCGTTGATCAATCTCAGAGAATACCTTTGGAAAGAAACCTTCATCAGCCGAGCTTTTAAACACAGAGGCGATAGTAAACTGCCACCCTAATAAAGAGCCTGTACATGCAATCACGGCTAAACCTGCCACCGCTTTACCAGCCCAAGAGCCAAGCATTACTTGCCATACCAAACTGAATGGCGCGGTTGATGCGGCTAATGCACCATTCTCAACAATACCCGCACAAATGTTAGTAGATACTATATAAACCACAGCAGCAATTAACGTACCGCCAAGTACCGCGATAGGCACATTTTTCTCTGGATTTTCAACTGAATCACTGTTCGCACAAGCTGATTCTAACCCAAGGAATGCCCATAATGTCATCGCAATTGAGGCGCTCACCGCTTCACCAAATGGTAAGCTATGTGGGTTCCAAGAGTTAACGTACATCTCAGGGCTAAACCAGAACCAACCAATAATCCCTAAACTACATACCGGTAAAATTACCCCCCAAACGGTAAACGTACCAATCTGGCCTGTGACTTTTGCACCACCAAAGTTAGCCGCAGTACATAACCACAAAACTCCTATTGTAGCGATACAAGTTTGAATAGGTGTTAACGATATTTCAAAAAATGCTTGAGCATAACCAACTGAGGTAATGGCGATGGCGATGTTTGCTATTAGTAAAGATAGGCCATAAGTCCACCCCGCCATGAAAGCACCAGAATCACCAAAGGCATAAGAAGCTGTACATTTATGTCATTCTGTAAATATACAGTTGCATATTTTTACTTACTAATTTATATTCTAAAAAAAACAAATCATAGATGATTAAAAATTAGACATAATATTAATTGTATTTAAATATTATAGGAAGATAACTATGTATGATATTAATACCCACTATAAATTTATTGCTGCTCGATTTTTACTTGAATTAAATACAGCTTATCTATCAAAGCTATTTGGCGTTCCTTTATCAAAAATTAATAGAATGGAATCTAACACTTGCAACATACCAGCAGTCTATTCCTATGCTCTTAACAACTTGATTTCACATGAAGAAAATTCAGAGGGTATATATCAATCATTAGAAAATGATGATCTGGAAAGCTTTTGCCGAAAAATAGACAAAGCATCCAAAATAAGTAGGTTAAGTTGCTCTAAATGCCATTCAAGAAAACTGCATGTTATGAAAATAAAGGAAGGTATCTATTTTATCGAGTGCATGAAATGTAAAAAAACGATGTATTCAAGTAAAGATTCTGCCATAAGGTATTATTCATGGCAAAACAGAGGGGTTTATTTATCTCACTATTTATATACAAAAAAAGAAACGAAATACAGTAAGATTTAAATATGACATACACTTAATATAAAAGAAACTAATTTTATTAAAATAATTCAAACTCACAATTATATTAATAAAGAATAAAACCAACATTTACTTTTATACTATTATTGAATAGAAACATATTTAGTTTCTAATTTTTCTCACCATAATAATATCTATAATTATCACTCATAACGTATAAATTCCTTTTAGCCTTACCATTCACCTCATGAATCAATAGAACCTCCCATTGCCGGAAAGATGTTTTTAAATAGTCCTATCCTCAATAAAGAGACTTTCATCGCTGTTTTATTTATTTACACTCACCAATGAAAAGTAGATCAGTCTGAACATTACATTCAATTATATGAATTTATGTCATTTTCAACCTATATTTAAGATCTCGAAAGTAAAAATTAAAGTCAGGTACTCATCAATCCAACATAGGATTTAGGGTATTCAATTAAATTATAACTAAAGGAAGTGTTAACTTATGATGAGTTTAATCTTCTTGCTCCTACTCGTTGCAATGCTCTGCGCGTTTAGTGGCAAAAAAAGCACCAGTTACGTTTTATTTACCGCTTCAGTCATTATTGGCTTGTATTGGTTTCATCATCACGCGACAGATCCTCTGTCCATTTTACTGTAGGTGAATGTATGAACAGTAAAAACGTAACTTTACTCAATATTCTAGGCCTACTTGGCATTACCTTTGTTTTACTCATGGGTTCAGTCCTTCAGGTCGCTTGGAATGAATTACCTTGCCCACTTTGTCTTTTACAACGAGTTGGCTTTGTTATGGTGATGTTTGGCTTTATGCTAAACATTATTTACGGTACGCAACAACGGCATTACGGCGTAATATTGGTAGGTGCGTTGTTTGGGGCGGCAACCGCATTACGTCAAGTCTCTTTGCACGTAATTCCAGGAACGCCAGGATTTGGTAGCCCTATCTTAGGTATGCATTATTACACATGGGCATTTGTGATCTTTATGATGGCCATTGTTGGTGTGGCTGTACTACTCATGCTTTGGAATAATGAATGGTCATCTGAAGTCTATCAAATGGAAAGATTTGGTCGATTTGCCTGCATATTAGCAATTATTGCAGTATTGGTTAATGTACTTTCAACCTTTATTGAATGTGGCCCATATCAGTGCCCAGATAACCCTGTAAGCTATTGGTTGCTGGATATGTTTAGTCACTAGAAAACAATAAAAGAATGATTCCATTTTTAATGGTATGAAATTTATTTCATAAAAAACGGCACCTCTATAAAGAAGTGCCGTTTGATTATTTAATGACTGTTTCTACTGTATTTCTAGCGTAATTATTTAACGCTAGTTACTCGGCTAACACGCTCGCCAGTAAATGATGTTGAACGAATTTGAACATCACCCGTTACTTTTGGTTTGTTCGCATTATCGTATGCTGCCCATGTTTTACCACCATCTACAGAGTATTGTAGCGTTACTCCTGGGAATGAAATGTTCATGCTTAGTTCGCCGTTTGCAATTTCTGCACCTGGGATTGGTAGACGGTAATCAATACCCGCTCTTTCAAGCTTCGCTAATTCACGTTGACCCATAGTGTTGGCAAAGTTAGTCCAATCAGTAAGCTGTGCTTTCTTATTCACTAGGTTTGTATCTAGAGAGTATTTAACACCTGCTTTGTATTCATTTTCCCAAGACGCTTCATGCCATGCACGCTCTGCTGCTGCGATAACACGTGGGAATACCATGTACTCATATTGCTCATCAGTACGTACTGTTTCAGACCAAAGTTGCGCAGACAGACCGTAGAATGGTTTCTTCGGTGTTACTGTACCCGCACTTTCAAAGCCGTTACCGTCACGGTCAACTGATGTTTCCGCATTTTGAGGTAGGTTTTCTGGTGCAAAACCAAACATCTTACGTGTATCTGTTGCACGAGTTGCCCAGTAGTAGCCACGCTCTTTCGCGTCAACTTCGTATGGGAAATCCATGTAAACGTAATCTGGGTTAGAGATAACTACGTCGTAACCTTTTTCAGCCCACTCGTACGCTGAAGCACCACCGCCCCAGTATAGAGTATCCCAGAAGTTTGCACGTACCGATTCAGTTGCGAATGCATTAGCACCTTCAGAGTGTTTCAGACCATCCTGCCACGCTTGGAAGTGTGGAATGCCTTTCGCTGCAACAATTTTAGATACTTGCTCTGCAAAATGGCTTGGTAGGTGTTCGAAATCTGCAACTTCACCGCTTGCAATCAGAGACTGACACTGTGGAGATTTAGCAAATGGGAAGTCTTGTTTAGATAGGTCTAAATCACCTTTCCATGCGATTTTCTCTTCATCGTTGATGTCTTGGAAACCAGCGTGAAGTTTGATGTTTTTCGCTTCATCACCACCGAAGTGCCATGTTGATAAAGGAACACCAGCCGCTTTGTGCATTGCTGCAACTTCAGTGATTACTTTATCTACGAACGTTGCAGATGAATCTAAACATGGGTTGATGAAACTTTGTTTGTTGTAGAACTGAACCGTTGTTACGTTTGATTCGTCTTTTGGATCCATCAGACGGTATTGGTTTGCTTCTTCCATCTTGCCTTCAGCAGCAAGACGTGCGTAACGAGCTTCCATTGACATTACTGCTGCACGTGAGTGAGCTGGCATATCGATTTCTGGGATCACTTCAATGTTACGGTTTTTCGCGTACGTTAGGATCTCTAGATAATCTTCTGTTGTGAAGAAACCAGAACCAAAGTTATCTGAATCTGCACCTGAACCCAGTTGAGGCAATAGACAAGATGTTTCTGACTCATCAAAACAACGATTACTACCGATGTCAGTTAGCTCAGGAAGACCTGGAATTTCTAAACGCCAGCCTTCATCATCGGTTAGGTGAAGATGTAATTTGTTAAGTTTGTAGGCTGCCATTTGATCAACAGTTGCAAGAATCGCTTCTTTTGAGTGGAAGTTACGAGCAACATCAACCATTACGCCACGGTATTCAAAACGTGGGGCATCTTCTACGTTTAGAGTTGGGATTTCTGAGCTATCTAGGCTTACTAGTGCGAGTAGAGATTGAACACCGTAGAATGCGCCAGCTTCATCAAATGCAACAATCGTTGTTTTGCCTTCAGTGACATCTAGTGTGTATGCGCCAGATACGCCATCTTTAAATTGGCTCTTATCAACAGCTACAGATACTGGATAGTCACCCGCCGTCTCAAGGCCTAGAAGTTCAGCTCGTTGATTTAACGCAGCAAGTTGGTCAGTATCAATACCGTTTGCAGTAATAGAGATACCTTTTGCTAAATCAACCGTTTTGTTCGTTAGCGTTGTTTTTAAAGGTGTTGGAATAATATGAGAAGACGCATCTACTTCCGCTACGTCCGCATTTTTCTCAAAACGCGTATTTGCTGTTGCTGTTACGTTATTATCAGCAAGAGTACGTTTTAATTGAACACCGATGATTTCATCAACATAATCGCCAGTATTTTCAGTATCTAAAGAAATGATATTACGAGCTTCTGCACCTGGAGCTGTTACAAAGGCACCTGGCATAAAGTCAGTTTCAAATAACTGCCAGTATTCAGCAACCAGTGGAAGAACGACTTCTTCGCCTGCAGCAAAACCATCAAACTTATCTGTTGGTTCAAGTTTATGTAAATCACCCGTTACACGAGTAATTTTAAATTGGTCATTTTCAACATCTAGAATTAAACGAATGCTGTGGAAATAGATAGTCCAATCCGCTGAATCAACCGCTTCACCAGTGTTAGTAATGGTCATGTTTACTTTGTTACATGATGCCCATTCAGCTTGAAGTTCTTTACACGCAAGGCCATCATCAGCACCTTGGTTAGTGATCACTGTATAGTTAACATCTAGGTTTTCAGCCAGTTGATTAACCGTTGATTGCTCAGAAGAAGTAGAAGAACAAGCCGCTAAACTTGCCATAATAACAGTAGAAAGAAGAGTTCTTTTCAACATGATTCATTCCTAATAAATAAAGTAATTAAATTTCAAATCTGGAATTACAATACAAAAGTTTTTTAACTTTACAAATTAAGATAATCTCGATTTATGCTTTGAATCACACTTAATTCTATATTTCACGGTATAAATTAAAATAATGAGATTCACATCAACATATAACAGAATGGCATACTAGGAATTTTGATAAAAATATTTTTATCATTATGTGAAGTTGACCGCAATAAGTCCTAAGTGGCTGAGGTGTAAAATAAATATTTAGGACAAACAAGACATATTACCTACCTTAAAGCACTTAATTCACAATGAAATAAAGTTTTACAACTATGTGTCTGTTATGCCTAAAATTCAATTATTCCATTTATATCTGCACACAATAAAATAGTAATCGATTGCATTCTCACTTTAAAAAGAGAGTGATGTAACAATAATTAATTAGAGTGATTTTAATCACTAAACTTTACCATTAAAGGCATTATTATACGTAATTAGCAGATAAACGATTATAGGTATAACCATGAGTACACTAATTGCAATTGCGATTACTACAGGCATTCTTTCTGGTCTTTGGGGATGGGTCGCTGTAAGTTTAGGCTTATTAAGTTGGGCTGGTTTTCTTGGTTGTACTACCTACTTCGCTTCACCTACCGATGGACTAAAAGGCATAGGCTTAAGTATCGCAACTAACCTTAGTGGTGTATTTTGGGGGATGGTGATAATCAAACTTTCTTCGATGGTCAGTTTAGAAATCATAGGCTACGTAATTACCGCTATTGTTGCTTTTTTTATGTGCGCACAAGCAAAGAAGAGTTGGTTAAATTTTATCCCTGGCACCTTTATCGGTTCATGTGCAACTTTTGCTTCAAATGGTAATTGGCAGCTTGTTATCCCATCTCTAATTTTGGGCGTTGTATTTGCTTATGCAATGAAGACATCTGGTTTGTGGTTAAAGGAAAAATTAGATGCCAATAAATTAGTTGAAGCAAGAAAAAACTAAAGCGGTTAATGTAGAAAAAGCCTCTGGCTAAATAATAATTATCTAGTGAGAGGCTTTTTTATTCATCCTTGAATACTTTCCTTGGCTTTCTAGTGTTGTAAAGTGACAAGCAAATTAAAGCACATTCCATAACAATAAAAACAACAACTTATGAGACAAGCACATAAAAAATTGAAATGATTAATTATTTTTCATAACCTACAAATACAAAAACGCCGCTTGATATTGCTATCAAGCGGCGTTTTCAAAGGTGGCTCCCTTTGCTGGACTTGAACCAGCGACATACGGATTAACAGTCCGGCGTTCTACCAACTGAACTAAAAGGGAACAGGTGTTGCATCTCAATAAAGAGAAAAGATGGTGCCGACTACCGGAGTCGAACTGGTGACCTACTGATTACAAGTCAGTTGCTCTACCTACTGAGCTAAGTCGGCACACTTTATCTTTTGCATCATCAAGCTAATTTAGCTCAACAATGGAATGTGGTGGAGGGATAGGGATTTGAACCCTAGAACCGCTATTAACGGTTGCCGGTTTTCAAGACCGGTGCATTCGACCACTCTGCCATCCCTCCACGGGACTCTTCTGAAGCATCTGCCTCATCAAGTGATGTCGCGCATTATAGAGAAAATGAGATCAGGCGCAAGTCTTTTTTGAAAAAAAATGTTTGTTTGGTTAATTTTAAACCCAACTGATTGTTTTTTGTTATTTATGAATAAATAAGCACCAACAATCAGATAGTTATGGTTGAAACACGGTTACGACCTTCTTCTTTCGCTTTATAAAGTTCTTTGTCTGCGGCTTGAAGTAACGATAATTCAGATTGGCCTTCCGTAGACTCTATTAAAGCAACACCTACGCTAATGCTCACTTTTTTATGGGGTGAATAGTCATGGACAATCGCTAAGTCATAAATACAGTGACGAAGTAATTCTGCGGTTTGTTTCAATTGTTTCATATCCGTATCAAATTGAATAAGAGTAAACTCTTCACCTCCATATCGATATACTCGATCGCTTTGTCTTTGTAGTGCGCTCATTAATGCTCTTGATACTCGAACTAACGCTTCATCACCAGCAGAATGACCGTAATTGTCATTAAATTGTTTGAAATGGTCGATATCAAATATAATGAGCCCTACATTTACGCCCAATCGACGCCCTTCTGCCCATTTACTTTCTAAATCAGAATCAAACATTCGTCGATTTAACAAGTTGGTTAACCCATCCAACGAGGCATGTTTTTCAAGTAAATCTGATTTCAGCTTTAATCTTAATTGGTTACGAACTCGTTTTTGCAAGATAACTGAATTAAATGGTTTTGTTATGAAATCAACCGCCCCTAAATCCAAGGCTCGGATTTCATCTTCTGTTGAATGGTTGACTGTAATAACAATAATAGGAATGTCTTTTGTTTTATCATCGTTTTTTAGTCTTTCTATTACTTCAAAACCACCCATGATAGGCATATGGATATCCAATAGAATTAAATCAATCTCTTCTCGACCAATAGCATCAAGTGCTTCGATTCCATTTTTAGCCATAATAGAGGTTAATGGTTTGAGTAAATGCTGTAATACCTGACGACTTACAGGTTCATCTTCAACGATTAATATTTTTTGTTCTACTACTTGCATACATTCCCCACGTTGATGGCTTACATCAAACCCACTTATTTTTTATAGGTTAGCTGCAATTTTGCAATTTTTTCTTGAAGTACTTCTCTTCTAAAAGGTTTCGGCAAATAATCATCCATTCCGCTATCAAAACATTTTTGAATGTCGTCGTCCAATATTGAAGCCGTTAACGCTATAATTGTTGTAAGTGTCATGTTTTCATTTTTCTCTAACTGTCGTATTGCTTTTGTTGCATCAAACCCATCCATGACAGGCATCATACAATCCATCAATACCACTAAAATTTCTGCGTGATGTCTTTTATATAGCTCAACGGCCTCTGCCCCATTGTTTGCTATTTTATAATCGATACCTAGCATTTTAAGATTAATCGAAGCGACCTGTTGATTGACCTTATTATCTTCAACAATGAGAACCATACCTGCATTTTGTTTTTCAATACAAGTCTCATCAGCAGAAGTGTCGTTGTCATCATCATGTAAATGCTCAAAAATAGAATGCAATAAGTTATCTAAACGAGATCCAAGTAATGGATAAGTGACATAAGCGCTAACGCTTTCTATTTCAATATTTGTATCGGTATTATTTCGAACGAGAACGATAGGTAATAAGGGATGTATTTTTTTAACTGTATCAATTTTGTCTAAAAAATCTTCTTTTTCTAGAACGACTAAAGATTCCGATGTTTCTTGAACTTTAATTTCTTCAACCGAATACACGACCTCGAGATGGTAACCGTATTCTCGGACTTCATTAATCAATAATTTCTCAGGTGATTTAGAGCAATAAATAATGGTTTTATTTTCTCTGCTTTTCCTGTTTTTTTCAGGCGTCTGATCTTTTTCTAACTCAATAGAGAAATAAAACTCACTCCCAACGCCTTTACTTGATTTTATTTTAATTTCGCCTCCCATCATTTTGATCATTTTAGATGAGATAGCTAACCCTAATCCCGTACCTCCATAATTCTTAGAGGTGTCGTCATCTTCTTGCTTAAACTCTTCAAACACTTGGCAATGTTTACTTTCGTCAATACCTAAACCGGTGTCTTTCACTGAAAACAAATATCGATTCGTCGTTTCCGTCTCTTCTTTTAATGATAATTCAAACGAGATAGAGCCCGCCTCGGTAAACTTAATCGCATTAGAAGCTAAGTTCATCAAAACTTGTCTGATTTTTTGCTCATCTGCTTTTACATAGGCTGGGAAATCGTCATTCATTATGATTTTTATATTAACCCCTTTTTGTTGTGCTTTTGGTGCTATCAACGCTGCGGTATCAAAAATAACTTCCTTAATCTTGCAACTATGTACATTGACTTCAATGTTGCCAGATTCAATTTTAGATAAATCAAGAACATCATTAATGAGCATTAATAACGTTTGAGATGAGGCGTTAATAGTGGCCAGATAATCTTTTTGAATGGCGGTGAGCGTCGAGGCTGACAGTATCTCTGTCATGCCAATAATGCCATTTAACGGGGTTCGTATTTCATGTGACATATTCGCCAAAAATGAACTTTTGGCTTTATTCGCTTTTATTTCTTGATTCTGCGAGCGCAGTATTCGTTTTTCTAAACGGGAAGTCATAATAATCACTGCACACAGAACGGTTACGATCAAAGAAAAAAGAACAAAAGAGAGAATTTGGCTATAAAAGTAGAACCGGTGGATTTCTTGAGTCGTTTGTACAGAGACTGTCTCAAATAATATATTCAATCGTTCTTCTATGGTATGTATCGCTTTACGCAATTCTCCATGCAAACCTAAACGATGATTATACCCCGTAACAGCATGAACTTTTTGAACATTTACAAAGCTGTTTTTAAACACTAAGTAATCATTCATTACTCTCTCATTATTAAAATGATCAATATCTTTGCCAATAATATCGATTAATTGAAAAATCTGCTCAAGTTCATAGTTAATGGTTCCTTCTTTTTTACTTGAGAGCCCTGAATAAAAGTCATAGACACTTTCTTGTAGTGCTAACATTGTTTTATTTAGTTCTACATCATCCAGTAATAATAACCCTTCTTCTAAATCAATGGATTCTTCTTTTAATTTATCAAACAATCCTTTTTCGTTATTAATCCCATTTAATACGCTTAACAATTCTGTTAATTCATGAAAAGACTCTGCATATCTGTCTATCGCTTGTATTAACTCTACATTATCAAATTTAACCTCTATTTCCTCGACAACTAATGCTCGGTAGATGCGAGATAGGCGGGTTTCAAAACGTTCAATACCGATCTCTAACCGATCATGATATTTAATATCATTTCGGCTGATGAAATCCTTTTCATTACGACGCAAGATTAATACGTCATTTTCAGCTGATTTAATGTCTAATTGCAGTTCGGTTAATCTTTCCTCATGCTCATGGAATTGGTAATTCATATAAAAGTAAAATAATAAAAGAGCAGTAATGATTATCCCTGCTATTTGTAATAATGATTTTATTGAGAGAGAGGCTAGACGTTTCATGCATATCCTTATGGCATTTATTCTAATAAAAACAGTTTAGGATACTTTTAGGCAATAAAAAAAACCTTGGCTCGTCTTTATCATCAGATAAAGAGATAAACCAAGGTTTTTTATTAATGACTATAAAGGGTTATTGATCACTCAATGTAGATTGCTCATCACCGGCTGTCATTTCTTGATTCGATGAATCGAAGCTTGCGCTATCGTCCATTGTATCGACTCCTTCATCTGTATTATCTGATGTTGTCCAATCTTCATTTGATGCTTCATTTCCTCCTTGAACCCCATCATTTGCATTATCAGCACTTGTTCCTTGCATTTCATAACTAGAATTAACATCAATTAGGCTAAAACCTGTCGCCCCATCAATTGGGTCATCCATTGCTGTCATGCCTACCATTTCGACTCTTACTTCCCCTGAGAAGCCTTCATCAATAGCAAGTGCGAGTGGTTGTGAAGTATCACTAACAATATAGCCTCCTTCTCCATCTGCTAATCCTTGAACAGGTTCAATTCCATCAGGCAAGCCTGTCACTTGAATATGATCAACGCCTGCATTTTCAGAAATTTCATTTGGCACCTCGATATTAAGTGTGTCCCCAGGGGCTGCTGTATAATCGGGTTCTGGTTCAGATGGAGTGTCTACCAATGGTGATCCAACATCATTAGTTGAGGCATTCTCCACTGAATTTTCAGTAAGGCTATCTTGAGTTAATACGACTTGATGCGTTTCACCATCTGATGTAGTGAAATCAACATTTATCTCACCATCATAATCGGGGTTAGTCCAAAAACTCCACGTTCCATTATCGTTATCAATTAAAGTCCCGTCATCGCCTGAATACGTAACCTCAGAAATACTGTTTTCTGGCGAATTATCACCAAGTGAATTAAGTAAGTCTGCGCTCAATAGCAATGCATACCCATCTTCATCTAACTCAAAAGAAGATGCTTCCGATTGAGAACGTCCAAGTTCTTGAGTCACTGTATTATCTGCAGGATCTTCCACTTCATCCAACGACACAACGGATACGGTGACAAAGAAATCTCCGTTGAAATCTGCGGGTGGTATCATGGTCATATCATCAAGGTTCCAATCACCAATATCGATACTCTGCCCTTGTTCGGTAATCGTCACACTATGATCACCATCCCCGACAACAAATCCAATGGGATACCCTGTCATCATGACGCTAGTCATAATTTCCGATGTATCTAGTTGTTCAATGTTCAGGCCGAAATGCCCTGTTGAGTCTTCAGGGAAAACCAACGGTCCATCAAAGCTTGTGGTAATTGCGACACCATCAGCAACAGGACGAATATAGACGTTCATATCCATGCTGACTTCTGTCGTACCATCAGTCACAACGACTTGTAAACCGGTAGTGCCTGCAAAATCATCCGTTGGGGTGAATGTCCACGTTCCATCCTCATTATCAATGACGGTGCCTTCCGCTTCTTCTCCTTCAGCAGTTATCACTCGTGACACGGTTACTGCGCTATCAACATCACCAAAAAGATCAATCAAATCGGCACTATTGAACGTCACTGCACCATCTTCATCCGTTGCTAAATGTGCATTGCCTGATTGGAATGGCGCATCATCTACAGGAATGATTGTCAGGTTTACGGTTCCTTCCGTTGTTAACTCTCCATCACTCACCGCATAAGCAATATCTATCGGGCCATTGAAATGTTCAGGTACAATAACTTGATACATTCCTTCTTGGTTTTGAGTAATTGAAGCTTGAGCAGGTGAGCGAATACTGATGCTTTCCAACGTAAGTTCTGCGCTATCTACGTCGCTTACTTGCGATAAAATGAAGTTAGGATCAATCAATAAGACTTCATCTTCACTTTCACTTATCACCAATGTAGGGGCAACAGGAGCATCGTTTATTGCGGTTACGGACAATTGAAGTTCGGTACCTACGGTATGTAAGCCATCACTCACATCAAAACTCACATCAACTGCACCATTAAAATCAGCATTCGGTGTGATTGTATATGAACCGTCTTCATTTAAAGTTACCTCAGCTTGTCCATTAGTAACAATTAAATTCGTTGCGACTAAATCATCCCCATTAATGTCCGTTGCATTTGCTAATAAATCAGCTTGGGTTAATGTTATTGAGTTATCTTCATCAATGACAGCCGTTATTGGTGTCACTTCTGGCGCATACTCTATCGCATCAATGTGGATTGTTTGTGTCGTTGTTGAAGTGTCTTGATTTGACTCTTCTGTTGATGTCGCTTCAATAATTAGATCAAACTCATCATTGTATCCCTCTGGCAGTTCCAGGGCGATAACTTGATCTAAAATGATGGTAGGAATAATGATTGGATCATCGCCAATGACGGGTATTTCACCGCTATAGATTGATTGATTCACTTCACCCAAATCGATAGTAAAAGTGAAATCATCGTAATCTCTATCGCCACCACCATAGATATCTTCAATACCATAGACTAGCTCACCCTGCTCATTCATGGTTGTTCGAGTATGCTCAACCCCATCTTGATTTAAGTTAGTGCTATTACCACCATGGTAAATGGTATCGCCATTTTGACTTTGAATCAGAGTTTCAATGCCACTTTCATCAATAAAAACAAGTTGAGGATCGATTGAATCCATTGTGGATTGTGACCCATTTTCATCTCTAAAAACAAATTCGCCATTGTGCATCTCTCCAAAGTTATTATGATTAAATCCATTTGGGACAACGAATAAATTAAAGCTTTGCCCTTCTTCAATATCAAATGAGAAAGAAGACGTTCCAGGAATAAGATCCCCACCAGAACCTTGCTCTGAGGCATTTTCATACACTAATTTAACATCTGAAATTGACCCATCAGCTTCAACAATATAGTAACCTGCAGAGTTTTGATAACCAGCTTCTTCTCCTTGGAAAGTCACGGTAACATTCGTATCTGCATAGCTGGTTAAACCATAAGTTTGATCATTAATAATGGCATCACCATCATAATGAATAACACTGCCTTCTGGTGCCCCCCCCATTGTAACGACTAAGCTTTCTGATAAATCTTGATCTACAAGTTCGGCGCCTAAATTCAGTTCAATAATATTGGCATTATCTCTAATTTCATCGCCATCATTAATCGCTTGGCCTTCACTATTAGTAATCACTAATTCAGGAGCATCAGCAACTGCATCAACCGTAATGGCGATATTCGCATTCACGCTATCAGTACCATCATTAACGCTGAAATCGAGATTTAACGACCCACTAAAATGTTCATTTGGTGTGAAAGTATGGGTGCCATCGCCATTAGAAACTACGCTGCCATTTTCTCCAGAATAAAATACGGACTCGACACTCAATTCATCATTATCAATATCGGATGAACCCGCTAATAACTCGTCATCGGTAATGATCAATACACCATCTTCATTTAACGTAAATTCATGGTCTTGAACTACGGCCAAATCATTAACTGCCGTCACAGAAACGTCTACTTGAGCAGGAACAACAGCACCATTGCCATCGTCAACGCTGTAATTAATTGAGAATTCACCATTAAAGTTTTCATCTGGTGTGATGGTGTAAGTGCCATCGCCATTGTCTGTAATCACGCCATTTGGAATAGAAATATCGCTAATCGAGCTTTCGCCACTACCTGAATTATCCTCTTCTCCATCAGAATCACCAGAGCCTTCAGTATTGTTGTTTTCAGATTCATGATTTTCATCATCAGAGCCATTCACTACATCACTAATATCAATGGCGTCTAAATGGCCACTCACTTCAGCTTGGCTAGGTACTGCAAACTGACTCTCTGAAGCAACAAATTGTGCAGGGACAATCACACCATCAACAATATCAAAAACATGCCAATGATCCCCTGTCGGATTTTCAGGTAAGTTAGGCACAAATGAGGTGACTAACGTGTCTCCAACAAAAACATCAACCTTAACATCATCAACGCCTTCTACATCCCATGAACGGGCAGTATAGTTATGCACTGAATAATGCATATTCGCATCCGCGTAATTCGGAATTGAAATCGTTTCAGGGCCATAGTGACTAGTATCATCGACATCTTGTAAAACGGTTCCGTCACCCAATTGATGTGACATATCTTGATAATAAATATGATCAAGTTCATCACCTGTCTCGGTGTTATACAGCCATAAATGATTATCTAAATCACGAGTTTCGCTCGAATCACCCCATGTCACAACAATACGCATATCAGTCACATCCATGACTTCAGATATCGCTATCGTACCGCTGTTTAATGTCTCCCCTTCATTAACAGGGAAGTATGACGTAATACACCCTTCTTCAGTAATGAATACCGTGCCTTCTCCTGAAACTAACCCAGTAACAGAGTATGAGCCATCCATTTCAGTGACAGTGCTAGCACTATTACCAAATTCATCACTGAGTTCAACTGGTACGCCTGAAATAGGGTCTCCACTTTCAGCATCAACTACAACCCCAGTCGCTGTTGTTTCAGTTCCTTGCTCTCCAATGTTCGCGGTTAAATCATCATTATCAACATCAGTTGCAAATTGCAGTAATTCTTCTTGGGTAACCGTATAAGATCCATCTTCTTCAATCGTGATTTGAACATCTGCAGAGATAACAGGCGCATCATTCACTGGATCAACCGTTAATAGCAAATTCGATGCAACCGTATCGGTTCCGTCATGGATGCCATAACTAACATTAATCATTCCATTGAAATCTTGGTGCGGTGTGATGGTGAATGAACCATCCTCATGAGCAACGATTTCTGCGTTTTCAGCCGCTAAATTAAGAGCTGAAAGTGCATCACCATCAATATCTGCGGCATTAGCAAGTAACTGAGCTTGAGTTATCGTTATTGAATGATCTTCATCAGTAGATGCCGATACATCACCAGACACAACGGTTAAGTCATTCACTGCATTAACGGTTAAATCAATCCCGGTTTCTACAACATCAATCCCATCGGTAACGTCAAAACTAATCGCTAGTTCACCATTAAAGTTCTCATCAGGAGTGATCGTAAATGAACCATCCTCATTTTCGATGATTTGTGCATTTCCACCTACAGATAGATTAGATGCCGTTAACGCATCCCCATCAAGATCCGTGGTATTTGCTAGTAATTCTTCTTGAGTTAACGTAACAGAACCATCTTCATCCATAACAAGATCAAGATTACTTGAAACGATTGGTGCATCTTGCTGAGGTATAACATCAATAGTGACCGTAGCTGAATCAAATGACCCATTGCCATCAGTTACGACATAATGGAAATCTGCCTCTCCAGAGTAGTTTGGATCTGGGGTATAAATTACCTGTCCATCTTCAGTTAAGCTCACTTCCCCGTGAGAATTATCGGTTGTATGCACATCTACGATAGTTAACAGATCACCATCAGCATCGGTATCATTCGCTAACAAATCACTGACGCTTAAAATTAACTGTCCATCTTCCAGTACTTGTATTGGTGTTGAAGTAATTGAATCGTCAATGTTTATCAACTCTTCTGTCACATCAATTGCTTGTTCTGCTGTGTTGTAATTTAATTCGAGCGTGAGTTCAGTGCTGGTTTCACTGCCGTCAGGTTGAATAGTGACTAATTGAAGATCTTCAGACAACGTGCGAGAAACCGTCATATTTTGAACAACATACGTGCCACCACCACCACTTGTTCCTAATTCAAAATGGTGTACCGGTTGATCTGTTGTAAATGCATATAAATCTTGAAATTCACCCGACTCTCTATAGCCGCCTTGCGAATCAATCACATTGCCTTCTGCATCATAAGCCGTAATCACAACTTCTGTTGCTTGCGGATGTGATTCATCAAACCAACCGCCGAGACCATCCAGTTGAAAGGTTATTTGATTTACATCCTCTCCTTCAATTGTCACAACAAGCGTATCATCATCAGAAAGCCCATTATTGGCTTGATCACCAATACCAGCCCCCATTGCTTCCCCTGCACCATTCCAAGCAAACAACTCACCGTTAGTCACTTCAGTTGTAATGGTTACTTCATCCTTAATAAAGGTGGCTGTATTTCCATCAACAACCCCCCAATCAGAAGTTGAAGCAACTCCATCAAAAATTGGCGTGTCTGTATTATTATCAAAGCTACCAACTTGAATATCACACGTAGCAGATTGAACGCCTTCCACATTAGGTACAAATTGTACTTCTGTATCCGCGGGATATTCCTCACCAACAACCATTTCTACCCATTCATATTCGTCATTTAAATATTCTAATGTTCCGTGCTCTGGGGCCGCATCTAGACGAATAAGTGGTTCACTTGCCGCTAATTCTGAATCGTCAACGGCAATAACAGGGTCGTTAATAGATACAATTTGAACGTGTGCCGTTGTACTTGCCGTTGCTCCTTCATCATCAACAATCACAACGTTAAAATCTAACTCTCCGTAATAATTAGGGTTTGGAGTGAACGAATAAGTGCCATCCTCATTATCAATTAATTCGCCTTCAAAACCAGGGTAAGTAACAGATTGAACCGTAACGTCACCTTCCACATCACTTGAATTAGCTAATAGTTGCTCGCTGGTAAAAGTAAGCACATGATCTTCATCTACTTGATACGATGTCGCCCCTGCAACAGGGATATCATTAACACCTTCAATGGTTAACTCTATCTTTGCCTCAACCGTTGCTTCACTGTCCGAGACGATAAAACCAAGGTCAACAAGGCCATTAAAGTTTTCATTCGGGGCAAAAGAAAAACTGCCATCTGGATTTTCAGATAACACCCCATCAATTCCGGTATAAATCACAGCATCAATGTGCAAAGTATCGCTATCTATATCAGCAGATCCCATTAATAACTCTTCTGCTGTAAAGGTAATAATCCCATCTTCTTGCATCGAAAATAACTTATCGACTGCGGTTGGGGCATCATTCACCGACGAGACATTGACCGCGAAAGTCATTGTGTCCGTTATTTGGTCAGTATGATCTAATTCATCAGAATACATCGAACGGTCTGATTCAACGTTCACACCAAAAGTATGAGAATCTAATGCTTCATCACTAAAATTTCCTTCCACAGATGAAGGGGCTTCTGCTCCATTATTTCCGCTATTAGAAGATGAGTTCTCTGGTGCTGATGAATCGGTATTATTAGAACGAGATGCCGCTGAAGACGAGGATTGAGAAGATCCCCCGCCTACATTTTGAGTCTCTGAATTTGATTGTTGCGATGACGCATTTGATTCTGTTTCTTCACTGTCATTTTCATCATTATTAATAACATTGGAATCTGAATTATCATCAGGATCCGTCTCCCCCCCCTCATTAACTGCATTTGTTCCGTTCTCGGCATTCTCTTCAGCTGCTGGCGAATCGCTTGAATCTACGTCTTGATCTGATTGTGATTCCTCTTCTGGCGAGCGCGGCTCGACGGTATCACTCCCTGTAGCAACAGTATTTGCTGTTGATTGTTGATTATTCTGATTACTATTATGATTTTCCGAAGACGGTGAATTATCCTCCGTGACCTCCTGCTCTACAGCACCATTTAGATCTTCATTATTATTATTACCAGCAGCCATATATTGCTCCTTGCCTTTAATCCCGACTAAACATACCAATAAAGAGTATGTGATTCATAAGAGAGCATAGGAAACAGTGACTCAAAAAACCAAAAAACAAATTTATTATGGATAATAAGAACTTCTGTCCTATAGTAATCATACGTATTGAATTAATAGGTTAATGGCTGTGATTAATATAGAAATGTTAGATGACATGTTTGGGGGAGATAAAGAAATTACCCAACAATTATTTGAGCTTTACCTTGAGGAAAATGCAACAACGGGAGACATCATATTAACCCAATATGAAAGCAATGATTTATCAGCATTATTTCATACCTCTCATACGCTTTCAGGGGCTCTAGGAAATTTATGTGAGATGGATATTTTGCCTAAAATTAAAGAAATAGAAGCCGCAGCAAAAACAGAAAATACGCCAAATAAAGAGACAATAGATACGGTAATAGAAGGATTAAATAAAATAAAAGAGCAAATGAGGAATCACCTTTCTAGTTAACATAATACGTTAGTAATAGCATTAGTAAGATGAGAACAAGGATGAATTTAGCTCATGAGTAATTTAAATAAGATTATAGAGAAATCCATTAACAATACTCATATTGAGCGATTTAACAGTACGAGCGACCAAAAGGAAAAAGTCTCTACTCATAAAATATTTATCATTCTTGTTGTCTTCGCTCTTTTTTTATTGGTTTGGTCTTCTCAAGCCAGTATTGATATTACCGTTTCAACACGAGGTGAAGCCCTTCTCGATTCCGATGTAGAAAAAGTACAACACCTAGAAGGTGGCATTTTAAATGAAGTGTATGTATCCCCTGGTGATTTAGTTTTTAAAGGACAAAAGATTGCTCTATTAACTTCAAAAGATCGAGTGTCTGAGTTAAATTCAACTCAATATGAGATTACAGGATTGCAAATTGAGCAACAAAAATACAACGCTCTAATCAATAATATTACGCCTAATTTCATCCCTTTTAACCAATTTCCTGAATTAGTAGAAACCCACTCCTTATCATGGGAAGAAGAAAATAACCGAAATCGTTCTGGTGATGAGTTAATTCTGCATGACATAAAACATAAACAGAGCCTCATTGCTTCAATGCAGCGTCGAGTAAAATCGTCGAATACCCAATTAAGTTTAATTAAACAGCAGCTGAAAATAAAACAACAATTGTATGATGAAGAAATGGCATCTTATATTGACGTGCTCAATATGAAGGTTCAGCACATGAACATGGTAAGAGAAATTGAAAATCTACAAGAAGCCGTATTAAATGAAGAATTTCAATTAACTCGCCTTGAAAAACTGCTTGATGATACTCAGAAAATACGTAATACCGATTATTACGCCAAATTAACCGAGGTAAATAAGCAGCTAAATATTAAACTCACTCAATTACCGACCATTAGCGATAAAGTAGATCGCTTATTAGTATTCTCTCCCGTTGATGGCACTGTTGATAAAGTGAATTACAACTATTTATCCGCGATAATCTCCCCTGGTGACAGTATTGCTGATATTACCCCATTACGAAATACGCTTCATGCTGAGGTAAAAATCCCTCGTAAAGATGTCGGCTTTATTGAAAAAGGCCAAGAAGTAAAATTAAAATTTGATGCGTATAACTTTGCTAAATATGGCGTAATTACGGGTAACATTTCGTCTATTTCTCGCAGTTCTTATGAAGAAAAAGAAGAAGAATATTACCTTGCCAAAGTCAACATCACTCAGAATTATTTAGAGCGTAACGGCATTAAATATCATATTTCCCCTTATATGGAATTTACTGCTGATATAAAAACAGGCAGCAGAAAAATTATCGATTACGCCTTGAAACCAGTCATGGCAGCACTAGATGAATCTTTTGATGAAAGGTAATGAATAATGAAACGATTCCTTCAGCCTAATACCCCATTTATTCATGTCCTTTTCTTTATCACTTTAGGGATAATACTGGCACAAGGCGCTTATTCTCTTCGTGAAGTACTATCAGCTGCTGATAATAGCGAAAGTAAAGTACAAGTGTTGCTCGTAAATAAATCAAGAGAGATTTTAAATAGCATCAGTCGATTAAATGCAACGTTGGACGTTTGTACTCGAAATGATTCAAATTGCAGTACGGCACAAGTTCAACTATTCACGAATGAATTATCCAACGAGATTGATAATTTTCATGCCCTCATTGCCAATGAGAAATCTCTCGCGTCTTCCTCAGGTATTTTAGGTTTTGATTTAATACAACTTTATATCAAAAAGTATAATCGTACTTTTGATATAAATGAGCTCAAACAATCGCTGGGCGTCGCCTTCACAAACAGCACTTCCATCATAGACAGCTTATTATTAAATCACGCCAGATTAAGCAAAGAGAAACAAGATAATCATCTTTATACTCTACTTATGCTAAACGGCAGTTTGATCTTAGTCTTTGCACTTTATTACTTATTGAACACCAAATTAATACGTGCCGCTCATACAGAAAAGAACCGTATATCAAGTACATTTAAAAGTATTTCTAATGATTTAAAAACCATTGATCACGACAAAGTGAAAGAACGGATATCAAATGTATCGACCAGTAGTATTGAAAAAAACATCTATGCCAAACTGCTTTCTAGTTATGAACAACTTGAAGAACAAAAATCAAAGACCGATTTATACCAACGTTTATATAATCTATTAGGTTACGAGGTTCGCGGCATTACCAATACCATTCAAGGTGGCGTAAAATTGTTAATTAAAGACGCCGATGAAAGCGGTGCGCTATTAGCAAAAGAAATAATGGCTGCCACCAACACACTTGAAAACCTTGCCGATAACTTTAATCGCCTCTCAAACATTGATGCAATGAGCCACAATAAGACCATTCATTTTTACCACTTAATGAGTGAATTAATCGTATTAACGTCAACCAAAGCTAAGCAACAATCAAAAGAAATTGAATGTTTTGTCGATAATGCAATTCCACTAAAAATGTACGGTAATCAAACGGGGTTATTTTGGTTATTACTGCTACAAATATCAAATATGATCTCGGCCTCTAACCAGCCAAAAATACTATTAAATGCGAGCTGTAGTAGCTCTGATCGTGTAGATAAGCTCACCATACACTTTACATTGTATCTGTATTTAGATGATTACAATGCAATTCAAAACATAGATACGTTAGCGTGGGATCAGGCTCCTGAAAAAAATGTAACTAACAACGAGCTATCTAACAACTTACTTAATGGTATTAATAACTACACAGCCATTACGCAAGATTTAGGTTATGCCGAAAAACTCCATGTCTCTTTTGATGTCAATACCTCTGAATACCAAACACACAATAATCGTTTAGCGGGTAAAACTATCTTATTGTGCGGAGCCTCTGGCATTCAGGTGGATGTCATTGCCAATACCTTGTCCAATCAAGGGGCCAATGTAATTATTGCTCATACCGCTAATGATATCTTCAAATCGATGAAACGATTAAGCGCCAATGATGGCATCTTCTTAACCGACCGAATTAAGGGGATTACTCTCGATTCTTTCTGTAAGACGTTAAAAGCACGATTAAGTAAACGAAACATTAAACTCTTCTTATCGGTTTCAAATTCAGCTGATATTGATGATATTTATAACCATGTAGATTACGTGTTTTATCATCCATTCACCCCTATCGACTTTATCGACAATATCATAACGACACTTAACAGTGATTCAGAAAAGGCAGAAGAGATCACTAGCCGATTCTTAATCGTTGAAGATGATAAAGTACAGCAGTTCATTTTAAATAAAATTCTTACCGGTTTTGAATTCCAAAGTGAAGGGGTTGATGATGGAGCAAAAGCCTTAGCCTTGGTAAAAGAAAACAATTTCGACATTATCTTTATGGATTGCATCATGCCGGGCATGGGAGGGATGGAAGCTACCTCGTTAATTCGTCAATATGAAAAAGAGCATCACCTGCCACCAACCACCATTATCGGTGCAACTGCATTAACCAGTAATAAAGAACACAAACAATGTATTGATGCGGGTATGGATTACGTCATCAGCAAACCGTATAAAAATGAAGAAATATACGCCGTCATTAAGAAGTACATGGCCATAAGGAAAGTAGGCTAATGACAAAAACAAACCGTACATTTATTATTTTTAGCTTATTCGTTTCCTGGCAGCCTTCTCTTAATGCGAGTGAACTATCAGCCTTAATCAATGAAGCGTTAAAGAATAATTATCAAATCATCAACTCTAAATACGAAGTCGACTCCTCTGAATTTGACCAAAGTATTAGTGGTGCATTCTTTTATCCAACCATTAATGCCAGCGCAAATACGACATGGAATGATTCAAACGTCGATTCTAACACCCCCTCAGACAGTGAATATAACAGTTATGGGTACCGTGTTTCGTTATCACAAACCATTTTAGATATGTCGAAAATTCGCTCATACCAAGAGAGTGGTATTGATTTACAAATCAATAAATTAAAGCACGATAAGATCGTAAACGACATCATCATTCAAGTGGTAGACAATTATTTCTCATACTTGAAATACCACTCTCAAAAAAAAGCAACTGACGCTCAATTTCGCTCATCAGAAGCGCGATTAAAGCAAATCAGTCGTAACAATGAATTAGGCAATTTACCTAAAACTGATGTGTATGAAACTCAAGCACAAAAAGAATCAACTTATAAGAAATTAGCTGACATTCGTAAACGCATTAATCTTGCTTTAGTGCAGTTACAATCCACCACTCAGGCTCCTATCAGGCCATCATATGATGTAAAACTGAATAATCAATATACGGAAATTGATTACTATGAGAAAAGCACACTTGAGAAGAATTTGATTGGCAGTAACTATGATATTGCGATTGCAAAATCTAATTTAGATAAGTCGAAACGGTCACTTACTCAATCTCGTTCTGATTTCTATCCAACATTATCTGCATCAGCAAATTATGAATACACCGACAGTAATTTTGATCGTTCAAAAACCGACGACGCTACCTATGCACTGACGTTAGATATACCGATTGTGAATGGTGGTTCGGATTATTACGATTATCAAAAAAGTAAAACAAAAATTAACCAATATTCATCACAATACGATCAAGCCGTAAATGATAATCGCGTCAACTTTGAAGAACTTATCTACAGTATCAACACTAATGTAGAATCTTTAGCTATTTTAAAATCCATAATCAAATCTAATTACCTTGTTTATAAAGGCAATCAAAGGGCATTTAAGTTAGGCACAAAAACACTGACTGATTTACTTAATTCTGAATCAGATTTATACGATAACATCCGTGAATACCATTCAAATCAATACGATTACATCATTAACATGACGAAGTTATATGCATTATTTGGATCCGTTGATCTTGCTTCCCTTGAAGAAATTTCAAACAGAATGGAACCCATCAGTGACACTTTTGATATTACTCTATTAGAACGATTTACATCAGAAGGAGTGAAGTAATGAACAAACTCCACTATTTACCACGACTTGGGTTATTTGATGCGTTATTTTTGTTTACTTCAAGCCTAACGACTACCTTACTAGGCTTAGTGCTGCCTTTTTCTATTCTAATTATTTTTGACCGTATCTTACCTAATAACTCAAGCTCTTCACTCTATTTCATTTTTTCCATTATTTTAGTCGCCATCTTCTTAGATTATAAAGTAAAAAACTTAGAAGACGCGATGGTCTCTCGTATTGGAAACCGGTTTGAAAAGAAAATTACTAACCAACTATTTCACGCCATTTGTCATTCAAACTTATCATTATTTACACAATTAGAGACAGGGGAATACTTAGAAAGATTAACGGCTATTCCCGGTTTAAAATCCTTCTTTAGTGGCGCCCTTATTCGCTCGGCTATTAATGCCTTTACGTGTTTTATTACGTTGGTGATCATTAGCATAATTAATCCCGGAGCTGGCGTTATACTCTCTCTGGCTTCGTTGTTTTTATTGCTTGTCTCTTTACGCTTATCAAAGACAAAAATTAAATTAATGGAGAAAAAATCCGACATTGAAGGCATCACCAACTCTAAAGTGATTGAAATCATTTCTTACCCTCTAGATATTAAAAGTCGCTCAATGGAGTATCGCTTAGAAAACCTAATGGAGACGATGGTAAACGAGAGAGAACATCACACCACTGAATTTGAAAAACAAGAATCTCGCTTTAATTTAACTTTGCATTTAATTCAACAATTAGCGGTAACGTTTACCGTTGTAAGCAGTGCGATAGCGGTAATCAATCTAGAGATCAGTCAAGGTGTGATGGCTGCCATCATTCTATTAACTAATCGCTACTTTTCCCCATACCAACAAACGATGAGAACCATCAGCCAATGGCGAGTAAATAAAAGTTATATCCAACGCCTTAATGACATTTTATCAATGGAAGAGGGTCAACAAAGAACCATTGCGCCTCAGGCTACCCCTCGAGTATTAAGTTACCATGGCAGCAACGATTACCATTTTACGGCTGAAAAAATATCTATTATTTCAGGCCCTTCTGGTTCAGGAAAATCCTCAATAATAAAAGCTTTTACGAATAAACCATTAACTCAAGATTGTCATTTATCTATTAATGGATTAAAAGAAGAAAACTATTATCAATCAGACACAATAAGTAATGTGATTTTAGTGGATAAAAACAGCACCTTTGTTGATGGGACCATTATTGATAACATTACCTGTTTTCGACCTCAGTTGCATAAAGCTGCCTATTCTCTTTGTGAGGCACTCTCTATAAAAAGTGACATTGACGATCTCAGACTTGGTTTTTATACCGAGATAACAACCACGGGTATTAAACCTTTTTCTCGAAAAGTGAATTTTGCTTTATTCATTGTGCGAGCCTTATTAAGTAATAAAAAGATCATTCTTATTGATGATTTTGATTTGGTCTTTGATGATGATTTC
This sequence comes from Aliivibrio sp. 1S128, assembly GCF_001691065.1. Taxonomy (NCBI): domain Bacteria; kingdom Pseudomonadati; phylum Pseudomonadota; class Gammaproteobacteria; order Vibrionales; family Vibrionaceae; genus Aliivibrio; species Aliivibrio sp. 1S128. The sequence continues at coordinate 173,342 of NZ_MAJV01000025.1, read as the reverse complement.
AGCCTAAATTTACTGTCTTGTCTTCGTCCTCGCATTCAATCTTATTTGTTTGTGATCGTCAGTAATAAAATTAAAGACACGGACGTAAAAATTCAGCATACCCCTATCAATGAGGTGGCCTAAGTATGGATACATTAATTGCGTTTGATGAGATACAAGAGCGTCTCCATCACTTTAAAAATGGACACCTTCATACTCGTTATTCAGAAAATCCGTTATTACTTGGATTGGCTTACACTTTAGTCACGCTTGAATGGGAAGGAACCCCAGATATTCTTTCTGATGCGTTTTTATCTGATCACGACCACGTTATTTCATTTAATAAAACACTGACTCGACTTGGCTACCAATGCATTGAAAGTAATATCACCCATGCAGACCAACTCTTAGCGATAGATTGCCCTAGCTTTATTACCTTACATGAACAGCACTATATTCTCTTAAATTTTGACGATGATATTCTCTATTTGTATGACTATGAAAATGACATTACGATAGAAAGTGAAGCCAAAGGAAAATTGATTGCTAAGGTATGTGCTATTTCTAAATATTCACGTTTATTTAGAGAGCCACCACCAGAATCACAAGACAAGCGAAATTGGATAAAGCATGTTTTCTATCACTACAACAATGAATTCAAAAGCCTTGCATTATTAAGCCTTTTAATTAGCTTGTTAGGCACCTTGCAGCCCTTTTTTATTATGGGGGTATATACCTTTGCATTAACTGCTGACTCTATCTCAACCCTTTATTGGCTTGCTTCTGGCGCCGTGGTGATCGCAGGCATGGAGTATTTATTTAAAAAACAACGAATGGCTATTTTAAATACATCAGGTCAAGAACTTGCCCGTTATATCTCTTATCAAGTCATATCAAAATTACTTTGGCTGCCCTATTCTTTGACCTCTAATGCCGCCACTTCCTCTCAACTTGCTCGTTTAAAAGACATTGACCAATTTCGTCAACTCGTTACTGCTGAATCAAGCCTAAGTTATTTTGATTTACCTTTTATTTTCATTTTCTTAATCGCTATTTTCATCATGTCTGGCAGTGCTGCGATCACCGTAATTATTGGTATCGCTATCATGATGTTATTCTGTATTTATGCTCGATATATTTATATGCAAGCGACATCAAGAAGCTCTCGAGCCAACGCGATGGTGTCTTACCAATGGAATGAAATATTAAGCAACGTCAACTCAATTCAAAAATTACCGTTACTGTCAGTAATTAAATCTCGCTTTAATTCAGCCTTAACTCAACGCTTACAAGATTCTCATCATGTTTCAGTGACTAACTCGAAAATACAGCAACTAGGAAGCAGTTTTATTCAGGTCATTGGGACAACAACCATTGTGATTGCAGTAACAGCTGTAATGGCTGGAGATACTAATCCTGGGGCAATGCTTGCCATCATTATCTTAGTTTGGAAAACATTAACGCCGATTATGGGGATATATAACTCATTGGCTAAAATCGACACTATCAAGGCATCAACTGCCCAAATAAATGCATTAATGTCTTTAGATGATGATAAAAGTCGCATAGAAAAAAGCACACCCATCCATGAGTTTAGTGGCGAATTATCAATTTCAGGTTTATCACACCGTTATCAAGGTGTGAGTAAGGGATTAACAAACCTTTCTTTTGCAATAAAAGCTGGCAGTAAAATATCAATATGTGCGCCATCGGGCAGCGGTAAGACTACCTTAATGAATATATTGAGTGGTATTGAAACGCGCTTTCAAGGGCGGTTATTAATTGATGGCTACAACATAAACCAATTCAACAACTTCCGCTTTCGTAACAGTATTTGCTATGTTCCCTTTGATATGCATTTATATCATGGAACCGTTCATGCTAATTACACCATCTATAATGGTTACGTTCCACCAACCTTCATTGATGCCATGCTAAACTTTTTGGATTTATTGCCTTATCTTCCTAATGGAAAAAATACGCTACTAAGCGCGGATTTCCTTTCATCATTACCAGATGGAATACAACGAAAACTGACACTTGCTATTGGCATTGGCTATTGCAGAAAAAGAGTCGTCATAATAGACGAACCTTTCGTTGGATCAGAGCATGAGAACAGTAAATATTTAACGTCTTTATTCAGTGAATATCTGGCAAACAGTACGGTTATTTTTACTACAACAAGTAAGTCAATGGTGGCAACGTCTGATTTCTGTTTGTTACTCGAAAAAGAGGGTTCTCAGAAATTCTATGGGACGCCAGATAAAGTATTGCAAGCCGCCCCCGCGATGTTAACTTAATTTAAAATTAATACGGTAGAGTCGATAATTTATTTATCGCCTCTACACCCTTTATCTGGTGTAAAAGATAGGTTCCGATAAGTCCCATTTAATGGTTGATTTAAAATATCCACTTTCCCTGCCCATGAGGCTAGTTTATCGTCTACAGGCCAAACATTCGCCATGATTTTTAAGCGTGAATCGCTCACGGTTGGAATAGGGTTACTTTTTGATTGCAGTACCTCATAACGCATTTCACCATCCACAAACCATTGAATACGATCTTTCTTCCATCGCATAGCATATTCATGAAACGCCTTAGAGGCATCAAACCCTAAGGGAATTAGAACTGCATTATTACTAGAATAATCATTATCATTCGTCCAAAAATTAAATTGGACGGACTCTGTATGTTTGCCAACAAATTCTATATCTATTTCATTATGTTGGGCATTACTCCCTTCATATTTATCGTGCTGCCCTGAAAACAAGAAAAATGACGTAATAATTCCTGGCGAAGAGACCGGTTTCATTTCAATAGAAAAACAACCATAACCATAAAAATGACGACTGCGTAATTCACCAGAGCGGTATGTATATTTTTCATTCTTCTTTGGATCGTCACTTAACTCTATTTTCATGCCGTCATCTGAAAAATTAATCGCTCCTTTTTCCCATCGATTTGTAAAAGGGAATCCATTACTCCAATGGTGAGAACGTTCAAACAACCCCTCATTCAAATCGTTTAATGGGTCAAAAAAATAATCACCATTGCATTCATCCACGTTACACGCCTCCACAAAAAAAGAAGAAAAGCCGGCAACCAAAAACACGCCATATCTATTCATTACTCCCTCCAACGAGATCTTTTGATTCATTATGACGAATAATACTTGTTGGTAGCATGGCTGTCCTATTTCTCATTTTGTATAACAACGAAGATAAGATCATTGAGTTAGTATTAATATTATAGGCCGTATTGATTGAACGATCGCTATACACACCAGTAGGTATTGAGCGATAACTTAAGCTATTACTCACCACGCGTTCTGATAATCGTTTTGAATAATCATCGTCATAAATAACACTCAACCCTAACGCGACTTTATTGCTGAATGTTTGAAACACTTCAACCGGTTTTCCTCCCGATGAAGTACTCAACCAACTTTTACCATAGAAAAAAAGATTATTATAAGCAAACCATGGCGTTCTATTCATAGCATCTTCTGCAAATACCCATACCCTTTTCGTTTGTTTTTCTTTTTGTTTATGCAAAAGATAAATCGTATCTAATTGCTCCCACCACTGTGTAAAATCGCCCAATTCCAACCGCGTTAATACATAAGGATCCGGCGTTGAAAAAGGCATATTTCGATCATCAATATAAAATAGAATGCCCTCAATATTGACTTGTGTTACGTCTTTCTTTTCATAACTGGCACTGACATCAAAGCCAAATAAAGAGAAACCAAAAGCTGCGTATTGCAAATAACCTAAACGCCCTTCTTGGCGATAATATTCCCCTTTGCTTCCTAATTTTGTGCCATATAACGTCTTATCATGTACCGCAGAAGCCAATGACCATGCGATTGTAATATCATTCACTAAAGGGGCTAACTGCGGCTTTTCTTGTGTAAGGATATGCAACCAAATCAATAACCGACCAATGTCTAATGCCGACCACCCATTTCCGTTATTGTTCGTTTTACTGTATCGACCAGATGGCTTTCCTGTTTTGGTATTGTATTCTCGATTGGGAAGTTTATTTTGGTATAGCGGCATTGTGAGCAAAGTATTAAGTAAGCGCTCTAATTTCGTATTGGTAAGTTCAATCGATTGTAGGCCTAGCCCTTCTAGTGATAACTGAGCACTGATATCACTACCAACATCCCACATGGTGACATGATGGTACCCTTGGACCGAATCGGTAAACCCGGTAGATTTATTCCAATTACGTTCAAAATAATAATGTGCTTTTTTGGCAAGTAATTTTTCATTACGAGAAAGTTCGATTAATGGCAAAAAATCGGTTGAACTCTCGATTGAATTAGACGAACTATGCTTGGCATTTAACTCACTGATTGTCGCTGTTTTTACGCTCTCTTTAATCGCTACCTCACTCAACATAGGGTCTTGAGTCGGAGTAATAACGATAGATCGACGCTGAAAGGTTAATACTGGAGATTCAGGGGCGTTTTCAATAGGCGCGACCGCTCGCTTCCCATAAAAACTAGGGGAATCCGTGTCTGCAAAGACCATTGTTGCGAGCAAGGAAAAAATAATCCCTATTCTATTACTCCAGACACCAATTTGCCCCATCACACCTCCTCTGTGTGTATTATCTAAGCATAGGATAAGTAAATGCATTTTCGTAAAAAAGAATGGTACAACCCACATCATTTATTGAGATATGAAGAAAGTGCCACTTCTAATTACGGATCCTAGTTTCTTTTTCCTATACTGATTTCATTGAATGATTCTAAATTATTGAGGTGTCTTTTTGTTTAAGGATAAGCTAAAAAAATCACTATCAGAGACAAAGAAAGATATTTCGTTCGCATTGTTGTTCAGTTGTGCGATTAATTTTTTGGTACTCACTTTGCCTCTCTACAGCTTACAGTTATTCGATAGAGTACTTGGTAGCTCTAGCTTGGATACTCTTTATGCATTACTTTTTATCGCTATTTTTCTATTAACCGCCCAAGCGGTTGTTGAATATTTTCGTATTATCCTATTACAGCGTTCTGGTTTAAAGCTGGATGTCGCTATCAGCTCAATGATGCTATCGGAAAGTATTCGGCAGTCCGCCATATCCAAAAACATAAGCAAACAAGGCTTACAAGATATGTCTGAGATAAGACGTTTCTTATTATCACCTTCTAGTGCAGCCATTTTTGATATGCCTTGGATCCCGCTTTTTCTTGGCATTCTCTTTATGCTTCACCCTGCCATTGGATTAATAACGCTATCGGGTTGCGTCATATTTATCGTGCTTGCCGTCATAATGATGCACTCTGCAAAAGCCTCTACTCTTGAGAGTAATAAAGTTGCGGCTAAAACAACGTTAGAATTAAATGATTACCTTAGAAACGCCTCGACACTTCGAGCAATGGGTATGGCTGAAAGCGTTGGGAAATATTGGAATAAACAAAACCAAAAAATGTTAGGCCTGCAATGGATCGTAAACTCTCGCATTGGCCAATTACTTGCTATCAGCCGCTACCTTAGAACCATATTACAAGTATTGATTTTAACCGTCGGGGTTATGCTCGCATTGCAACAAGACATAGGAACAGGCGCTATTATTGCCAGCTCTATCATTATGGGGCGAGTATTAGCGCCTTTTGAGCAAGCCGTAAACGGTTGGAAATCATGGTATAGCGCATTCAAAGCTTATCAACGCCTGCGATCTTTTTCTTTTGCAGAAGAGAATGCCGCTAAAACCACCTTGCCAAACCCCAAAGGCGACATACATTTTCAAAACGTGGGTTTAAAACTGCCACACAGAAAAGAACCGGTTCTACAAAATATCAACTTTAAATTAGGGCATGGTAATGCGCTCGCTATTTTGGGTAATTCTGGTTCAGGGAAATCAACATTAGTGTCTCTATTAATGGGGATCCATACCCCAAGTATTGGATCAATCAAAGTCGATGGTGCTGCAATTCACCTTTGGCCTGAAAAACAATTTGGGCAACATATTGGTTATTTACCTCAGCAAGTCGGGTTATTGTCTGGCACCATTGCTGAAAACATTTGTCGTTTTACCGAGGCTCCAGACGCAGACATTATCGCTGCTGCTCGACTAACCTGCATTCATGAATTAATTATTTCTCTTCCTCAAGGCTACGATACCTATTTAGAAGAAGGCGGCAGCTCTCAACTCTCTGGTGGTCAAAAGCAACGTATCGCTTTAGCTAGAGCTATTTTTTCTAATCCTTCCATTTTAGTGCTCGATGAGCCTAACTCGAATCTTGACCCTGAGGGTGAGATTGCTTTAGCGATTGTTCTTCAATACTGCAAAGAGAAAAAAATTACGGTAATAATGATAAGTCATCGCCCTGGTTTTTTACGCCAAATGGATTGGGTTATTTCATTAAAAGAAGGACAAGTGCAAAAAGCAGGACCATCTAAACTGTTTTTAGAAGACATGTCTGGCATTGATACCCCTACTGATGCCGTTCCCCAAACCGCGTAAATAAGGATAGTGATATGACTCAGTTCGGTACCACAAAAATTATCATCATGTGCTCTCTCTTTATCCTTTTTACTGTGGGCGGCTTTGCCTTATGGGCTACCACTGCCCAATTAAGCTCCGCGTCCATTGCTAATGGCTCTCTAGTTGTAGAATCTCAGCGTAAAAAAATTCAGCATTTACAAGGGGGTTGGGTAAAAGCAATTCATGTTGTTGAGGGACAACACGTCGAAAAAGGAGAACTGCTTATTGAGCTTGCTAACACGAAAGCCGATGCCGATTATTATCGTTTAATGCTGCGTTCAATTTCCTTAAAAGCCACAATAGAGCGCTTACAGGCGGAATTAGAAAATAATGAAACCATCACCTGGACAAAGACCTATCATGAAGAAGCCAACAGTGCTGACGTAATGAACATTCTAAATAGTCAAATGCTTCAGTTTCAACAATTCTTATTGCGTAATGAACTACGAACCAATCAATATAACCAAAATAAAGAGCAACTGACCGAACAAATTCGCGGTTCTAAATCTCAATTAACGTCGATTAAACGTCAACTACAATTGGTAAATAAAGAAATCGCGATGATGAAAGGGTTGCTTAAAAAAGGATACGTTTCTCAAACTAAGATGTTTGAAATCCAACGACATCAAGCCAGTGTTGAATCTCAGCGAGAAGAATTACAAACCAAAATTAATGTATCTACTCGCCAACTAACTACGCTAAAACAAGACTTCGAGGCTAAAGACATTGAATTAAAACAATCCATTTCCTCGCAATCAAACCAATTAGAAAAAGAGTGGTTAGACATAAATCAAGCATTAAAAACGGCGCTAGATATACGTTCAAGAATTAAAGTAAGAAGTGAACATACTGGCACTATTGTCGGTTTAAATGTTCACAGTATTGGCGGCGTAGTCAATCCTGGAGATATCATCATGGAGATTGTTCCAAATAATGAACAATTAATAGTACAAGCCATAGTGAAACCTGAAGACATTGACGTAGTAAGAACAGGACAAACAGCAAAAGTCAGATTAAGCGCTTATAACATTCGTAAAACCCCTCCAATAACAGGAACCGTTATCTACGTTGCCGCAGATAGGCTAAATCAACGTGGTGAAAAAGAAACCGGTTACTTGGTAAAAATCCAACTACTTCAAGAAGAGATCACCAAGCTAAGCAATGTTGAGCTTTACCCCGGTATGCCTACCGATGTTTTAATTTTACTTGAAAAAAGAACGCTATGGGATTATCTCACCGCGCCTTTATTTAATTCTTACTACAAAGCATTTCGTGAACAATAAGGATATCTCATGATTTTTTGGCTTAGTTTTTATCTGTTTTTCTTTGCCTTAACTGCTTTTATTGGTTATCGCAAAGGAAATTTTATTGCTGGAATACTACTTGGGTACGTACTTGGTCCTGTTGGATTGTGTCTTATTTTATTAAGTAAAAATCGCATAAAATTGCCATGCCCACATTGTCAAACACTTATACATAAGCACTCTTATTTTTGTCCACATTGCGATGAAAAAGTGCTGCATACTTTAGTTTAATAAACGCTTAACGACCAATTAATTAGAGAACGTTCTCATGATTACATACACTAAAAAACTGCAAATTTTCCTTATGTTCCTCATAGCTTGTGTTTTTATCGGCGGAATGATGTTGCTGTCTTTAAGCTCATCGATTAATAATAAAAACGAAACTATTGAGAAATTAACGAAGGCATTAATGACAGAAAAAATGATGGCAACATCATTGGAAGAATACAACGGTATAACCTCTCAATTAGAAAAGGAGATGCTTGAACTCTATGATAAAAATAACGTCTTACGCCGAGATTTAAGTATGGTAAGTGAAAGTTTAGTAGAGAAAAATCTGACTATCAGCTTATTAGAACAGCAGTTACATAATGAACAACGTAAGCTGGCCCGTTATAAATCGAATTACAATAGGAAAATGAAAACGCAATTAGCAAAAGAACAAAAAAAGATGAATACCCAACTAGAAAAAGACCGAATCGCCTTACAATCTAAAGAGGCTGATCTTGAGCAACAACGTACAGAATTAGATAAATTAAAGAACACTCCTGTAGAAAAAACGGTAAGTGCTGAAGAGAAAAAAGCCATTGATGAGGAAAGAGTAGAATCATTGATGAAAAAATTTGATTCATACCAAGTAGATTTAAGTGTAGAGAATAAATGCGATAAAGATTATTTATATCGTTATAACGAAGCTAAAAGTACCCTAAGCCATATTAGAACTTACTTGCAAAAAAACCAAATGGACTCCAGTTATTATCATTTTGTTATTGCTAATGATACATCGATTACAGCTCAAAACCGTCAGTTATGTATTGAAGATTAACATCTTAAAAAGCCGATAAAAATTACGGTCATCGGCTTTTATCTCTTTAATTATAATAAGCTACAAAAAAGCCCACGTCTTACATTTAAATGGAACGTGGGCTTTATTTCATTAAAGTGAAAAATAAATAATCACAGTAATGACACTATAATTACGCCATGTCATTTGGGTCTGCTATCGTAATTTGGTCTTCATCGCAATCACTCCAGATGGTAACTTCATCACCGGCACTGTTCGCAAAGGTATAGCCATTTAAGCTAGTGGTATCTATATTACTGGCTTCATAAGCGTCTTTTAAAGCACTGTCCATAGATAATGGATTGCCGGTTAATTGCCAATGAGAACCATCGATATTAAGGGTTTCGACGCCTGAACAAACAAACTGCCCATTTGCTTCTCCAGCACTCTCATTAACCAATATTTTATCTAATGCGATTTTCAATTCCGTATTAGAGGTATTAACCACCACGCCTTCGATTTCTTGGTAAGCCGTTTGTGTCATATCAATGACGTTATCTTGACCATCACTACCAACAACCATGACATCAAAGCCTTCGCCACCACTAAAGTGAACGGTTGCTCCATCGGTTGTGTTTATATCATCTTGGTCGAAAACTAAGGTGTCGTTGCCTGAACCAGCAAAGATCTGATCACTGCCTGAGCCGCCATCAAGATAATCATTACCTTCTTGACCAAAAATAAGGTCATCGCCCGAGCCACCATCTAAGGTATCATTGCCTACACCACCATCAAGATAGTCATCATCATTACCACCAGAGAGTGAATCGTTCCCCTCTCCACCAGAGAGGTTATCTGCGCCAGAATCTCCTGATAATCGGTCATCACCTACATCACCATAAAGTGAATCGGCATTACCACCACCAGATAAGGTATCGTCACCTTCTTGGCCGTACAGTACATCATCTCCCGATCCACCTTGAAGAGTATCATTACCCTGTTCTCCCCAAAGGACATCGTTTCCACTGTCACCTTTTAAGGTGTCATTACCATCGCCACCATACAGGCTATCATCGCCAGAGCCGCCAGAAACATAATCGTTACCAGAGTTCCCATAAAGCTGGTCATTATCGTTTTGACCAAATAATCGGTCATCCCCAACGCCACCATCAAGAATATCTGAACCTGAACCACCGTACAGTTTATCGTTGTCTTCACCGCCAAAGAGCTGATCATTACCAGAGCCAGAAACTAAGGTGTCATTGCCACTGCCACCTTGCAATACGTCATGGCCAGAGCCTGAAGTTAGATTATCATTACCTTCTCCACCATCAAGCGTATTGCTACCATCGCCAGCCTCAAGCGTATCTTCACCTAAACCACCGACCAAGATATCATTACCTGATCCCGATTTAAGATTATCCTTCCCTTCCCCGCCATCTAAGGCATTATTGCCACTAAGCGCTTCTAATCGGTCATCGCCGGCATCACCATACAATGAATCATCACCTGAACCACCGTATAAAACATCGTCTCCATCATTCCCATGAAGAATATTGTTACCTGACTCGGCATGCAATTCATCCTGACCATCTCCCCCTGATAAATTATCGTTACCAGAGCCTGCAAACAATTTATCCGTACCTGAACCACCTTCTAACGTATCGTTTCCTTCTCCACCAGCAAGAACATCATCGCCCTCTTGACCTTGAAGTAAATCAGCACCTTGACCGCCATCAAGATAATCAACACCACTGCCACTGGCTAAGGAATCATTTCCTTCGCCACCATATAAGGAGTCATCACCACTGCCTGATACTGCACTATCTGACCCACTGCCGCCAAATAAGGTGTTTGTCCCTTCTCCTAAATCAATGGTATTAGTGCCGGCTTCGCCGTAAACCGTATCATCGCCAGAGCCTGCGGTTATGGTATCGGTACCACCACCTGCGAATAAGGTATTATCGCCTTCGCCACCTTGAATGGTATCTGCCCCTTCGCCACCATAAAGCGTATCACCAGCAGCACTTCCGACAAGAGTATCGTTACCTTCTCCGCCATACATTTGATGGCTGCCTGTTGCTGCAGCTATTAACGTATCATCGCCACCACCACCAACGAGAGTATCTTGTCCATCATCGATTAATGTATCGTTGCCTTCTCCACCGGCTAAGAAATCATAGCCCTCACCGCCAACCAGAGTATCATCCCCATCCCCACCAAAGAGGCTGTCGTTACCCAATCCACCAGCAATATCATCATTCCCAGCGCCAGCATCAATACTGTCATCGCCCAAGCCGGCATCGATTACATCAGCCCCTGCTCCTGCATAAATCGTATCGTTGCCCTCGCCTGCAGTTATCGTATCTGTACCTGTACCACCATAAATCGTATCATTACCAGAACCGGCATCAATTTGGTTTGTACCAGAGTCTCCATAAATGGTGTCATCGCCTTCACCGGCAATCAATGTGTCGTTACCGGAACCTGCTGTTAAAATATCATCCCCTAAACCACCCATTAAATGGTCATCGTTACTGCCGCCATGTAACTCATCATTTTCACTCGACCCAACAAGTTCATCATTGCCTTGCCCGCCAATAAGTACACTGCCATTTTCACCTGCATATAACGTATCATTGCCTTCTTCTCCGACCAGTCGATTATTACCGGTTTCACCATAGACAATATCGTCACCAGCGCCAGCATAAACAGCGTCGTTGCCCGAACCTGAATGAATGACATCAGCTCCACCACCTGAGAAAATAGCATCATCTCCAGCGCCTGTTTGAATCGTGTCTTGGCCTGAACCAGAAAAAACCTGGTCATTACCTTCACCTGTTACAACAGTGTTTTCCCCATCGCCTGCATACACAATATCGTCACCAGTACCAGTATCAATGGTATCAACGCCAGCATCGGCATAGACCACATCAGCCCCTTGCCCCGTAGTGATTTGATTATCGCCAGAACCAGAATAAATGAGGTCATCACCCGCACCAGAGTCGATAACATCGTTGCCATAATCGGTATAAATTGTGTCATCCCCATCACCTGATACTATGGAATTATTGCCTATTTCACCAAAAACAGTGTCGTTTCCTTCACCTGAATCAATAACATCATTACCACTACCCGCATAGATAACATCATCACCTGAGCCAGCATTAATAACATCATCCCCCTCATTGGCATGAAGAATATCATCACCAGAACCACCATCTAATCTATCGGTTCCTTTTCCGCCAAAGAGTTGATCATTACCTTCTCCGCCAATAAGAACATCATCACCATCATCGCCATAAAGCTCGTCATCACCAAGGCCACCAGTAATAGTGTCGTTACCTAATTCACCAAAAAGTAGATCATTACCTGCATCACCTGATAGTTGGTCATTTCCATCACCACCCAGTAATAAATCATTATCATCTTGTCCTGAAATTACATCATCGCCAGCGCCGCCTAAAACGAAATCGTCGCCCGCCCCCCCTTCAATAATGTCACTTCCTGCATCACCTTGTAGTTCATCGTTGCCTTCACCACCATAAAGTTGGTCAGAACCCGAACCACCAAGTAATAAGTCATTTCCTTCATCGCCATAAAGTACATCATCACCGTCATCACCGATAATAATGTCATCTCCCAAACCACCTTCAATACGATCATTCCCAAGCTCGCCTAGAAGAATGTCATTACCCGCATTACCAAATAAAGTATCATCACCATCACTGCCTAACAGGGTATCGTTACCTTCGCCGCCGTGCAGTTCATCATCACCATTACCACCGATAAGCACATCATCGCCTTCTCCGCCATATAAACGGTCGTCGTTTATATCACCATCGAGGAAATCATTGCCCGCCCCACCCATGATAAGATCTGAACCTTGCTGCCCAAAAATGGCATCATCACCATCACCACCATCAATGCGATCGTCATAAATGTTATGAGCGACAAACTCGACCGCTTCAATGTCAGTAATTAGATCACCATTAGGATCTTTTAAGACAAAGTTAATCACTTGATCGTTACTGATTTCATCACCCGTAAAGTTAATATCTAGGTTGACCTCTCCATTTTCATCAACAGGGGCTTGAACTGTTTTAATCACATTGCCATCTTGATCCGTCAGCTCAATCGTCACCGTGGTTAATACCGTATTAAGCGTAAACTTGGTGGTAATATTGCCAACGTCATCAACTAAATAATTACCTAATCGCGCGCCATGCGTCACTTCTTCTGCGGGCGTGTCTTCTGATGCTGTAAATTGATAAACAGATTGAGACGTTCCCCAACTATCACCGCCAGAGCTAGCGTCAGGGGTTTCTGAAGCATTGTCCTCAGGGGTATATTCTACATCGCCAAAAATAGTGTCTTTGCCTTCACCACCAGAAATAACGTCACTGCCCTCACCGCCAGCAATGTGATCGTCGCCAGATAAACCCTCTACCTGATCACTACCTGATTGAGCATTTACATTATCATCCTCTGATGTGCCCGTGATTGTATCGTTATATTTGGTTCCTTCCATTTGGACCTCTCTATTATTAATAACAATTACATTAAGTAGGACTTCACAACACCGCTACCATTTTCGTAATATAAGGTTCGTTATAAATAGAATAGGAATAAATAATTAGATATCCATAAATATTAAGACAAAGCGTAATTTATTTAAAAAGAAAATGAATATGACAAACTAATGGCACCGTCAATAAATCGACCAGTATCATCGCCTCTGTCTGAGGAGTTCCATCGATTGCCTGAATAGTTATTATATTGAAGTGTAATTGTTCCTGGATGCCAATCAAAATAACCAAAGCCATAGGTATAATCTGGATTCCATGGTTGTTGTTGATTTTTATCTAAATAATAAAAAGCAGTGCCATTAATATACCAATTCCCAAAAATAGAATATTTGCATCCAAGTGATACCGTTTTATGACCATTTAAATATTCACTCGTCTCTAAATTGAAATACTCGTGGGTATAATTAAAATCAACCTGGCACCCGATACTCCCTTCATCAGTAAACGTAAACCAATTAACCACAGGTTCAACTATTGGAAACTTCCAACCAAGAGACCACGTTCCTTGATTAAAATGAGTCATCGATTCACCCTCATCAGGACTGAATCTATTCCCCCCATAATTGGCGTAAACCAAGCTCAAGGTATAAGGGCGCCAATCACTGTAACCAAACACATACGTAAAATCAGGGTTCCACGTTTGCTGCTGGTCTTGGTCTATATAATGATATGCAGTTCCTGATACAAACCAACTGCCCAAAATACTGTATTTAAGCGACAATGTAAGGGTTTGATTGGTATTCGTAGGTCCTGATGTCGCACCTGCTGGAATATTTGCTGAGGGCGTATCTAATAATGGATAATTGTAGCCTACATTACCACTTAGCCCATGAAAGAAACCCTGTTCATCATCCCACTGCTCTATAGGGAAATAGAACGAACTTTGGACACCATTCCAGATATGTTCACCCTCTGTAGGGGGCGATTCAGAAGCTGAGCTATTTCTTGGTTCAGTAATATTTGGGGACGTCGGCGCGTTTTTGTGTTTCGCGCTATTTGATAAGTATTCATTAGAAATTGCAGATAAAGAAAAACACAACGGAAATATCAATCCACTGATCGGTAAAATGACTCGGTTGTATTTTATTGTCATCAAGGCGTAAATCCATCCGTAGATAAGCCACATAACCTCTTTTTCTTTATCAGAAATAAAAGAGCCTCGTCAATAAAATAAGTCCTCAATTTACTCGAAGACTTATTTATTAATGTACTTATTGTAATCTAGGATGCTATTGCTACAAAAACAACTATCAAGCCATGGCTGGTTGTTGTTTTGCTTTTGTTTTTGCTTTATCAAACCACACTTTCAATGCTTTTGGAGACATTATTTTTGGATCTCCCAATTGATAATCTTCAGCATTCATAAGCTCTGGAGGCAGAATATCAATAATCAATTCGAGATCTTTATAAGAGGTCACTTCTTTATCAAAAATGGCTGCCATTTCATTATTGTGTTCGGCATTTCTGGCTCTAACTGCCTTAACTAAACCATCAAGTAATGTATACCATGTCGTCATTGGACCTTGAGTAATTGAAGCGGATTCCGCAGCTGAATCAATAAAAGCAAACGGCACTGTCATTATCGATTTATTTTGTTCCATGGAAGCTAAAATCCAATCGGTATCAAACGAAAAATCATACACTGTTGGTGCTTTTAATATATCAACAAGTGCATCGTGGCTATACAGTTTAAACGCCGCTTGAGTGTCTTTAATTCCTTGGGTAAATATTTGCGAACCAATCATACGCTGCATATGACGTAGGGTTTTAATGCCAACTCCCCAGCGCTCCTCCTGTTTAACAAGGATAGACTCTTTATGCTTACGATTGCCTAAAATAACCTGTGTATTATTTTCAATATAAGGGGCAAGTAACAAACCAAGTTGTCCTAAATGAACGGAATTATCCGCATCAGTATAAACAACACAATCCATGCCATCCTCTAATGCTTTTTGACAACCAAGGATAATTGCTCCGCCTTTTTTCGACTCATCAACATGGTGAAGGTTCTGTAATGGTCCTGTCTCTGTCGGTATGGCATCATTTAACCGCATTACGTTTACTTGAGCTTTAGCATCACTTTCCTGCGCTATTTTATTTGCAATATCGAAGCTATGGTGCGGACAACCATCATCAACTGGATAGAGTTTCCAGTGCACACCTGTGCCTTCTGTAATCCAACTTAATTGTTCTATTTTAGTGATTAATGAATTTTCCCCATTAGGGTTTATTTTCGATCTTTTATTTAATCGATGATGTTCTCCCCACATAGCAAAAACAATACCAACGGTTAATGGCGTTGTTATATTCATGAGCAGCCGGCGAGACTCTACTAATTTAACCGCTAATTTAAACATAAGTGGGGGTGATTCTAATTCTAGAAATGATTTATATTCTGAGACAGAGATATTTTCAAATGAATTTAATTTATCGGCTAATAACAATAATTCTTTTTGATCTTTCTCGCAGGTTAAATCAAATGAATTATTTGAATGAGTCATGATATTTAAAATGGTTTTATTATCCATATTCCGCCCTTCCTTTTTTAATACTTAATCATTATTTCTAAAAAAGAATAGGCAAGGTAAGGGAGAAAACCAGTAAAATGAAACAAAAATAAAAAATAGTTTATTTACCCTTGATTACGGAAAAATATATCCTAGGCTAGATAAAAGTATTCAATTACATACTTATAATTAAAGGCCATCAAGAAAAGGATTTTAAATGGAATACATTTTAATAGTAGACGATGATCCTGTCAGCCTTTTGTTTATGTCATCCCTATTAAAACGTTGTGGATATCAGATAATCTCAGCAAAAAATGGATTAGAAGCTCTGACCATTTTAACTGAGAAACCACAAATTCAGTTTGTCTTGAGTGATTGGATAATGCCAGAAATGGATGGCATTGAATTATGTAAAAAATTAAAAGAGCTTGAGTTCGACCGTTATATTTTCTTTGTTTTACTCTCAGGAAAAGATGACAAATTATCCGTCATTAACGGTATTAATGCCGGAGCTGACGATTTCATCGTAAAAGGAACGGATGTTAAAGAATTGGAAGCGCGTGTAAAAGCCGGCTTTAGAACCTTAGAGTTACACAATAAGCTTACGGATAAAAACCAAGAACTCGATTTAGCTTACGCCACGATTAGAAAAGATCTCGACTCCGCAGGGGATCTCATACGACAACTATTACCAACACAAACCAATTTTGCGGGTGTTGAGCTAAATTACATGTCGATTCCAAGTGCTCAAATTGGTGGAGATATGCTGGGATATATGCAACTAGATCCTGAACATCTCGCTTTTTATCTTTTTGATGTCGCGGGACATGGCGTCTCATCCGCATTAATGTCTTTTTCTGTTCAACAAAGCTTATCAATTATCGAAGGCCCATCTTCTATTGTGAAAGACATAAATAATCAAATAACGCCACCGGAAGAAGTTATCAATAAATTAAATAAGCTTTATATCAGTGATGACAAAATTCAACTCTATTTCACGATGATCTATGCCGTACTCAATGTAAAAACAGGCGATATGCATTACTGCTCAGCGGGGCACCCCCCTTTAGTTTGGTTACACAACGATTCAAAAAAAGCCGAACTTATCGGCCATGACAATTTTGTCGTAGGTGCCTTTGATTTTGTTGATTATCAATCATCACAAATAAAGCTCTCTCCAGGCGACAAAATTTGGGTCTATTCTGATGGAATAACCGAAGCTGAAAATAAACAAGCCACAAAGCAATTTACCGAGAACGGGCTTAGAAAATCTATTATGGATATAAGCTCCCACCCTACTCATTTACAAACCGAGCTACTCGTTAATAGAGTACGAACATGGCAAGAATCGAATACGTTCGAAGACGATGTCAGTGTTCTTGCTGTCGAGTGGAAAGGCAAATTCAAACAAGAGGATGACTCATGCAATACGAAATTAACGACCAAGGTAAATGCACAATTCTTCAGATAAACGAAGAACGTTTTGACGCAAAACTAGCGCCTCAGTTTCGCAAAGAAGCGGAAGAATTACTCCCTCAATTTAGTGACCATTTAATCCTAGATTTAGGCAGCGTAAGATTTATGGATAGCAGTGGTCTAGGCGCAATCATGGGGGTTTATAAATTATGTAGAGGTAAAACAGTCAGTGTTATTAATCTACAAAAACCAGTAGAAGACTTATTAAAACTCACTCGAATGGACCGTTTAATTCCAAATTACGCAACACTTGAGGATGCACTGCTTACGTCAGCGTAAAGTATAAAAGGAACGATTATGAAAGGTATGATTTTAGCTGCTGGTAAAGGGACGAGAGTAAAACCCATTACCCACACAATTCCAAAACCAATGATCCCTATTTTAGGTAAACCCGTGATGGAATCGATGATTGAGCTTTTCGCCAAACACAACATTAATAAAATTGTTATTAATACAAGTCATTTATCTGAGGTGATTGAAGGCTATTTTAGAGATGGTCATCATTTCAATGCCCAACTGTCTTACTCCTATGAAGGCGAAATCATTAACGGTGAATTCAAAAGCAAAACCTTAGGATCTGCTGGAGGAATGCAGAAAATCCAACAGTTTTCAGGTTTCTTTGATGATACTTTTGTCGTGGTGTGTGGTGATGCATGGATTGATTTGGATCTAACTAAAGCAGTTAAACATCATAAAGAGAAAGGTGGGATTGCCACAATTGTAACTAAAGCGGTATTAAATGAAGACATTCATAAATATGGCATTGTGGTTTCTGATAGCCATGGACTAATTACCCATTTCCAAGAAAAACCAACACCAGAAGCTGCGTTATCTAACCAAGCGAATACTGGGATCTATATTTTTGAACCGGCTATTTTCGATTTTATCCCTAAAGAAGGAGAATACGATATAGGCAGTGAGTTATTCCCATTACTCGTCGAGAAAAACATTCCATTTTATTCCGTAAATATGGATTTTCAATGGCTTGACGTAGGTAACATTACCGATATTTGGGATGTAACCAACGACATATTAAATGGCAAAGTGAATGGCTATCCTATTCCTGGTACGCAAATAAAAGCAGGGGTTTGGCTAGGTATTAATACGGTGATTGATTTAAAATATTGTAATATCACTCCTCCTGTTGTCATCTCTAGTGGTTGCCATATAAAAAATGGGGCAACGATTGAAGGGCCCACTGTTATCAGCCCAAATTGTACGGTTGATTCAGAGGCGATTGTTCGTAATTCATTAATCTATGATTATATTCATATCAAAGATTTTATGCTATTGGATCAAAAAACAGTCTTTAATAACTATTGTATAGACCGTGAAGGGAACAGTACCTCCTACTCAGAATTGAGTACGGAGTGCATATCTACCGTTATGGAAGATACCTTATCTGATATCTCCGTATTCACCAATACGAAAAGTACCACAGAAAAGTAATCGCAAGGAGGCGTTGTGGAATCTATTTTTTCAAGTACCTATCCTAGTTCAATCGAAGCATCTCGATTTGTATCTAATGATATTAAGATCTATTGGGCATCATTAAATATTTCTGAAGATACCATAAATCAAGCAGAACTATGCCTCGTCGAAATGGTAAACAACGCCTACGAACACGCCTATCTAAATCAAGATGGGCCTGTAATCGAAGTAAAGTCTTACCTGCAAACTCCCGCTCTACTTATCACGGAGATTTCTGATTATGGTCAAGCGCTTCCTCAAGAAGTATTAGTACAATCTACTGAACAAAGCTTTATCGTACCCGAAGAAGATAAACCAGAAACGTGGCTAACTTCAGGGCGTGGATTCATTATTGTCGACCAATTAATGGACACCATTGCCTATGAGAACAAAGATGGGAAAAACACTTTCTATTTAGGTAAACGCTTACGTTAATTTAAGCGTTTTTCTTCGTTTTGATGAATTGACCGTCTTACTTTTCTGGCTCATTAACTACTGGTATGAACGTTCTTCGTTGTAGAATTTCAACTTTATTGTCATCTATATTACCAATATTCGCTTTATGAATTGGGTTATATTTTTCTTTCTCAACCGCCTTTTTCTCTTCTTTCTTTATAACATTGTCTTTTTCTACGTTTCGGTAATCAAACTCTTCATCTGGTGTAATAACAACCCCATTGCGCAATTCTATCGTTTCTATTTTAGCAGCCTCTTCCTTTTTTCTATCAACCGGCTCATTCGTTACTGGTATGAAGCTTTGGCCGCGAGAAAAGCCCCCTCCTAACCCTGTTAGCTTTTTCTTTCCTGTTGTATCAGAAGATTTAATCGCTCGAGGTGAATGATAGTTAGGCGTTGCCGGTACAGAAACGTCTACATTTGGATTCTTAGATTTCAAACCCAACTTAGGCCCTTTAAAGGTAAATAATCCTAATTTTTCTTCCCATACTTGCAAAATAGTTAACTCTTGTTCCCATTGATTATCTAAAGAGATCCCTACATCAGAAGACGTTAATTGCGTGGATAATTGAGTATTAATTTGCTCATAACGGCGGTGGAGATGTTTTTGTATTTGAGGCCACTCTGTCCCTCCGGTTAATAAATAACGAGTGCTATTTGACCAGTATTCATACGCTTTTATATCATTCCGCTTATTGGCAGAAATCGCAGCTAATGCTTCAGATAAACCTGCATATTGCCACATAGCCTGAGAACCCAACTTAGATTCTGAGGCTATAATTTTATTTGATAATTGGTGCCAATATTCAGCTGATTGCCTTTCTCTAGGGCTATTCGCTAACATCGTTCCTTTACTGTATATCGACAATTCAATATCAACCACTCTGGCAAAGCTTAACGAAGAGCTTAATGATAGAAGTACGCTTAAAGGTATTAATGTGTATCGTATCATCGGAATGTCTCCACTAAACAATGACCTGGATGTGAAAAACGAGATTTAAACTGCACATCTCGATATTCTTTACTTTTCTCAGGTTGGTAAAGTTTTCCCTGTGATTTATACAATAATGCTTCTAATACCCCAGCATTGGTTTGTAATGAAATGCTTTTTTCATAACGGCTGTTTAATTCATATCGGCCTTCGTACCAACCTCTATCTGGATCATATAACTCTTGGACTAATATCATTAATCTATCGGTATAATCAGATTTCCACAGCGCCCACATTTGAAAAGCAACTCGGGTAGACACTAACGCGAGTTCATCATACGAACTGCCATCTTCAGATAACGTTATCCAAGGCGTACCTAAAGCGTAAATAGCATCATACACAAAATAAGGTTCACCTGAGACAATATGCTCTCCACGTGCCGTATAAATACGATCATTATCCCAACGAGCCTCTTGAATACGATACATGGAATCAGCCATTGCTGACATCACTTCATTACTATGCGTTGCATCGTTAGAGTTACTATCCTCAATATTATCCCAATTAAACTCTAGCCCCAATCGTAAATATGGCGTGCTATACACTGGACGTAATACGTCAAAAAGCCGTGGATCTCGACCATCAAATAGAAAATCAATCCCATACATGGTTGCTACGTTATATGGGTCTAATCTCATTGCTTTATCTGGAACTATTTGCCAATCTAAATAGCCATAAGAAGTATATTCCTCAACACCTAATCGCCCTTCTTTGTACCTAAATACATTACCATTATTAACGTTGCCACCAAAAAGTTCACCCTCTTCATTAACCAGTTCACAAAAGTTCCATTTCAACACGGCTTTATCAATATATTCAATAAATTGGGGATTATATTGCTTCACAATGGCAAGCACGATCAGCAATCGACCTACATCAATAGAAGACCAGCCAATATCGTTAGGTTGATTACCGTAATCCACCATTTGACCCGTTTGAGTGCTGTACACTTTATTTGGGATTTGCCCCATGCTTAATGGCATTTCATTTAAAAAAGTAAGGACAAGGGAAAGTCGTTCGTCATGTTCTTTACTGGTGATAAACTCAAATTCTCGAGCTGCAGTTAATGCTAATAAATAATCAGCGATACCTGACATATTGGTGGTTGGATAGTTATCAATACTATTTACGAGACCGGTTTTTAATTGAGTATTATTCTCTACATATACCCAAGCAAGGCGAGCCCATTCAAGCTCACCTTCTGTTAATTCGCCATGCCTTCCTTGTCGTATCGCTTGCGATTGATTTAAAGAGGTCACTCCATCTTGGACGCCTCTATACAATACACCGCAGGATGACAAGAAAAAGCATATTAAGATCAGTACTGCACTTTTTAGCATTTATCTTCCTTTATAAATACTATAAACGAGAAGGCTTCATTGGCTTTCTTGGTAAACACTGACCTTCGTAACCAAATGGACTTTCTAGTGCTTTTTCCCATAGACTTGGCGCTACATTCTCTTTATAAGTGAGGAGCTTTCCTTGTTCTTTATAAAGTAAAATTTCTAACGTAATGCCGTTATTATTTGATGTAAACGTGTTAATTCGGCCAGTTCCGTTTTCAAAAATACCTTCATAAAACCCTTTTTCACGATCATATAAGGTGGATATATGGTCAAACAATAAATCAGTATACGCGGTATCCCACAAGACCCACATTCCCATCGCTCCTTTTACCGCAACGGCTGAATATTGGGGTAAGAAATCACCGTTTTCAGAGATCGTATTCCAAGCAAAACCATCCGTATAAATGGTGTCATAAACAAAATAGGGGGCACCCGCTAATTGATGCTCCGTTCTTGCGGTAATAATGCCAGTTTGGTTATACCGTTCTTCTTGTACTCGATAAATATTAAGTGCAAATTCAGCCATCCATCCATTCGAATAACTCGTATCATGAGGACTATGGTCTGTTGTTAAATCCCAACCTAATTCAATTGCATCCAAGACATAACTTTCTGTCACAACATAGCTGTGGGCTTTAAGCTTTCTTGGGTCTCTTGTGTCATAAGGTACATCATATCCATATAAATTAATCGTTCCGTACGGTTCTGGCATAGAGGCTTGTGATGTATCAAACCCCCATAATTGAAACCCTTTTGCTGCATACTCTTCATAACCTAAACGGCCTTCTTGAAGATACTGAACGGGTTTATCTTTCTCTAATAACGCTCCAAACATGGTGCCATTTTCATCGACAACGTTACAGAAGTTCCAACGAAGAACGACTGAATCAATACTGGTCGCAAATTCAGGGTACCTGTTTTTTAATATATGAAGCCAAATAAGTAAACGCCCTAGATCTAAAGCTGAGTAACCAATTTCCCCCGGTTGATTACCGTAATCCACTTTTGCCCCATTCTGCGTATTATAAGCTTTGTTAGGCAGTTCCCCACGGAACAGATCTAGAGTGTTTAATGTGGTCAAAAATTTGATTAGACGGCGATCAAATTCTTCTTTATCAATAATCCCTAACTCGTATGCACTCGTCATCCCTGCGAGGTAAGATGCAGCATCCCACCAAGTCACTGAGGGATAATTATTTACCGCATTTACGAGTCCTGTCGATTCTTGGTAGTTATTTTCAAAATAAGTCCATGCGATTCTTGCCATGTCCATTTCTTTTTCAGTCAAGGTACTTTGACGAGCTTGAGGGACGCTCCAATGATCTTTTTTAACCACAATGTCTTCTGAGAATTGATCATATTTATTACCACAGCCCACAATAAATAAGCTCAGTAAACCAATTGAGATATAACGCATAGATAGGTCTCCTTCCTTATCCCAATAACAGTTATTTAGCGCCTACGCTAAGTAATGAACCATTTTCAATGTAAGCCAACGACTCTAAAACAATACCGTTCGTATTCGCAGTAATTGCTTTATTGGTCTCTCCAGAAGCTTCATATCTACCTGAATACCAGCCTTTATCCTCTGAAAATAACGTTTGTGCTTCTTGAATTAAAATATCTGTATAATCCGTTTTGTATAATGCATACCAACCAAAAGCCGCTTTTGTAGATAACGATTTAAATTCAGACGCATCTTCTCCTGTATCAGTAATTGCGTTCCATTCTTTGCCATCAGAAAATACGGTGTTGTAGACAAAATATGGGGCTTGATCAAGGTTATCCTCACTGACAGCGGTGACTATTCCAGTCTCGTGATAACGCGCTTCTTGAGCTTGATACACTCGATGAGCAAAGATTTTTGAGACACTATCAGCACCAAATTCTAAGCTATCAAGAATATAAGATTCACTCACCACATAGTTATGTGCATGGTACTTTGCAGGGTCTCGTAAATCCGTTGGTACCTCTATGCCACTAATGGTTCTAAATTCCAGGTAATCTATATATTTCATTGCATTAAATACATCTCGCCCCATCAGAGACATTGATTTGGCTGCATATTCTTCATAACCAATTCGACCTTCTTGTACTAATTCAAAACCGTCAGATGACGTTGAAAGACGGGAACCATATAAATAGCCTTCTTTAATCATGTCACCAACGTGCCATGCATTTAATATATTATTAACGTGTTTATTAAACTGAGGGTATTGCCAAACAATGATATTTAACGGCACGAGAACACGGCCAATATCAATCGCTGACCAGCCAATACCATTTGGCGTTGGTTTATTGGTGTAGTCCACCATTTCCAATGTCACCGTATTGTAAGCTTTGTTTGGCAAACGATTATCAACAAGGGGCAAGCGAGATAACGTGTGTAGAACCTTCTCCATACGAATAGTGAACACATCATCAGTGATCACATTTAGTTTTTCTGCCGAGATCAGTCCCATAATGTATGACGCAGTATCCCACATGGTAGTTGACTCATAGCCATCAACAGAATTCACTAACCCTGTATTTTCTTGGTAGTTATTCTCAAAGTACGTCCAAGCCGTGTTTGCCCATTGATACTCTTGTTGAGTTAAAATACGATGTTGCTTTAATGGCAACTCTTCCGATTTTTCAAAAACAATATTCCCTAAAACTTGAGGTTCTTCACGCGTTTCAATCGTAAATGAAATCAATAACGCAGTCGCTAATCCGAGAATAAACACGAGATGGTGACGAGCATTCACAAGTGCTTTTTTAAATTCCATATTCTACTTCCTCTTTTCCCTGTTCTGATTCTTTTTGTTCATCACCATCTGATTTTGGATTCCAAAACGCTGAAGCTATCATGCCCCACATCGCCATCATATTATTGATAATCCAAAACGTATTTAGTACTAATCCACCCAGCGAATAGCTTCCATGCATACCTGTTGAGTACCCAGTCCATGCATAAAGTAGACTGAATAAACTCAATCCAAACACTGCCATTTGGGGAATAACTAATTTTGCAAACGTTCCACTTTGTCTTTCTTTAGGTGTCGTAGGGAAACTGATTTTTTTCCCTCTTAATACAGTCCAGAGCGCTTTAAAATTCACAGGGAAGAAGGAAAGAAAATTAGTTTTTCCTTTGTATCCTGCAACTCCCCAAGTCCCCACCATCATTGCAAGTTCAGCAGTAAGAACAAAAGGTAAGAAGTGCATATAAAAAGTGACATCATATGCACTTACCGGTGCGATGCTCGTTAGAAAATAGACGATTGGGCACAATAAGAAAATAATGTTCCACACGGCAGATAAGTTCGACCAGAAGCTCGCCCCATACATTAGCTTCTGCTTCAGGCTCATTCCTTTTCTAAAAAGTGGATTATCATTCATGAAGATATCAATAGACCCACCAGAATATTTAAATCGCTGCACTGTCCAAGTTTGTAAATCTTGGGGTGACAACATCTTACTTTCAACTTCTGGATGCATCACTGAACGCCAGTTTCGCTCTGAATCCGCATGCAGAACTAACGAGGTATACAGGTCTTCTGATACATGGAATTTGTAAGGTGTAAATTCCGTATCAATAAATATTTCTTGTTTTAAGTTATCTGAAATATCTTTATCTACCGTTTTTTCTTTGGTCATCTTTCTGATTTGTGTTTCTATTTCAGATTGTTCTTTTACTATTTGCTCACTGTAACTACGAAGTGCAGCTTCCATTACGGCTTCACGTCTATGAATCGAACCAGCACCGCAACAGAATGACGCATTCGCCCAATTTCTACGGCGTTGTATTACGTCATAAAACATTTGAGGATCATTAACAAAAGGATCTTCCCCTAATGTCACTGGTCCATAAAACTTTTCAATTCCATGCCCAATTCCTGTTGACCACTTGCCAAGTTTTCGTTGCATAAAATTAGGTAAACGCTCACCTTCTGGAATATCAAAAAACCATTGTGGCGTTTGAACCCAAGCGACATCTGGGTCTCTAAAGTAACCTAACGTATGCTCTAAAATTGTTGAGAATGGTCGAGTATCTGCATCACAAATAACAACGAAATCACCATAGGTTTGTTCCATTGCATTTCTTAGATTCCCCGCTTTAAAACCTGTATTTCCTTCCCTTGTGATATACCCAATATTCATCTCTTGTGCTAACTGAGCCATAGACTCTCTTTTACCATCATCAAGAATGAAAATATTGATATCTATATCGTGTGGGTACGTTACTTTTTGGGCATCAAGAATACTCAGTTTAACCAATTCAGGCTCTTCATCATAAGAAGGGAAAAAGACATCAACACTGATTGGTCTATCTTCTTCTGTATCTAATACGCACTCTTTAATTTTATGCGGCGGCGCTTTTTTCGGCTCGTCTTTTGTTTTCCACAAATTAAAGGTAAACAGCAAAGAACCTATAAATGCACAAGACTCAGCAAACGCCAATGGAAGAGAAAACCATAACGCATCATAATTCAAAGCAAAACTCCAACGCCACCATAGATACCAAATACCTAAAGTTAGATTACAGGTTGCTAAATATTGATATAATAACTCTCTCGAATTACTGTGGGGGACAGGTTCCGGTGGTTTTCGATGTTCGAATTTCTTAAAGTAAAAATCCATTTAATCACTCCAATAATGACGCAGAGGGCATCGAATTCCATCATTAGAATTCATTGCTTTCATAACAGTTAACTTAGGATATAAAAGGCTAAAAAAGTAATTAAAGCTGCCTTTTTTCATCAAGCTATCGCTGAAAGTTTTTCTCTTTCTATTTGCTTTAGAGACCAATGAACCATTTTAATGAATTCCTTTGGTTTACTAATGTAATAACCTTGAATGTAATCACAGCCCAATTCTTTAAGTTCACTAAACAATTCTTTATCTTCTACCCCTTCGGCAACAACGTTACATCCCAAGCTATGAGCAAGGTAAATAGTTGACGCTACAATCGCATAATCACTGTTACCAATAGCCATATTGCGAATAAAAGATTGATCAATTTTTATTTGATTAAATGATAGAACTCGAAGAAGAGACAATGAAGAGTAACCAGTACCAAAGTCATCAATACTGATATAAAAACCAAGTTCGGAGAGTTTTGATAGCATTAAATAAGCCGAATCAGCATCCGTCATTAATGCGCTTTCTGTTACTTCTAAAATCACATCAGATGGTAATAATTTTTGGTTGTGAACCAAAGTAAACAACTGGTCATAAAGATCATCATCATGAAGATCCAGCGTCGATACATTAATATGAACTTGTGGGTGTAAGTTCTCTCTCTTAAAACCGGCAATATCACGAGTGACCTGATTCACAACCCAGCGAGTTATCCCTTTGATATAATTATTATCTTCTGCAATTTTAATGAACTTATCAGGAGGGATCATCGTGCCATCTTCTTGAGGCCAACGTATCAGCGCTTCATAACCATGAATCGTTTTATCAATACTGTTTACTATTGGTTGGTAATACAATTCAAATTCATTATGAGGGATGGCATAAATTAATTTATTAAGAATATCCACTTCTTCATAAATAGATTTAGTATAAGTACTGCGGTAAAAATCAATAATTAACCCTAACTTTTTAGCTTTATAACAAGCGATATCTGCTTGCTTAATAACTTCATCAGTATTGGTTGCTTTTGATGTACAGATAACACAGCCCATAATGGGTTGAAGAAGAAAGTTTTTCTCATTCATTAAGATAGGCGATATCAACACATCGTGCATTTCTGTCGCAATCTCGGTAAGTTCATTTTTATTTGTTGCATAACTAATTATTATAATCTCACGGTTATCATGAAAAAAATCCAAATGCTTATTTTTTAAGGTTTTTTTTAACATCAATACGGCATGAGATATCACTTTAGTGAAGGTTTTATTTGTTGATGTATCAATTAATTTATTGTTGTTGTTAATTTTTATCTTAATAAAACTAAATGGGATCCCTGAACCTATTTTAGTAGATATGATTTTTTTATACGTAACACTCTTAATATTAGAGCTTAGAATCCCATAATTATTATTTATTTTTTTTATTAATAAAAAATGATTAAGTAAACGACTCATTACCAATAAACTCATAGCTAACGTTTGAGTCGCTATTGTTGTTACAACTAAAACTACGGTATCAGAACGGTCAATAAAACCATGATTTACAAAATAACCTTCGATGTATAGAAAAACACCAAGGTAAACAGAAAAAATAATTGATAAATATGTTTTTATATACTTAACATTATGTAATCCTATCCTATTAATCAGGAAAGCAGAATAAAGTAATGAAATAATATTAAACACAGTTAATACATTAAAAACTATATAAACATTCATATAGAGTACCTCAATGTTAAGACAGAAAAATTATCCTAATGCTGACTCTAAATTTAGATTATTACTTGAAAATATAGTGTTTAACTTAATCAATGTTTCTGACTGTATTTGCCTAACACGTTCTTTTGATAATTCCAGATCACGGCCTAACTCTTCAAGAGTTTGAATATTATGACCAAATAATCCATAACGATTAATAATAATTTGCTTTTCTCTTCCATGTAAAGAGTTAATCCAAGATGACAAATTTTCTTCTAAATTAACTTTAGATAGATACTCATCAGGATCCTTAGCGCGATCATTAATGCATAAATCAACCAGAATTGATGATTTATCCTCAATTAAAGCAGAGCGAAAGGTTGAAGAAGATGGCACTAATTCCATGATTCTATTAACTTTACCCGCCTCTTTTTTACAATATGAAGAAATATCGCTGATCGAGGGTTCCTTTTTAAGAGATTTCGTTAATTCACGAGCCGCTCTTAAGTAGACATTTAACTCTTTGGTTATATGAACTGGCAGACGTACCGTTCTTGAATGATTAAACAGAGCACTTTCAATCGATTCTTTTATCCACCAAACAGCATAAGTTGAAAAACGATATCCTAATTCAGGATCAAACTTATCAATCGCTTTTATCAATCCTAAATTACCTTCTTCAATAATATCAAGTGGTGATAAATCTGTTTGATTTCTGTTTCTGTATTTATTTGAAATTTTAACAACAAGGCGTAGGTTTGATTCAATCAATTTATTTCTAGATTTCATACATCCCATTTTATAAGATCGGCTATAGCTAACCTCCTCTTTTGCTGTAAGAAGTTGATATCTATTTATTTCTTTTAAATATAATGAATATGAATCTAACGTACTATTTACCGTGTTTTTTTTATCTTTACCTGAACTAATCATACAATATCCTTTACCTAGCAAACGTAATATTATTTATCTATCCATCTGTATATTCAGAGGTATAAATAAACTATGGTGCAAATACGTTTAATACACAATACTGTAACAATAATTTCACCTAGTAAATAAAGGTAATGGGAGTTCCGTCACGAATACTTGACACAAAATATCAAATTTAAGACGTCATGATATTGACACTGTTAAAAATATCCGTTAATGACAAATAAGGCAATAAAACACTTTTTATTTAAATAACCAGTTAAAATGTTAAATTTACTATAAATTCCATTATATTCACCTGCTTGTTATTGCAATAAATAGTAAACCACGCTGATTTACGTTATCCCCTCTTATTTAACTTCATTATTTATCATCCGTATTAATTGATGATTTTATCGTTAAACGCTACCAAGAGCCCTAAGTCCTACTTAACTTTCTTTTTATCTATGACTTTTAACTTATCGAAGGTATATCATTCTGATTTTATTTTGACTGAAACGTGTATTTACATCATGCATTGAAAAGTAGCATGATTCTCAATCATACCGACTCACAACTCGGATAAAAAATCAAAAAAGTACAATAAAATCAGCAATAAACTCACCTATATAGCAACAAAAAATTTCGTAATATCACACAAATGACTACTTTTTTTTGTTTAATATCCTATGCTTCCTAATATTAGGTCAGGACGAATGGCTTTTTCCAACAAGGATTGTTTTATGTCATTAATGAATAGGTTTTCTATCAAATTAAGGTTATTGACCTTAATTATTCTCCCTTTAATTGTCTTATTTTGTTTATCCGCAAAAGAGATACGTACACAATTTCATAATTTAAGTACTCTCAGTGCGATTAATGAACGATTGTTATTTAATGAGACCTTATCTAGTTACGCGACTGCCATGCATAACTTACGTTTAAACTCATTATATGAAAATAATAATGATGTTGAGAAATCCTCATCCAAAATAGCTTTAGAGCAATTACGCTCTCACATAAAGAAAAATGATCCCCCCGAACTGGACACTGCACTGAATGAACTAATAAAAATTAACTCTAAAATCAGTAATTTTTCTACTGATGATATAGAAGAGTGGTCAACTTCTGTATCTGATGTATTGAATACAATATACACACTAGAACATGCTGAGCAGCTACCATTCTCATCTAACGATATAAATAAAAAACAAAGGATAATCCTACAGCTCCAGTTACTCAATTATTGGGCTACACAAGAAAATTGGTATATAAATCTTGATGTGAACTCTGAAAAAACGCAGTATCACGACGAGTTATATTCTCTATTTTATCGTCAAGAACTGTACATTACCCAGTTCATATCTATGGATAAACACACCTCTAACATCGAACTTTTACTAAACACATTTACCAATGACAGCTTTACTAACAGCATGAAATTTCGCAACGATGTGATCAAAAACAAAGCAGCAAATTATTCAATAAGAGACATGAATTCAAGCATACAAGCACTTCACCATCGACTGCTATTAATCCAATCCGTAACCAAAGTACTGACTAATGAGCTGAAAATTAATCTACAAAATCAGCTACAGGTCAGTTACTACACGATTTTATTTTCTATCAGCGCCCTGTTGCTGTCTTTACTTGTTATGTCTTACCTTGGTATTTCATTATCAAAACGAATTAGTTCATACTTAACCACTGTCGTTCACTCGATGGCTTTAATTGAAAAGAATCATGATTTCACAACTAAAATTCATATTAGTGGCAATGATGAGCTGACTTTTTTCTCTAAAAAAATCAATGCATTAATATCAGAAAGAGCAAAAAATGAAGAAAGAATCATTGGCGAAAAAGAAGAAGCTGAACAAGCAAACTTAGCTAAAAGTACTTTCCTAGCCAATATGTCTCATGAAATAAGAACGCCCCTGAATAGTATTATTGGTATGTCGGGCATTTTATCAGAAACAAAACTGTCACCAATTCAATATGACTACCTCAATACAATAGAAACCTCTTCTCAAACGCTGTTAATTTTAATAAATGACATACTAGACATATCAAAGATCGAAGCGGGTAACTTAACTCTTCAGATTCACAGTTCCGATTTACGTGAGCTTATTTTTGACACCATATCCATCAGTCTCTCAAAAGCGACAGAAAAGAATCTTGATATTAATGTGGCTATATCTCCAGATTTACCTCGCTATTTAATGTTAGATGAGCACCGGATCAAACAAATATTAATGAATTTAACTTCCAACGCGATTAAGTTTACTCATCAGGGTCACATTACTATTACCGTTGATTTTATATCAACAAGCATGAATAAAGGGCGAGTCTCTATTTCAGTCTCAGATTCAGGTATAGGGATAAATAGCAAAGCACAAACAAAGATCTTTGAGCCGTTTATGCAAGAAGACAAATCTATTACACGTCAATATGGTGGAATAGGGTTAGGGTTAGCCATCACTCAGCAACTAATAAAACTAATGGGGAGTACATTAGAGGTCACTTCTGAAAAAAACAAAGGGAGCGATTTTTCTTTTTCAATTAATACTGACATTGTTCATGAAAACACATTACCCGCAACTGGATTAGATCGTACTTCAATTATTTTAGTTGGTAACAAGGCTAGTTTTGAAACGGCAATTCTAGAAGAATTAAAATATCAACACTTACTGAAATTCATCACTGTCGAATCTGTTGACGATATTATTTTGTTTGATAAAGAACAAGCCATCATCCTTTACTGCATTGATAACTGCGTGGATATGTGTTGTAAAAACAAACTATTAGCACTTCGTAAAACATACCAAAAAACATCTATTGTTTTAATTCAAAATCATCAAAATCGAGCCGCCCATTTTGAGTCAATCATTGATGGTTTAGTCACTTATCCTTTACTTGGTTGTCGCTTTACCAAAACATTAGCTCATTCTTTAGCTTTTCACTCAGAAAATATACCTATTACTTCTGTTCAACATCAACAAAATCCTATTTTCCAAACAGCAACTGATCATCGTCATTTAGAAAAAAAACCAACAACAGAACACATACTAATAGTTGAAGATAATCTTGTTAATCAGAAAGTAGCCTCTTTGTTTTTAAATAGTTCAGGATACACTTTTGATATCGCGAATAATGGCCAAGAAGCCATAGAAAAATTTAAAAAAAATGACATCTATAACTTAATCCTAATGGATTGCATGATGCCAATTAAAGATGGTTTTTCTGCAACTAAAGAAATCAGAGAAATAGAGAAGATACAAAACAGGAAGAAAATTCCTATAATTGCACTTACCGCAAGTGTTCTTGATCAGGATATTTCTAAATGCTATGAATCAGGAATGGATGACTATGTAGCCAAACCGTTCAAAAAAGAAATGTTATTAGAAAAAATAACAAGGATGAAATAATCTAACATTATGAATTTATTAAAAAACAGAGAGAATACAAAAAAAACGGACCAATTTAATATTTTAATTGTCGACGATTGTCGGGTATCGTCTTTGTCTCTATCTAAACTACTCATGCTGTTAGGTTTTAAATCAATAAGTTATGCGAAATCTTACCAACAAGCTCTTCAAATGTGTTCTAAAAAACACTACTCTTTGTTATTTATTGATTATCACTTAGAGCAAGTCTTAAATGGTTCAGAACTTTATGATTTATTAAGAGAAAAGGGATTTATCCAACCTTATACACGAGTTATCACTATCTCAGGGGATAATACAACACAAACAGTACTAAGCACCCTCTCAAAAGGCAATGGGGATTATCTTTGTAAACCCATCAGCCAATCGATACTTAGCTATAAAATGGCCGATGCTTATCAAGAGTTTCAGTTCTTTAAGTATCTCTATTTTTTAAAAAAAGAAGGTAATAATGCAGATATTCTTAAAGAAAAAACCATCTCTTTAGCCAAAAATAAAAATCTAAATGAATTAGATCTCTTTTTATTTGATCTCTTCATTTCTAACGATAAAGAAAACTTAATTAAGTTATGTGAACAGCCAGAATTTATTAACAGACGAAATTACATTCTCACAAAATTACAGCTAGAAGCGGAACTTGAACTCACTACGCCTAGTGAGTTGATTGATAAAACAGAATCTCTTTGCCGAAAACATCCTTTATTTGCCTCTGCTTTTGATTTTTTAAGTCAATTACAAATTAAACAATTGCGTTATGAAGACGCTTTGTTTTCAGCACATACAGCGTTAGATCTTACTCCTAGTGTACCTTCAAGATCACTACAAACAATGAAACTTGCATTAAGCTGTAATAACAAAGTTTATTTTCTTAAGTCTTCTCATTTACTTGCAAATCATTTGCCTATTGCAGACCAAAATTGGGGTTCTTATGTCGCGGAATGTTTCAGTTATTACGAAAGTTACATTCAAAATTGCCAATCGGAAAGTGATAAAAAGCAGTTACGTCTTGAGCAGAAAAATTTTGTTCGTCGTTCTGAGTACCGTTTAACTGATACACAAAAAATACAATTGAGTGTTCTATTTAGCTTTAGTGAATGTAAACAGCTAATAACAAACGGCGATATTATTAAAGCAAAGCAAATCACCTTAAAAGTCGTTCAACCTTTTTTTGATAATTTACATCAATTAAATTCAGTGGTTCTTATTGAATTGCTCTATTTATTATCATTTTTTGGAGAGCTATGGTTACTTGAAAGAGTCAGCTCTGTTATTAAAACGAAACATCGATTTAATGACTATTGCACAGATTACCTTAACATATTAAAGAATGACTCAGATCTAAAGGAGTCAATATTGTTATTGTCATACACTATCAATCAAATCGATAACCATCAGAATAAAGTTTTACCTGTTAATGAGTTAACAAATAACTTAGACCGTTATCAGAAAACCTTTGTTCAATTCCCATACTCTTCAGAAGTGATCATTGGCATCTTGGAGTATTATATCGCGTTGAGTATAGATAACCCGACAAAAATAAGCGCGATGGTATCTTTAATTAAAGATATGCCTTTATCTCAGAATCTAATGGATAGAAGAGACGTTGTCTTAAAAGCACTACATACACACGACAATTTTATTGAGGAAAAAAGTGCTACATCAGCAAACTCAACTCTAGTAAAGCATGTGATAACAAATGAACAGCGTCCATTTAAGACTCTTCCTACAAAATAATTAACAATTTACTCACTACTATAATGATACTCATTTTGCATTCATATTATCGAACTTAATATATCTAATTAACTTTCTTCTTTTCAAAAAGTTAACATTTTAAAATACGATCTTTCCTCTTTATTTACTCATCTCTATTTAACTTAATTTCACATAAGCTTCTTACTCTGCAAACTGCAATGCAAATTGAGAATGTCTTCAATAAAATCATTCGCAATGTAGTTATAAAACACATAACTACCTGAAATTTAAATGTTAATTTTTTTGGCACACTTACTGCTCTATTAAACTTATCAATACAACATTGATTTATTCTTAGGAGATAATTATGGAACTACATCAATTTGAAACAAATCATGAAGTACTCGTTTTATCAGTACAAGGGGACATGGATGCTATCGGCTGCCGAGATATCCAACCAACTATCGATGAAGTCATTGAACAAGAACATCGTCAAGTTCATATCGACTTAGCTCAAGTGGCGTTTTTAGACTCTTCAGGAATTGGCGCCATTGTTTATCTATACAAGCGATTAATTGAAAAGGAACGCACTATGCAAATTCAAAACGCGCATGGCCAACCTTTAGAGCTACTTAAACTACTTCGTATTGAAAATGCGATTCCTGTAAACAACATAACACATTAATTATTTCGCTTTAATGGATCGTCGAACACATGGAGAGGCACATCATGAACAAACAAAAATTGCTCATTCTAAGCGTTGGATTACTTTCTATTTCAGGTTGTACTTCGTTTGCCGAACCTGGTGAAGGTGGAGAAGCAGAAAATTATCCTCAAGCTGCATTTTCTCCCGTGATGCCAGACCAACCATTAGGCCCAGAACATGGATTACGTTTTGATTGGGAACTTGCCGCCCGCCACCTTGATATTCTTATTTTAGAAAAAGCAGAATGGTGCTTTCCTGCAACCGTTCATCAAGCAAAACAAAACGAAGCCCGTATTGCTCGTGAGTTAGAGGGAGGACTACAGCTAGATGCGGCTAATGACCTTATCATTCAACGAAATTTATTAACACGATTAGAGCGCCAACTGGATTATGTTAAAAGACAAGAAACTTGTCAGCCACCATCAGATTCAAATTCAGGGAATTCAGACATCGAGTTAGCACAAGAAATCTATGATCTCTTAAACCGAGACAATCAATTTGCTTTTAACTCTGCTGAATTAAATCCTAAGTATGTGGTGAACCTATCAGAGGCATCTCAATTACTGATTAAAAATAAAGATTTTAAATTACTCGTAACTGGCCATGCTGATGCGGTTGGTGAAGAGAATGGAAATCAAGAACTTGCACTTAAAAGGGCAAAACAAGTGAAGCGCTACTTGAGTATTTTTGGTCTTGAGCAAACCCGTATTCATGTTGATGCTGTTGGTTCAGACGACCCTTATTTTGAAGGGACAGAGCCTCACGTAAGATTAACCAATCGTCGAGTCACTATTGAATTATTAGAACTTGACCAACCTTTGCAACTTGAACAATAACAAAGGACAAAATCATGCGTATTATTCATATTTTATTCATCACCATTTTGTTCTCTTCTATCTCAATGGTGCACTCAAAAGACACGGAAAAAACCATTCGTGTTGGTGATGTCATCACCATCATGTTGCCAGGTGAAGAGTCTTTAAACAAAGATTTTCAAGTGGATAAACAAGGCCGAGTAATATTGCCAGAAATTGGACCTTTATTCGTTTCAGGAAAAACTGAAGCTCAGATGGTATCTAGTGTCACATTAAGTTTAAAAACCATATTACAAGATTTACGTAACCTGCAAGTCTTTGTAAGTAAGCGCCAACTTATCATCAATATTCAAGGTTATGTAAAACAACCTGGGGAATATACCTTATCAGATGGTGATTCTGTTCAACTGGCTCTTTATGCGGCTGGCGGCTTACGCTCTGGGGCTCAATTAAACCGCTTGCAACTCCGTCGTTCAGACAAAGTGACGACCTTTAATTACAAAGCGTTTTTAGACTCGGGTGATCAATCTTTACTTCCAAAACTTCAATCATTAGATACGTTATTTATCCCTGCATCGCCAATGGTTGGTAATATCGAACAAGAGTTTGATCCATCAAAATTATCCCAAGCCGGTGATGCAACTGATGGTAAAAAAGCGATTAAAGTCTTTGGTGAGGTAAACGCTCCAGGGACGTTCTCTTATAAATCAGGAACCAATCTTGTTGATGTATTAATGCGTGCTGGTGGGGTTACCCGTTACGCTGGTGTCGAACAAATTCGAGTTATCTCAAAAAACCAACCCGCCCTATTTAATCTAAAACGTTATTTAGATACCGGTGATGACAGTTTACTGCCCCCACTTGAAGTCGGGTCAACCATCTTTGTTCCAAAACAAGAAGAAGAAATCAAATCGGGCTCAAACATGGTCTATGTCATGGGTGAAGTAGCAAAACCTGGTGCGTTTGAAGGTAAAAAAGGCGCTACCTTTATGGATATCTTAGCGAACTCAGGTGGACCAACACGATTTGCGGAATCTCGTCAAATACGAATTATTAAAGCCAATGGTGCGGTAATTAATTTTGATTTATCCGGTTATACTGAAGGAACAAACTACCAACGCCCACCTGTAATTTCGGCTGGTGACGCGATTTTTGTTCCTGAAAAAACAGACATGAATGAAAAGTCGTGGTTAAAAATAGCGCCAAGTCGTGCTGTTCGAGTATTAGGTGAAGTACAACATCCAGGCCGTATTGAATGGTCAGATGAAATGTCATTTTTAGATTTATTAGCTCATGTCGGTGGTCCAACCCTTCGAGGTGACACAACTCGAATCGAAATCGTAACCCCTGACCGTGAAGGTAATAATCAAGTTTATACTTTTAATTTAGATTCATTTATTACCAAAGGAAAACCAGACTCTGCCCTGCCAACCATTAGAGCAGGGGCAACCATTCGAGTTCATGATTTGCCTCAAGATCCATCAGACAATAAAGCACAATGGGTTCGTCAAAGCTCAGACAGTTCAATCTACGTGTTTGGTCAAGTAAATGCCGCGGGGCGTTACCGTTTCACCAATGAAATGCATTTTCTAGATATTTTATCTGCTGCTGACGGTCCAACTCTGGATGCAGATATTCATAATATTCGAGTGACGCATCGTGATAAAACTTACTCAAAAGTAAGTAAGTTAAATCTAGCGCTTTATTTTGAAACAGGCGATGAATCCTTACTCCCTATTGTAAAAACAGGCGATACCATTTATATCCCAGAAAAAAACCGTATTTGGATTAATGAAAGCAAAGAAACGACCATTAGGGTACTTGGTGCGATCAACAAACCGGGACGCTACCGTTTCAATGACTCAATGACGTTATTGGATTTATTAGCAGAAGCGGGAGGCCCAAGTAATGTCGCTTATCTAGAGAAAATCAGTGTGGTAAATCACTCTCTAGATAAAGGGCGAGCAAGAACATTTGATCTTGTAGAGTTCAGTCGTACTGCTGATTTCAGAAGCCTTCCTGTATTAAGAGCCGGTGATACTATCTACATTCCCAATAAAGATGAAAGTACAATGGAACAAGTTCGAGTCGTAATGAAAGATGTTTTTCAAGTCGTAGCAACTATTGCATTAATAGGAGCCTTGTAATGAAAATACCATCATGCAACATGGAAATTGAACAAGTCTTTTTGCAATTAGAACAACAAGAATGTCGTTCATTGTGTATTACGTCAACCAATTCAGGAGAAGGGGTTACCTCTTTAGCCCAAGCATTGACTGAGCGACACTTATTGGCAGGTTATCGAACGCTTCTGGTTGATCTTAATTTATTAAACCCAAGTTTAACGGCTTTATCTTTTATACCAGAATCAACACTCAACCCGACATCTACCCCACATTATCTCGCTTTGACAGTGCAAGATAATATCGTCTTATCAGGGCTTCCTACACCAACCGATAAAGCCGACATTATGGAACTTCGTCAACCTAAAAACCTAAAAAAACAAATAGTTCAATGGCTTACTGAATTTGATAAGGTCATCATAGATTCGTCTTCACTATCTCAATTACACGCCGAAAGCATTCCCGCTCAAACCATTGCGGGCTCATGCGACGGAACCGTCGTCGTCGTACTATCAGGACAAACCCTAAAAGCCGAATTTCAAGCCGCAATAGAGTTATTAGAAAAAAACAAAGCAAATATCACCGGGTATGTTTTAAATGATAAATACAATCTAAGTTTAAAAAAGGAACTTTGTAGCAAGATTGAACGTTTGCACTTTTTACCTAAGCGCCTTTCTACTAAGTTAATTTCTATGATTCAACGTAATCGATTCTTATCAACAGTGGTGTAATGATGACTAACTCCGTTTTATTTTTTGAAGACACTCAACCAACATCATTGAACTCAGTCAGAGTATTACGTCAGTCATTATCTAAGATACTCGACCGTTTAGATATTCATCAAACGTTTAAACATCAGTGCTTACTTTGCTTTTCTGAATGGAGTACGAACCTTGTTCTTCATCCAAAACAAACCAGTAAAAACATCACCGTCGCCTTAAAGAAAACAACAAAGTATTGGCAATTAGACATCACTGACACGGGAGAGGTTTGGGACCCAACAAAACAGCACATCAATGCAAATATAAGCGACTTTAGTTTAAAATGTGGCGGTCGGGGTATCGATATCATTCAAAACCAAACTGATGAGGTTGTTTACACTTCTTCGCATCAAAATAATGTTCTGACTTTAAAATGGGATCGCACTACTTTTCAAAAAAAACATCATATATTGATTGTCGAAGACGACGCTACACTAAGGATCCTTTATCAAGCTTATCTTCAAAAAGAATTCACAATTACCACAAAAAATAACGGGGAAGAGGCGCTTGAATTTTTAAATCATGAAACGGTAGATTTGATCATATCCGATATTCAAATGCCCAAAATGAGTGGATTAGAACTAAGATCGCAACTGGAAAAAAAGGACACGTTTTTTACTCCTTTTATTTTCCTGTCGCGTTTACAAGATACACATACCTTACAAAATGCGAATCAACTTGGTATTGATGATTACTTAGATAAATCCATTCAGAAAGAACAATTATTGCTCTCTATACATCGTGTATTAGCTCGCTTTGAACAAGTATATAAATCTCTTTCTCAACGGGTAAATCAAAAAATAACAAATACATTACTGCCACATACTGAACTTAATTCCTCCCATTGGAAAATCGTATCCCAGCAACGTAATACCGGTCAGGGCGGAGGCGATTTTTTACTTTCTAAAACAGAAGGAGGGACATCACTATTATTACTTGCGGATGTCATGGGCCACGATGAAAGTGCCAAGTTTTTCGCTTACGCTTATGCTGGATACATCCGAGGTTTAATGCAAAATACAGATATCACTCAACCCGCACAATTGTTATCTCACCTCTCAAATAATGCATTTAAAGACCAACTGTTGTCACAAACCATGTTAACAAGTTGTTGTTTAAGTTTCATTTCTGGTGATACGATAAAGATCAGTAGCGCTGGACACCCTGCCCCTCTCCACATTTCATCAAAAGGGCTACAGACTATCGATATCCAAGGGACATTGCCGGGGTTATTACCACAAACAAAATATAAGGAAAAGCCCTTAACACTAAAGAAAGGTGAGCGTTTAGCTCTATTCACGGATGGACTATTTGAATCCGGTGATTCCATTTCAGAAAGAGAAACGCTAGAAACCGCATTAAAAGAAAACTTAGTATCAACGCTACATAAGCCAATCGAACAAGCTCTAGAAGACGTAATGAAGTGCTTTGATAAATTAGCAGGGACACCTCCTAATGATGATGCATTATTGCTTTTAATTGAACGCAAAAACTAATGAAATGGCACTTTAGAGATGAGAGGCAACTTATGAACACATATAAAAAAACAGCACCAAAAGCATGGGCCAGCATCATTACCTTTATTGTTCTTCTTATTTTAGCTATTCAATTTAGCTCAGGAGTCCTTCAACTAATATCGACAATCAGTATCGCTTTTTTTATCGGGGTGTTAGTCACTCGAGCTCAGTTTCAGCCTATTGATACCCCGATAAAAGATCAAAAAATCGCCTCATCTAAAGTCGACATAAAAAAAGAAAAAAAATCAGAACAAGATAATTATCATGTTGATGAAACCATTTCAGAATCGCCAACACTACAAATGCAAACGATGTCACAAAATGAAGAGAAAGAA
This sequence comes from Aliivibrio sp. 1S128, assembly GCF_001691065.1. Taxonomy (NCBI): domain Bacteria; kingdom Pseudomonadati; phylum Pseudomonadota; class Gammaproteobacteria; order Vibrionales; family Vibrionaceae; genus Aliivibrio; species Aliivibrio sp. 1S128. The sequence goes on along the minus strand of NZ_MAJV01000025.1, from coordinate 133,099 downwards.
GAAGACGATCCTTCTATGGTATTAATTGATGAAAAAATTATTCAGCAAATCATCAAAGATACCGACGCTAGTGTCATGCCCGAATTAATTAAGTTCTATCTTATCGAATCCAAAGAGCGTGTTGAAACCATTACAAATGCCGCCCATACTAAAGACTTGTATGTACTAGAATTTGAAGCCCATACGCTAGGAAGCAGCTCTCTCACTCTTGGTAATGCTGCCTTATCTGCCATTGCTCGCCAAATAGAATTACACTGTATTCAACACCAATTTGATGATGCTTTGGCCAAGGCCCGTTTATTACCAGACATCGCACAAGAGTCATTTTTAGCACTAGAGCAACGAAACGCTTTAGGCTTCACAAATTAAAATCAAAAAAACAGTACAATAAAAAACTGCTAGGTAAAACAGGACGTTGCTTATGCTACAAAAAGTACTTTTAGTTGAAGATTCAACCTCTTTGGCTATCCTCTACAAACAATATGTAAAGGATGAGCCTTATGAATTCTTTCATGTCACCACAGGAGAGCAAGCAAAAGCTTTCATGGAGAAGAATCCACCACAATTGGTGATTCTTGATTTAAAATTGCCTGATATGTCTGGGCAAGATGTTCTGGCATGGATGAAAGAAAAACAATTGCCATGTGCCGTCATCGTTGCAACTGCACACGGAACAATTAATATCGCCGTCAATTTATTACAAAGCGGTGCTGATGATTTCATTGAAAAACCCATCCAAGCTAATCGCTTAAAAGCCTCTATCGCTAATCATTTAAAACGTAATAAATTAGAAGGGTTAGTCGAAGATCTACAGAACACCTTTAACCGTAAAAAATATCAAGGGTTTATTGGCTCAAGCCTACCAATGCAAGCGGTATACAAAACCATTGATGCTGTAGCTCCAACCACGGCTAGCGTGTTCATTTATGGTGAAAGTGGTACTGGTAAAGAAGTCTGTGCAGAAGCCATTCATTATCAAAGCCAACGCAACAACAAAGCTTTTGTCGCAATAAACTGTGGTGCCATCCCTAGAGACTTAATGGAAAGTGAAATATTTGGTCACATAAAAGGGGCGTTTACAGGGGCAACAACCGATCGTAAAGGCGCGGCAATGATGGCTAACGGTGGCACGTTATTTCTCGATGAGTTATGCGAAATGGAATTGGAAATGCAGAAAAAATTACTGCGATTTCTACAAACGGGACGCTTTACTCCATTAGGTGGAAGTAAAGAACTCAGTACAAACATTCGTATTATTTGTGCGACTAACCGAGATCCTCTTACCGAGGTAAACGAAGGTCGCTTTAGAGAAGATCTCTATTATCGAGTTCATGTCGTTCCTATTCAAATGCCACCACTGCGAGATCGTGGCACTGATATTATTGATATTGCGTCTTTCTTCTTAAAGAAATACGCAAAAGAAGACAAAAAGAAATTCAAAGCCATGTCTCGTGAAGTTGAATTAAGACTGTGTAATTACGCATGGCCAGGAAACGTTCGCCAACTGCAAAATATTATCAGAAACGTCGTGGTTCTTCATAATGAAACTCATGTGGCAATAGAGCATCTACCACCACCATTAAATCAACCGTTAGCCTCTCCTATTGTAAAACCAATGGCATCACGAGAAGCTCCAACACAAGTATATAAAGAGGCCGAGGCGGTAGCCCAACCAATAACTGAACCTACTCAGGCGCATCATCAAGACGTTAACACCAGTACGATTCGCCCTATGGCTGATATTGAAAGAGAAGTCATTCAAAATGCCATTGACCATTGCGATGGAAATGTTCTCAATGCTGCGGTATTGCTAGAACTAAGCCCATCAACCCTGTATCGAAAAAAACAGGCATGGGAAGCGTATGAAGAGTCAGATTCATAAAAAAAACACTGATATTTGGTTATTATTAGACAGCCAAGATGTGGGAGGCATTGAATCCCACATCTTGCAACTTGCACAAGGACTAAGATCATTCCAACGTTCGGTTCGAGTTATTTTTCTGCGTCAATACGAACACACGCACCCTCTGATCAGTTTGTTAAACGACGCTAATATTCCTTATCGCTTTTTAAATGGATCATTACGTGATTTATTTCGTTATGCTCGTCACCACTCCCCTTCTGTAATCCATTCTCACGGTTACAAAGCGGCGATATACTCGCGGTTACTGCGTTTATCTTTACTTACCTCCCATCAAAAAATACGCTTTATTAATACGTTTCATGCCGGGGAAGTGAGTAAAGGTAAATTGGCAATTTATGATTTTCTAGACCGCTGGACCGCCCTATTAAGTCATCACAACTTTTCTGTCAGTGAAAACATTAATCTGCGTATACCAAGTAACACAACGGTATTAAATAATTTCATATCAACAAAAAATCTCTCTTTGTCTCAAGGAACCAATATTGCTTTTGTGGGGCGATTAAGCCATGAAAAAGCGCCGGACCGATTCATTCAATTAGCCGAACAGCACCCAAAGCATCAATTTCATGTTTATGGTTCCGGCCCTATGGAAAAAGACATAAATCAACAAGCACCAACCAATGTGATGTGTCATGGCCATCAAAATTCAATGAATACTATCTGGCAAGACATTGGATTATTAATTATTTGCTCTCGCTATGAAGGCTTACCGATGACAGCCCTAGAGGCAATGGGAAGAGGGATCCCTGTTATTTCAACTCCTGTCGGTAATTTGAAAAAATTAATAACACACGGAGAAAATGGTTGGATAACTGCACCAGAACAGCTTTCTCACTGTTTATCAAACTGGTTTATACTCCCTCACTTACAAAAAGAATCAATACAACAGAGCGCACAGCAAACCATTAAAAAACACTTTTCTAGCGATGCGATTATCCCAATACTATTAAGTGTCTATCAGGTATAAGCCCCTATCAATGTATATTTCATTTCTAACGATTGTGCTTGTTTTAAATAGAAAATGATTCTCAATTTGAGAAAACGCAGTAGATATAAATTATAAATCGTTTAAAATCAAAAAGATAAAAGACATTACAATCTGGCACTTTCTTTGCTCTATCTCTATATGTTCAAGAGTAAAGTAAGGGAGGTGGCTCATGTCAAACAACATAAAAAAAACGTTACTGTTTATACATTATGAGAATGGTTGGAATCGTAGTTCTGAGATCTGTCTAATCAACCTCATCAAAAATATTAACCACCAAAAATATAACTGTATTTTATGGTGCAACCAACAATACCTTGCAGATAAAATACAGAAGCAAATCATTGCAAGCTATATCACACCGTTTACGGTATTACTTGGTTGGCAATCTCCCCGTTTTTCTCTTTCTAATTGGCATGAGTTTTATCAGCAGGGTAAAGATATTATACACCGACATCATGTTGATTTAATCCATTGTAACAGTGCCGTCCCCTGTCAATGGATGAACCTAGTCGCTCGTCATACTCATACTCCACTTGTGACCCACTTACATGCCCAATATTCATTACGAGATCGCTTAAGCTTAGGCCTTCATTTTAGCCCTAAATTAATCACGGTCAGTGACGCTGTTGGTCAAAACTTATTACTTGATGGCTATAAAGAGAGAAATATAACAATAGTTCCAAATGGGATAAATACAAAGAAGCTAAACGCTCAAAAATCCACGTTATTAAGAGAACAATTAAACATTGATAAAAGCGCTTTTGTCTTGGCTACGTCAGGCTCACTGATTTATAGAAAAGGCATTGATTTAATTATAGAAAGCTTACATAAACTCGATGCAACCTCACTTAACTTGCATCTGGTAATTATTGGAGATGGAGAAGAAAAAACCAATCTAGAATCCCAAGTTGAGCAGTTAAAATTAACAAATAATGTTCATTTTTTAGGTGAACAATGCAATGTTGTTGGACTATTAAAAAGTGATATCAATGCTTATATCAATGGCGCTAGAGACGAAGCGTTTGGATTAGCTTTAGTTGAAGCGTCTCTTGCTCAGTTGCCTGTTATTGCTCCTATGGTTGGAGGGATCCCAGAAGTCATCTCTCATTATGAAACCGGCCTATTAACCCAAGTAAATGACAGTGATTCTTTTGCCAAAGCCATCATGGTATTGATGAATAATCCATACTTGGCTAATCGAATGGGACGAAGAGGTAAAGAAACCGTATACCGTCACTTTACTCTGTCTCACTACACTCAACAATTTGAGCATATTTATGAAAAGCAACTCAGTACAACAACCAAATCAAGGTATTCAAGACCATTTTGGCAAACGATCCAACCTCTTTTATCCAATGCCTTCGACCTGTTTTTTAAAAATAATGAGATAAAATAATGGTAACCAACGACACACCACTTCAATCGAAAACTCTTCAATGGTTTACCGCTATTGCCTGCTCTCTATGCGCAGGGATTTTGTGGCGCTTGTTCCCTCACCCTGCTTTGATTGTGGTACTTGGTATCTTACCTCTGGCCGTTTTTTATACCCTAAATCGCCCATTTTTAATGGTGTTGTTATTTGTTATTTTCTCTTTCTTTCGAATTCACGAAGTCTTCCCTCAGATTTATAATTTAAAAATACCTTTATTGCTCTCTCTTGCTTCTTTGGTAGCACTTAGCTGGCAAGTGATTATCACTAAACAAATTAAATTTTTTTGGTGTAAAGAGTTCACTTTGCTTACTTGTTTTATGGTGTTAATTGTCATCGGAATTATATTTGCAAGTAATCGTCCAATTGCCATTGAATACTTTAAAGGCATCTATTGGAAAATCATATTAATGACATTTGCCATTGCAATATTAGTACGAAGTCCTCAACAACTGTCATTTACATTAAAAGCCATTACCATTGCTGGCGTATTGGTTGGGATAGTTGCCATTCAAAATAAACTAGGGGGCATTGGGTTAGTGGAAGGAACGCGAGTCACTATCGGACGAGAATTTGGTTCTATGCTTGGTGACCCTAATGATCTTGCCTTAGTACTGATGTTCCCTATCTCTTTTGCAGTTGGCTTACTCGTTACCCATCAATTGCCTTGGCATCAACGAATGATTGGGGTTATTTCTATTCCTATTTTATTTTGGGCAGTCATGGCCACTCAAAGTCGGGGGGGATTATTAGGTATGATTGCTGTATTTGGCATTTATGGATTACAACGAATTAAATCTAAAACCCTTTTATTGTCTATTGCGTTTATTGCGGGATCAATCTTATTTATTATGGCCGGCATTTCAGACAGGTCGTCAGGTGGAGCAGCAGAAGCTGGTATTGATGAATCAGCCATGGGGCGCTTATACGCTTGGGAAGCGGCAGTTAAAATGGCTCTCGCACACCCGTTAACCGGCGTTGGCTTAGATAATTTTTACGCCAACTATTTTTATTACAGCCCTCATTGGGATGGGTTAAACCATGCCGTTCACAGTACATGGTTTGGGGTATTAGCAGAAACAGGGGTTCTCGGATTCATTATTTTTATTAGCTTGATTATCGTACTCATTAGAAATGCTCATAAAACCCTAAAAGCGGTTAAAGCGGTGCAAAATGAAATTGACCCTGCAATTTATACGTGCGCTCAAGCAGTATTTGCAGGCCTCATCGGTACCATTGTCTCTGGTACTTTTTTAACACAAGGGTTTAATTGGCCCATTTATATTTTAGCCGCGTTAGTTATTGCGGTAAGTAAGATAAGTGAGCAAGCACTCAATGAATTAACTCACTAATTTACATCACTTATTCCTCCTCAAATAGATTCTCAAAATGAGAATTTTAATTATCCATAAAAACAACCAAAACTATCTCATTGAAAATAAAGTAAAAAATAACTGGCACAATCCGTGAAGTATTCCTTGTATGCGTTATAAATAAAGGAATTTACACATGAATACTTTATCTGTTTATCGATTCAAACAATGGCTAAAAGAGGGGGACACTCCGTTAGCCTCTCGCCTATTTCGTATTGCGAAATTCATACGTCATTTTGAATTACCAACCCCCCGTCTACTAAATAAATTCTTCTATGGATTGCATAAAACGCTCACAACCCAATGGCAGGCGATAGTTCATCTTTTTTTCTACCTTCCCGCTTTTAAAGGGCGATTAAATTCATACGGAAAGCGTACGTTATTATATGGGGGGATCCCTTTCTTTAGTGGCCCTCTGATAATGAATATTGGAGACGATTGTCGTATATCAGGACAAACGACCTTTAGTGGCCGCACTAACTCAACTAATCCAACCCTTAATATTGGCAACAATGTCGATATCTGTTGGCAAACAACCATCGCTGTCGGTAATAACGTGATCATTAATGACAATGTTCGCATTGCTGGGCAGGGTTTTCTGTGCGGTTACCCAGGGCACCCTATTGACCCAATAGAACGCGCATTAGGTAAAGCCGATCTAGACATACAAGTGGGCGATATTATTTTAGAGAAAGACGTATGGCTTGGATCTCGCGTTAGTATTATCGGTAATGTCACCGTAGGGGAAGGCACAATTGTCGCATCTGGTAGCGTCGTAACCAAAAGCTTACCGCCGTTTGTCTTGGCCGGAGGTAACCCAGCAAAAGTGATCAAAAAATTAAAAATAGAACATTCAAAAGCAATCAAAGAGGACATTAGTTATGAAGCATGATCTGATTGTTTTTGGCGAAGATTGGGGCGGTTTACCATCTAGTACTCAACATTTAATAAAGCAACTAGCACTGACTAGAAAAATACTATGGGTCAATTCTATTGGGTTACGTCAGCCAAACTGGTCATTACATGACATTAAACGAGCTTGGAAAAAACTAACACAACCTAAAACAGAAGATATTGAGGCGACAACCACATATAGCCCCTTTCAAACGGTGAATCTAAAAACGATTCCAGCCCCAAAAGGACGCTTTACTCGATGGCTGGCAAAAAAATTAATCGTAAAACAATTAAAACCGCTCATGAAAAAAGCAGGATTAAAAAATCCGGTTCTATGGACGTCTTTACCAACCGTTGCTGATATTTGTGGCAGTTTAGGTGAATCAAGCGTCATTTATTATTGTGGGGATGATTTTGGTGCCTTAGCAGGAGTAGACCACGATATTGTGCTTGAGCATGAAAAAAAATTAGTAAAAAAAGCAGATATCATTTTGGCTGCCAGCCCTATTTTGTGTGAGAAATTCCCAAAAAATAAAGTAAAATATTTACCTCACGGAGTTGATTTTATTCTATTTAATCAATCTGTTTATAGAGCAAAAGATTTACCCAATGATGGCCGACCTATTGCTGGGTTTTATGGCAGCCTATCGAAGTGGCTCGATTATGATTTACTTAATCACGTCATTAAAACTAACCCTTATTGGCACTTTGTTTTTATTGGTCAAAATGAACTGCCTTATAACCCTCTCGTTGCGCGAGACAATGTTCATATACTTGGTTCAAAACCACATCATTTACTGCCGCGTTATAGCCAGCATTGGCAAGTAAGCTTATTACCTTTTGTCAAAAATGAACAAATAAGAGCCTGTAACCCTTTAAAGCTACTTGAATATCTAGCAACAGGAACGCCAATCATTAGCACCGATTTTCCGGCCCTGAAGCCTTATAAATCAGCAATTCACACTGTAAATTCAGTCAATGAATTTAACGCGAGTTTAAATGCGATTCAAAAAAATTGGTTTTCTCCCAATAAATTAGAACGCCATAAACAAATACAAAAGCAAACGAGATTAATTAAAGCACATACATGGCAAGCCAAAGCAAAGCAACTTGATGCTTGGTTGGAGGCACTATGATTACGTTAAGCCGACGCATTTTTATTATTCTAGAATCCGCGTGGCGCAGGCGCTACCTCATTATGATCCCTGTTTTAATGATGCCAATAATAGGGTTCACGATAGCTAAATTAGCGCCTAAACATTACGATTCTCACACGAGTATGTTAATTCAAGAAACAGCAAAAATGAATCCATTTTTGGAAGATTTAGCTGTCTCTACCATGCTAAAAGAACGTTTAAGTTCATTACAAACCTTGCTACACAGTCGACATATCTTAGGTTTAGTTGCCAAAGAAAGAGGGTATGTACATGAATCAATGTCACCTCAAGCGATTGATAATGCGGTTGCCCATTTATCACAAAATCTATCCGTCACAATGGCAGGTAAAGATCTTATTCGTATCGATTATAGTTCAACAAAACAAGAGGGCATGAAAGACACCTTAGAAGCCGTCAGTCGACATTTTACAGAGCAATTACTTGCACCAGAACGGTCTTCAATGAAAGACTCAAGCCAATTTTTAGCGGAAAATATCGATTTTCGTCGCGAAGATCTGGATATTGCAGAAGAGAAGCTAGCTCAATTTAAAAGCAGAGAAAATACCACTCTTCCAGAAATGCAGATCACCAGTTTGGATCGATTAACCAAACTAAAACAACGTTTATACGAACGTCAAGCCGAACTTGCGGGCGCAAAAAAACGCTTAGGTTCTATTGATTTACAGTTATCAAAAACCAATCCAGTCATCGGTAAAATAGAAGAACAAATCATTCGAATTCGTGGCGAGCTTACCTTGTTGCAAGCGAGATACACCCCTCAACACAGTAAGGTGCAAGGAAAATTAAGAAACCTAAACCGCTTAGAAGAAGAACGAAGTCGTCTATTGTCTCAAACTCAGCCGAGTATAAGCAGTGAGCAATTGTGGGACATTGCAAGCAGTAATAGCGTAGAGGATTTAGCTAAAGCCCCTCCTATTTTACTTTCTCAGCTTGAAGAGCTGCAAAAAGCGACCGGTAAAGTCGATGCACTAACCGAAGAAACGAATGTTTTAGAAAGTATGATCAACGACCTTGAGATACAAGCAACAAGCTTCGGTAAAGATGAGAAAGAACTGTACCAACTGCAACGAAATTTAGCACTAAAACGTCAATTGTATACAGAGCTTGTTGAGCGATTTGAAATGGCTAAATTAACAAGCTCGCTAGGTGTGTTTGAACAAGATAAACGAATAAAAATAATTGATAGACCTTATACCCCAAACAGTCCGTCCAATTTACCTAATTTCCTCTTTATCATTGCGGGTCTTATTGGTGGATTAGCCTTAGGTATTGGACTCGCCACCATAGCTGAATTATGCGATACCACGATACGAAGAAAAGATGAAATTGCAGAACTAAGCTCAGCGCCAATATTAAGCCGTATACCGAAACAACCAATTAACTCTTTCTATCAAGATAATAAACCAATGAACCACGGTCATGCGACGCCACAATTATTTGATCATCATTCGTAATATTGTGAATTGCTAATTTCATTCTCATTTTGAGAAAACAGAAAACAAAATACATAAGAAATTGATTTTAAAGTAAATTAATTATGGCACAAACTCTGCAACTATTAATTAAATACATAAAAAGACATTTCAGAGTAAAGATTAAATTAAAGGAGTCCACCATGAAAACCATCATCCATGTTGTTCAACACCTTGCCCCTGGTGGACTAGAGGCCATGGTTTTAGATATGCTGACGTTTACTAACCCAAAGCACAATATTATGGTGGTTAGCTTAGACGGCACTATAGATAATGCGACTAATGCGTGGCCTAGGTTAAAAAGCCACCAAAATCAGCTGATATTTTTAAACAAATCTTCAGGATTTTCGGTATCCGTTATAAATCAATTACTGACCATATTTAAACAATATAATGTTGATATTGTTCATTCTCATCACATCGGCCCTTTGCTTTACTCTGGTTTTGCCGCCATGCTCAATCGAGACGTAAACCACGTTCATACAGAGCATGACGCATGGCATTTAACCGCCAAGAAACATCTTTATTTACAAAAGCTGGCTCTGTTTTTATCAAAACCAAAATTGGTTGCTGACGCAGACTTTGTAAAAATTACACTAGAAAAAACCTTCAATCAATATCCTATCCATACCATAAAAAATGGCATTGACCCTCACAAATTCACAACGGGAGATCAACATAAAGCGAGAAAATCATTAGGACTCAACTTGCCTAAAAATACGATTCTTATTGGTAATGCCGCTCGTTTAGAAGCAGTAAAAGCTCACCCAAATTTAATTGAAGCCATGATCTTCTTAGATAATAACTACCACTTATTATTGGCCGGTTCAGGGTCTCAAAAAGAGCACCTGCTACATTTAGTTCGACAATACAAACTAGAAAAGCGAGTTCATTTTCTGGGGCATATTGAACAGATGCCGACTTTCTATCAGTCGCTCGATATCTTCTGCCTTCCATCTAACAATGAAGGATTTCCTCTTTCAACATTAGAAGCTCAATCTTGTGGTATTCCTTGTGTTGCACATAACGTTGGCGGTGTTGCTGAAACTTTATGCCCAAAATCCAGTAAATTAATAAATAACAACCTTCCAGCCTCATTAGCAAAAGCAATAAAAGAACTCACAAACCAAAAAACAGAAAGCAACCCAAGAACCTTTATCTTAGATAACAATGATGCGCAATCTATGGCTGACGCCTACGAACACTTATATTTCTCAGGAGTAACCGCATGAATATTATTCTAACCGTTCTCACTTCTCTCAGTATTTTTGCTGTGGTCTATCATCATGTGTTATACCCTATTTTTCTACGTTGGTTTTCATCAAAACACCCGCAGCACAGTGTAAAAGTAATCCCAAGAGGATTTCACCAATCAAAACGTGACCGCTCTTTACCAACAATAACCATGATTATTCCTGCTTATAACGAACAAGAGTGGATTGCGGATAAAATTAGAAACCTATCTTGTCTCGATTACCCCTCTAACAAACTCTCTATTATCATTGCTTGTGATGGATGCACTGATAACACGATTAAGATCACTTATAACACCATTCAAGAAGCCGTGTGTTCTGATGTGCATATTGAAGTTCATGACTTTGAGCAAAACCAAGGTAAAGTGGCATTGCTTAATCAATTAATACCTCAATACAGCAGTGATATCATCGCCCTAAGTGACGTATCAGCCTTACTTTCATTCGATGCCTTACTTATCGCCGCAAAACACTTTGAAAATCCCAGAGTCGGCGTAGTGAACCCGACATATCACCTGCTTGATCCTAGCTCAGAGGGGGAGAAACACTATTGGAAATACCAAACAAAAATTAAGCAACAAGAATCAACCCTTGGCTCTAGCTTAGGTTCTCATGGCGCTTTCTACTTATTCAGACAAGAATTATTTATCCCATTAGATAAAGACACCATTAATGATGACTTTATTTTGCCAATGAAAATTGTCGAACAAGGTTATCAAGCCGTCTACGAACCAAACATTAAAGCTTTAGAATTAGAGCACGTAATGCATGATGAAGATTTCACTCGACGTCTAAGAATATCTGCAGGGAACCTGCAACAATTGCTGCGCTTATTTCCTCTACTTAACCCAAAATACAAGGGGACGGCATTTACTTTTTTCTCGGGAAAAGGATTGCGACTAACCATGCCTTATTTCATGATATTTGCTTATATTGGTTCTGCCGCACTTATCTCTAATCCTATATTTCTTGTTGCCTTTATTGGACAAACTTTAGGTTATGGCATTGGATTAATGGGGTTTCTTTTTCCTCGCTTGTTTTCAAACAAATATTGCCAAACCTTAACCTATTTAGTCACCGGACATATTGCTAATTTATTTGGCGGACTAAACTACGTATTCAATAAACCCATTACTTTTTGGCGTCGTGTGCATAAATAATTAAAGGACAATAATATGATGGACTCTCATTACACAATTAACCAACCGACTATTCGTGCAAAACGCACATTTGATGTCAGTTTTTCTTTAATTGGTTTATTACTAACCTTGCCTCTTTTTCCATTGATAGCATTAGCGATAAAGCTTAATTCAAAAGGACCCATATTCTATCGTCAATTACGGGTTGGAAAAGCAATGCCAGATCAAGTTCATGTTTTTGAAATGATCAAATTTAGAAGCATGGTACAAGACGCAGAAGTAACAACAGGGGCAACCTTAGCAACCAAAGATGACACCAGAGTGACTCTTGTTGGACGATTTTTAAGAAAAACCCGTTTAGATGAATTACCACAATTTATAAATGTCTTAAAAGGAGACATGTCTTTAGTTGGACCAAGACCAGAAAGACCAACATTTTATAATAAATTAGAACATGAAATTCCTTACTTTAGTGAACGAACCTATGGGGTGTTGCCCGGAATAACAGGGCTTGCCCAAGTTAATCAAGGTTACGATACTTGCATTGACGATGTCCGTTCAAAAGTGGGATTTGACCATAGTTACGCTTTATCACTACGATCTATCTCTAGCTGGCTAAGAACCGATCTTTCAATTTTATTGATGACGATAAAAGTAATGCTTTTTGCTAGAGGGCAATAACCAATTGATTAATTAAACCAACAGATACAATCGTTTACTTTAATAAGTAGCAAGGCGTCTCAGTATTAAAAATAAGACGAATACAAAACAGATTTACCTGCTAATATGTGACGATATGTAGAATTTTACTTCTTATTGGGCACCTTAATATGCAGAAGTCCTTAACGTCCTCGATTATCATTCCTGAAAAGATACAACAAGATTGGCAAAACATGCTCAATGTCCTTGCCGATCTTGCTAAAGTACCTGCGACTTTAATAATGAGAATTAATAACGAAAATATGGATGTATTTTCATGCAGTGATTCTACAAATAATCCTTATACCAAAGGAGATAAGCAAGATCTAAATCAACATTTATATTGTGAATATGTTGTTAAACATCGCCATCAATTAATTGTGCCAAACGCCTTAAAAGAACCAAAATGGAAAAAAAATCCTGACGCCGCGCTTAATATGATTGCCTACTGCGGATTGCCTCTATTTTGGCCAGATAACAGTCCGTTTGGAACCATCTGCCTTCTTGATAATAAAGAAAACACATTTAACCCAACTTACCAGTTATTATTAGAAACCTATCAACAATCTATAGAAGCGCAACTTGGCACTTTATTTCAACATTCTGAACTATTAAAAAACCATCAAAAATTACAACAAGAAATTGCGATAAGTAATAAGCATATTACTGAAATAAATATAAAATTAGCGAACGAAATAGATTGCCGTCGAGCAGCAGAACAAAACGTTGAATACCATAAAAATCACGATGCGGGTACTGGCTTTCTAAATCCAACGGCGCTTCATCTACACATGGATAAGCTAATAAATACAAATCAAAATTTTGTTCTACTACAAATTCATTTTGCAAACAGTCGCAAAATACAGCAAGAGTATGGGCATTATATTTTCGATCGTTTATTAACAGAGTATCGTTCTAAGCTAACAAAAATAACGGATATGTCAGTCACTGGACGTTTAGGCTCTTCTGATATTTTATTGATTATTCATACCAATAAAGAAAAACTACCTCAACTATGCCAACACCTTTCCGAAATAGGCCAAACCCAATTTTCAAAGAACGATAAACCTATCCATTTACGAAGCTATATTGGCGCCGTTCACTCTAAAAATAGAGTATCTCGTTCCGATTTATTGCAATGTGCTTACAATACCGTTGTAGAATGTCAAAACTTAGGTAAAACCTTCACTATTTCAGATCGTTCGCTCCCCTTACAATCAAGCTTTTCAGAGCATAAAATTGAAGGGTATTTATTAGAGGCCGTACGTAATAATGATCTGTTTTTAAATTATCAGCCTAAAGTGTGCCCGTATACAAAACGTTGGTTAGGCTGTGAAGCTCTATTACGTTGGGATCATCCACATTTAGGTTCAATTTCTAACGAAGTCTTAATCCAATTAGCCGAACGTAATGGATTAATATATGAATTAGGTAACTTCGCCCTTAGAAGTGCCGTTCAACAAACCTCTGAATGGATCCTGCATTCACCAAACTTTGTTACTGCCGTTAATGTTTCAGCTATTCAATTAAAAGACCCGTATTTTGTTCAGCACATCCAACAACTATTAGAACTTTACAACCTCCCTGCTAAAAATTTAGAACTAGAAGTTACAGAGAGTGGGTTAATTGCAGATGAAGTATTAGCTATTGATACGTTAAATCAACTACATAAAATGGGAATATCAATTGCTCTTGATGATTTTGGAACCGGTTATGCGTCTTTTCAATATTTAAAAAAATACCCATTCGATACCTTAAAAATAGATAAAAGCTTCATTAAAAATATAGAACGAAATACTGCCGATCAGAACATTGTATGTGCCATGATTAATATAGCTAAAAAGCTGAAATTAAAAGTGGTTGTTGAAGGTATTGAAAACATAAACCAAGAACATTTCGTTACCCAGGAAGGGGTTGATATTATTCAAGGGTATCTTTACTCAAAGCCCGTGACTTCTGACAAACTGGAAGAGGGATTATTTAATCAATCTTCTATAGGAACCCCCTACTTTCGATTTATATAGATAAACTTTCCGAATATATTTATAAAAATGGGGAATAAATGCAATTACTCGCAGACAAAAATGGTGAACAGTTTTTACAAATTCACGAACAAAATAAAGATCGTGTTATCGTTCAATTCATCGATACATTTGGGCAACTAAAGGGAAAACCGTTCCGCGATTCTCTTACTGGTTTGTTATTGGTGGGATGGACGTACCGCAGCACCTCTACTGCTATCGGTTTATCCAAGTTTAGACAAGGCATTACCGAAGATCTGGAAGTTAGCTTTGCACTTCATCAACGCTTTCCTCTTGGACGAAAAGTTAAACTCCCTTCAGGTGTCATCGCAACCATTGCTAGCTACGCAAATACCCACTCTGATGGTTATTACCTTTACGTTCGAGTAGAAGAAAGAATTGAACGTCATTTACTGACACCTAATTGGAAAATTCTGCCTTCAGAAGAACTATTGCGCTTACCTTATTACCCAAAACCATTAACACAACAAGAATTGAATACGATTTCAGAATTTGATACGTGGGCTGGTGGTTTCTAAACTCAACAATAATCTGTTATTCTTGCCAAAAATATTATCCATAAAAATGAAGTCAGCATGAATACTCAAAAAATAGAGCAAGAAGTTCAACAATGGTTAGAAGATGTGGTTATCGGCCTTAATCTTTGCCCATTTGCGGCGAAACCAAACCGTAATAAGCAAATCAAAATTTTTGTATCTGAAGCGACAACAGAAGAAACTCTGCTTGAAGATATATTACAAGAATTAATGAATTTAGATTCTAAAACAGCAGAAGAACTAGAAACCACGCTCGTTGCTATTCCAAATATGCTACAAGATTTTATGGATTATAACTTCTTCTTAGATTGGGTTGATGCGCTTATTAAGCAGCAAGAATGGGAAGGTACATTCCAAATTGCAACTTTCCATCCTGATTACTGTTTTGGCGGAGCTGCTCCTGAAGATGATGAAAATCTAACAAACCGCTCTCCGTATCCAGTATTTCATCTTATCCGTGAAGAAAGCATGGCAAAAGTGTTAAAGCACTATCCAAACCCTGAAGCCATTCCAGACACAAACATCGCTCGTGTCGAAGCATTAAACCCTGAAGAGCGTCGTAAGTTATTCCCTTACTTGTTTGTATAACCTACGCTAGTTGTATAACCAGATTTACTTGGAGAGAGCCTAATGAAACGTATTGTTTTATATGTCGCTGACAAATGCCCACATTGCAAAGACGCGCAACGTTACCTTGATTCTAAAAAGATCGCATATAGATTGACCAATGCAAAAATGCAACGAGGACGTAAGGAACTACAGGCCATGGGGGCTCGTTCTATCCCTGTTCTTAAGATTGGTGATCAAGTGATGGTTGGTTGGAATCAGAAGAATTTCGATAAAATGTATAACAGTTAATCGCTCTATATCGCAGATATAGTAAATAGTAAAAATGGAGCCTAATTGGCTCCATTTTTTAACTTAAAGAAAATGCATTACCCAAAGATCTTACTCCAAATACTTGGGTTACGCTTTTTATGATATTCCACTCTCAGCTCATCAATTTGCGCTAATGTTTCTTTTGCTTTATCTAAATTACCCGCTTCTAAGTCCAATTTAATAAGCTCAACCGATACTGATAACTTATTAAAACCTTCTTGATACATTTCTTCTTTTTCTGGGGTATATGTTTCTTGTTTTAGATAATCAATTAATGATTCAAGCTTCATTACCGATTTGCTCATTTCTTCAATAGAGTCGGCTCGTTCACTTAGCTTAAATTCTAATCTCATTTCTTTCATCGCTGCTTTTGTATCAACAGGGGCGCTAATGAAAGTTGATGTTGTCTCAATCGCATCTGTAGATTCATTCGTAGTATTTGCAGCAACGCCAGCAGAAAAAGTCAGGGCTAACGTTAAAAATAGAGTTCTCATAGTAATCCTTTAAATAAACGAGATGGGCAGTGTAATGTATTGCCTCTCATACTCACAGGATTAATATGTTTCAATACCATAACGTCTCATATTTTCATTAATCAACAGTGATGCTATCTACATAAATAATGTAATTATCTTCTTTATTTACTTCACCCTTAAGCGTCACCTTATCGTTTGGTTTTACTTGTGAGCTTGGCATTCTATCGCCATCAATTTTGACATTTAATGTTCCGGTGTCATCCTTAAATACATACACTTCTTTTCCTAAAGGCTCGACTAAATACCCTGTAAGTAAGATCGGTGTATCTTCAATGACAGCACTGGCATTCAATACAGATTCTACTGTATTTATCCCATTAACAGGTTTTGAAAATTCATCCTGATAATTAGCAGTTTGGTCATTAGCAGATGCGAGAGTTGATGAACATGCTAATATAATGGTGAATAAAACATTTCTCATTTTCATAATTAAATACCTTTAATGTCATATATAAAAAATTAAAACCACTCTACTATTTTCAACCTAATCTAATATATTTATTAAAAAATCGGGCTCAATAGTTAGTGGTCTTAAAAACTCTATTTTTCACATTACTCTTTGTTTAAAACCATATCAACTATTTCTTTACTCTTACTGATTGTAGATTATTTAAAGTAAATAACATCGTCTTATTAACTTATTTTAAATAACAATATTGATATGTATGGCGTTTATATTATTCGAATAAAACAATCCCGCAACCTTAGGTAACCAGAGTTTAACTCATTGATATACATCACTCTCCAAGCATAAAGTCCCAATCAAATTTCTACTTTTAATTTTTAACTTTAAGGCGTAAAGTCCTAATAAATATATTCATCAGGATAAAATAATGAACTCAACAGATAAGCGACTATTGGATCAAATACTAGAATTAGAAGGCAAAGACCTAACCAAACTCACTAAGCAAGAAAAAGAAGTATTCGATACGTTTGAAGCAAAATCTCATGAATTTGGTTTAAAAATTGAGATTGCAACAGAAGCGCCTATTAATGATATTAAACAAGGAACGTCATCTTATTCTGTTAATCAGATAGATAACCATTTCCCAAATCAAATCATTATTAAACGTATTTAAGATTAATGTTGGATAACATTCACAACTTATCTTTTGTTATTAATGTCACATTAATAATATGGCATTAATAACATCAGAATAAATATATGATAAATAAAGATGATAGCTTATTTTTTATAATCTACATCCATCATCTTAGATACATTCTCTTTCACTGCTGATATCAACTCATTTCTAAACCATTTATGGCTTGGATCGTGTTTTAGTTTTTTTAACCAAATTAGATAATTAGAAATCTGTTTTGATTCAAAAGGCGGTTTAAGAACTTGAAGTTGTAAATGCTCTTCAAACTGCAATGCCATTGAGAGTGGCACTGCGGTAAGATAATCAGACTGACTACATAATAGCATGTTACTGAACATTGAGCGTCCATGGTAAGCGACTTTACGCTTGGTGATGTCTATCGAAGTATAATGACCAAGTGTATACATCTGGTTTCTTGTTCGCTCTAAAACGGCGTGTGTTTCATTCATATATTGAGAGATACTCAATACTTCTTTAATTCTTGGATGCCCTTTGCGACACACAATCACAAACTCACCATCAAAAAGATGGGTGGATTCTATATTAGGGTGAGTTGGTGGGACAATATCGATCATCACATCAAACTTTTGAGTCAACAATCCATCGTACATGGTTTCATCGTTGTCTGACTGCTCAAACAATTCTAATGAGATGTTCTTTTTTGGTCGATCAGCAAAGGTTCTGAGCAATATCCATTGAAGGTGCTCTGGTGCTGTCATAACAAAATTTCGTACTGAAGTATTAGGGTCAAACTCACCAAAGCCTTGAAACACACCATTAAGCTGCTGAATTGGGGCTTGGATTTCTGCGTATAAACTGGTGGCATAAGAGGTGGGTACAACACCACGACCACTACGTATAAAAAGCTCATGCCCTATTTCTTTCTTTAATCGTCCTAGAGCTGTACTGATCGTCGATTGGTTGGTATTTAGATGATCTGCGGCCTTGCTTAAACTTCCCTGCTCCATTACTGCTACAAATACCGCTAATAGATTAAAATTTGGAATATCATTACTCATTAGGCTCATCTTAATTGCATTCTCATCACCTGAATAATTTACCGTAAAGCTACTATATATGAGATCTCAATTCTTATTTATTGAGATACGACCCACATTAAAATCGCCTTTATCCACCACAATCACTTTAAAACCTATCGTAAAACCGATGAATTGAATTCGGATTAGCCTCTATTTCTCCACCTTTCAGGTCACTATGATTAACGACAAGAAAATTACTTTATTATTTAAAAATAAAAGAAGGTCGTTATCATGACTAATAGATTTAAAAAACTAACTCTACCTATCACCATTGCAGCGGTTTTATTCACATCACACGCAACGGTTGCAACCCCTATGACTGAAGCGACCTCTAAAATAGGTCAAGAGCTGCAAACTAGCTCTGCTGCGCAATATCAAAATCTAGATCTTAATGCTCGTTATAAAAGCGACGTGTTATTTGAGCACAAATCAAACCTATTTTGGGGGAAAGGCGATCGAATTAAAGTCTTGTCTAAAACAGGAAAATCACTGGCTTATACTGAAGAATCAGATCATGTACACCCTAGCCTAACAAAGCATGGTCGTAAAATGGATCAAGCCATCATTCAAGTGGATGATAATGTGTACTTAGGTTATGGGTTTGGTCTTGATACTCCCGTAATGATTGAAGGTGATGACGGTATCATCATCGTTGATCCAGGCGAATCAGTACAAATGGCTGAATCAGTGCGCGAACAATTCCGTAAGATCACTGATAAGCCAGTTAAAGCTATCATCTATTCTCACAACCATATTGACCATATCTCTGGTGTTCGTGCTTGGACAACCGATGAAAAAGTCGCTTCAGGTGAAGTGAAAATCATTGCACAAGAAGGCTTGACTGACGCAGTAGCAAACTGGTCTTCTAACTTAGGTACTTTATTTGGTCACCGCACTTCTTACACTGGTGCAAAACACGTTGAAGAAGGTGAACATGGCACAGTAAACGATGGCCTTGGTCCTCGCTTCATGCAAGGTGATATCTCTTTCATCGAACCAAATACGCTTATTGAAGCTAATGGTACGCTAGACATCACTATCTCAGGCGTACATATGCAGATCGTAAACGTGCCATCTGAAACTAAAGATGAGATCGTTGTTTATCTTCCTGAACAAAAAATCTTGCACGCAGCGGAAGTTCTACAAGGTGAAAACTTCCCGAACTTACATACTATCCGTGGTACTAAATTCCGTGACCCATCAATGTGGTTCAAAGGCATCGATACCATGCGTCAGTTTGATACTGAAATCATGATCAACTCACACGGTCGCCCTGTTGAAGGCAAAGAAGCTGTCGCTAATGTTCTTACCTCTTACCGTGATGCGATTCAATACACTCACGATCAAACCATTCGTTATATGAACAAAGGCATGACGCCTGATGAGCTAGTTGAAGTGGTTAAACTACCTAAACACCTTGCTGAGCACCCTTGGTTAGGTGAGCACTACGGAACCGTTGCACACGCCGTTCGTCAAATTTATGTAGGTTACAATGGTTTCTTTGAAGCAGACCCTTGGCAGTTAGAGCCAATGGCTTATGAGCAACGTGCAAAAGCGTTTGTTGAGATCATGGGCGGTCGTGACAACATCATCAAAACGGCAAAAGCGGCCATTAAAGCTGAAAACTACACGTTTGCTGCTGAGATCCTTTCTTACCCAATTACGGTAAACACAGAAGATACTGAAGCTCGTCAATTGAAAGCCGTTGCTTACAAAGCATGGGCAGCAGATCAAGTGAACATTAACTGGCGCAACTGGGGACTTAACGCTGCTGCCGAATTAGAAGGTACTCGTGATTTTTCTAATATGATCAGCTTCGCTTCGGTAGATGTGTTAACCGCATTACCAAGTAAGCAAATTTTCGACATGATGACATCAACTCTAATTGCAGAAGAGACGCTGAATGTTGAAATGGCGTTAACGTACAATTTCTCAGATACTAACGAATCATTTACGATAGAGATCCGCAACGGTATCGCTCAACTACACAATACCGCATTAGATAATGCTGATGTGCAAATCAATACCTCTCGTAAAGTACTAAACCAAATCTTGATAGCAGGACCTAATGCTCAACAGGTGATTGGTAAAAGCTTACAGTCAGGTGATTTTAAGTTCTCTAACGGCAGTATCAAAGATTTTGGTCTTTTCATGAGTTACTTTGATAAACCAATGAGCCCTGAAAATATCATGCTTATCGTTCGTTAATACTGTCAATAGTTAGCGTCCAACAACCTAAGAAGGGGATCAACATTGGTCCCCTTAATTTTGTGTAAGGAGTCATACCTATGATTAAAAAATTCACCTTACTGTTAGCATTTTTTTCTTCACTGAGTTTTGCTTGTGGACTGCATCAAGACACTGGGTTTAGCTTAATTACCGAGCCTGGTTCATTAGATGTATTTGCAGAAATCATTGAGGTAAGAAAAAATGATACTTTAGGTAATACCAATAAACCTGAGCACTTTCAATTGTTCGCCATTAAATCAGCGTTAGCCAAACCAAATGATCACCAAATTAATTTTAGTTTATTTGAAGCAATCAAAGGGCATTACAGCAAGGTGACGCTTGAGCAAGGCATCAATATTACGGGCAGAGAAACCTTACCTGAAAAAGAAGAGTTGCTGCTAATCACAGAACTTGATGTGCTAGATGCACTTGCAACAAAAAAATTATCGTGGGATGACGCGAAGAAAAGCCAATTGGTCATCATTAATGGCAATAAAAATGATGTAGAAACGCTAGATCGTTGGTTTAGTTCTCTATTTAAATCAATATGAACCCAAATAAAAAAGCCCTGTTACTGCATTCACAATAAAAGGGCTCGAGGTTTACCTTACTTTAATGGTTTTAATAGCTGCTTAATCACACTCACCAAGCTCATAAACACAATCATCATGGCTAATAATGGCAACACAATCCACATTCCGATGTGCAGTCTTGGTTCAAGTTTAAAGCCCCATTTCACCAAGCTAAAAACAATCGCCTCAGCGCCCATCACAGCAACAAAACCGGCGGCTAATGCCATTACCCCGTATTCACTCCATAACGTCTGACTAATACGCTGACGGCTTGCGCCAAGCGTTCGATAAAGGGTGATTTCACGTTGGCGCTGATACAAACTCAAACGAAGCAAAGTGAATATCAATAATACGCCACTCACCACACCTAAACCGGCCAATACACTTAACGACCACGTAATTTGCGCGAGCATCGCTTGGATCTTCCCACCCATGGTTCTAAAATCCAATAAACTTACGGTTGGGTAATCACGAGCTAATTGATTCAGCAATGTATTTTCATTGTCATCTATTTTAAAACTCACTAACCACGTCGCAGGTAAATCAACAATCACATCAGGTGTAAAGATAAAATAGAAATTCGGTTTCATGCTTTGCCAGTCGACGATTCGGATAGAGTTAACCACCGCAGAAAAAGACTGACTGTTCACAGAAAAGCTTAATGTATCTCCAATTTCAATGCCTAAGTCATTAGCAACGTCTTGTTCAACAGAAACGCCATTCGACGTTGTCCACTCTCCTGAAACTACTTCATTATGGATAGGCAATGCATCACGCCATGTAAAGTTAATTTCCCGACGTAGTGCTTCTGAACCTTGCCCTTCTCCTTTCATTTTGTCTTTGGTGCTTTCGTTATTAATCTCAGTTAAGCGACCACGAACAATCGGGTATCCTTCTGAGCGATCTAATTTCTCATTATCCAGCTTTTGCAAATACTCTTGCTGTTCATAAGGGGCAATATTCATCGCAAAAACATTGGGCGCATCAGGCGGAAGTGTTTGTTGCCAATCACCCAATAGATCGGTTCTTACTAACCAAATCACCGCAACAAGCATTAACGAGCCTGATAAAGCGGCTAACTGCATCATGCTGTTTTTTGGGGAACGTTTAATTCGGCTAAGTGCCAATGTCATTGCCGCTCCCCATTTAAAGCGGCCAAATAAATGCACTAACCCATAACTGATCCCTGCTAATAGAACGAACAGCACCACCAAACCAACCGATACCATCCACACTAAACTGTTAGTGCCATACATTAATAAGAATGCCACCACTGGTACGGCAATAAGCCACAATCCCTTTTTAGAAGAAGCGGTAATTTGAGATTGCAATACCGCTATCGCAGGCGTATCAAGTAACCGTAATAACGGAATACCCAATGCCGGTAAACCGATAAACAACGCCACGACGGAACCGAACACAAACGGCTGCCAACCATAACTTGGTAGATCCTCAGGTAAGATCCCTGCCAGTGGAATACGCAGTAATAACTCTAGCCCAAGACCAATTAAAGAGCCCGCCGCCACTCCGGTAAAAAACATCAATCCGACTTGGCTTAATAACCAACGCTTCAACCATTGCTTACTTGCACCCATGCTTTTTAGCATAGCTACGGTATTAGCACGGCTGGTCGCATAATGTTGGCAGGTTAATACCAAGGTGACGGATGCCATTAATATCACCATCAAAATAGTTAATGATAAATACTGTTTGGCTTTTTGCATTAAATCCGCCGTTCGACCTTGCGTTTCTTCGCTTATCCAACGCTCTCCGGCTTGCAATTCATAATCATTTTGCAGTAACGCTATTGCACTATCTTCACCTTTAAATAAGGTTCGATATTGAACACGGCTGCCAAGTTGAATTGCACCGGTTTTATCGAGATCAGATTGATGAATAAACACACTGGGCATGGTTCTAAATGGGTTAAACGCTAACTCAGGTTCAGATTCAATTACACCACTGATTGGCAATTCTGCATCACCAATGGCTATCACATCTCCAATATTGAGTTCGAGTAATGATAAAAGACGATCTGCAATCCATACTTCACCTTGTTGAACGTGAGTATGTATTTCATTGTTAGCCCCATTCAATAAGAGCTCACCGCGAAGTGGGTAATTACTTTCGACCGATTTTACACTCACCAGTTGCATTCCAGTGTCGCTGAATGCCATGGTTTGAAAACGCACTTGAGAAGATAAAACTAAATTTTGGTCATGCGCTTGTTGCAGAATCAATTCGGGGGTTGGATTGGCAGAGCGAAACACAAGATCGGCAGCCATCATGGAACGGCCTTGATCCGTCATTACTTTCTCAACTCGAATGGCCAAGGCAGACAAAGCAACCACACACGCCACTATTAAAGTTAATGCCGCCATCACCGGCCATAATTGACCTTGCCATATCTCCCGCCAACTCCAGCGCAATATCATTTTATTTCCTGAGGCGTTTGGCCTCATTGATTGCTCACTCATATCGCTTTTACCTCTTCATTAATCTGTCCTGCATTAATGGTTAGTGTGCGCTCACATCGCTGTGCGAGTTTAGGATCATGAGTGATAAGTACTAAGGTGGTGCCATGTTTTTGATTCATCTCAAACAGCAATTCAATGATGTGCTCTGCTGTATGTTGGTCTAAATTTCCGGTTGGTTCATCTGCAAACAAAATACGAGGTTGAGTCATAAAGGCACGCGCTAATGCCACACGCTGCTGCTCTCCCCCTGAAAGTTGAGAAGGAAGATGCGTTTCACGGCCAGATAAACCGACAGAATCGAGTAACTGTTTCGCTTTTTGAATATCTTCGCCTTCACCTCGTAAAATCGCAGGCAGCGTGACATTTTCAAGCGCGGTTAATGATGGGATAAGTAAGAAGCTTTGAAAAACAAAACCAATGGATTCACTGCGAATTTTAGCACGAGCTTCATCATCTAATTGAGACAGGCTTTGTCCTAATAATTCAATGTCTCCAGAGCTTGGGATATCTAATCCAGCCAGCAAAGTCATCAACGTTGATTTACCTGCGCCAGATGTGCCTACAATCGCCACACTTTGACCTGACTGAACCTCAAAAGAGATGTCTTTTAAAATGGTTAATTCAGCGTCATTTGAAATTACTGATTTCCCTACTGAGCTCACTGTTATGGCAGCTGTCATCGTCATTTCCTTTTGATATTATTTTTATGTTATTACACGTATTGTATATGTAAGTGCCCATTAATCAGCAATCCCTTTACACTTCTTTAACTAAAACACTCTCGTCATATGAATCGATAAATACGATCACCATTACATTTAGGATTACTTATCCATAATAAATTAAGCTGTACGAGGAGATATTGCTCGTAATATAACCATTCACATTTAACGAATCATAGACATTGTAAACCCTCTGAAATAGGCTATTTCATATGAATCATCACAAAAAGCCTAGTTTTCTAATCAGTAAGGTTTTTCATTTCTATGAGTATTTATCAACTTAAACCTAGATTTCAATCTCTCTTACGTCCTTGTGTTAATCGACTTGCAAATGCAGATATTTCCGCAAATCAAGTCACTCTCTTTACTCTTATCTTCACGTTTGGAGCATCTGTCGCGCTCTTCTCTATTGGAGAAAGCGTATGGTGGGGAGTTTTACCCATTGTTCTTTTTATACGCATGGCCTTAAATGCTATTGATGGCATGCTTGCTCGTGAGCACAACATGACCTCTTCACTTGGGTTAGTGTTAAATGAGGTTTGCGATTTAATTTCTGATGCTGCTATCTATTTAAGTTTTATCGCGATAACCGGATTCAACGCTTATGCATTATTTGGCTTCGTTTTGCTTGCATGGTTAAGTGAAGTGATTGCTATTCTCTCCGTTCAAATAACACAGAACCGAGCTAACCAAGGCCCACTGGGTAAAAGTGACCGAGCTTTTTTATTTGGCGTTCTGGGCTTACTAGTTGCCTTGGGGATAGATTTCACCCCCATCGGGCTGTGGATAATACTCATCGCCAACCTCGCGATTGTTGTCACCATATACAAACGTTTACACACTATTATTTAGGCAAATTATGACATTAAATCACCAAAGCTTTTCGTCTTGGGATGAGACAAAGATTATCTACCGCTCTTGGAACCAACAACCTGATACCAAAGGGATCATCTTGTTGCTACACCGAGGACATGAACATTCAGGAAGAATGGAAGCGATGGCTAATTTCTTTGTGGACCATAATTATACCGTTTATGCTTGGGATGCACGTGGTAATGGATTATCTGAAGGCCCACGAGATGATGCAGAGCATTTCTCAGCCTTCGCTAAAGATCTTCAACTTTTTGTAGAGCAGATTAGTAAAGAAACCCAACGTTCAACTGAAGATATGTTTGTTATTGCCAGTAGTATGGGTGCTGTTATTGCCACAAGCTGGGTTCATGATTATGCTCCCAATATTAGAGGAATGATCCTCGCTACCCCAGCGTTCAACATCCGTTTATATGTCCCTTTTGCTATCGCGCTATTAAAAGTAGCAAGGAAGCTATCCCTGTTACCTAAAGTCACCAGTTATGTAAAATCAAAAGTACTGACTCATGATAGAGCTCAACAAACGATTTATAATCAAGACCCACTTATCTCAAGATCTATATCGACCGATCTTTTAATTGATACCTACCAAACAGGACAAAGGATCATTGATGATGCAGAAACAATCCATACACCAACCTTGGTACTGTGTGCAGGGCAAGATTGGGTAGTGAGTCGCTCAGCTCAACGTAAATTTTATAATCGCCTCTCTTCTACAAAAAAAGAATGGACTTACTATCCTGATCTTTATCACGCGATTTTTCATGAAGATAAAACAACAGACGTTTTCAACAGATGCCAAACTTTTATTGATGAATGCTTTGTACAACCTAGCACTAAGGTTAATTACAGCAAAGCCAATCACTATGGAGTAAGCAAAGATAAGATGGATTCGTTACTATTACCTAGCATAAATCCAGTCTATCCAATCACCAGAGTGGTACTGAACTCAATTGGTCGTTTAAGCCAAGGAATTAACATTGGTTTACAGCATGGATTCGATTCAGGCCAATCACTCGATAATGTTTATACTAATAAGGCACAAGGGAACACCTTTGTTGGTAAAATAGTGGATAGAATTTATCTCGATAGCCCAGGCTGGCAAGGCATTCGCTGTAGAAAAGTAATCATCGCCGAGCTACTCAAAAAATACATTGATGCCACACAAACATTCCATGTACTTGATATCGCAAGTGGTAATGGTCGTTACCTATTTGACCTTATGGAATCAAATCCTCTGATCTCTGTTGAAATGAGAGACTTTGACCCATCAAATATTCAAATAATGGCTTCACGTATTGAAACCATGAATTTAGAAACACGCGCCACCTCTATTCAAGCCGATGCATTTTCTAAAGAAAGTTATCTTAATAAATCAAACTACGATCTTGCTATTGTTTCAGGGCTATTCGAACTCTTTCCTGATAACACCATAATCAAAACGGCGTTAGAGGGTATGATTAATCAACTAGCTCCCGGTGGTTATTTACTTTATACCAATCAACCTTGGCACCCACAGCAAGAGTTTATAGGCAGAACCCTCAATAATCACAGAGGGGAACCATGGATTATGCGCTGTCGTTCTCAAGCCGAAATGGACGCTTTAGTTACAGAAGTAGGATTAACAAAAGTGGATATGGACATTGACCCTAGTGGCATATTTACCGTATCTATTGCTCAAAAGAGTCTCTAAGCATGAAGCCAAATACCAAGAGTAACCAAATACCAGGGAAGCATAAAGATAAAACATTTGAACATACGATGCTAATGTCTGGTGGTGGTTCACGATTTGGTTATTATCTTGGAATGTATGCAGCAGCCATTGACTCTAACAAACACCCCGATGCTATTTTTGCCACCTGTGGCGGTGCTATCGCTGCAGGTATTATTGGATCATTTAACTCAATTGAAGAGCAAAAAGAAGCACTGTTAAGTCATGAACTACACCAGATGTCTCAACGAATTCAATGTAATAGGAGGCATTCGCTTATCAAGCTCTTTCTCGATCTTGGTAAACGGTATCTCCATCGTAAAGCAACAGATATTTTCCCCGACCTCCATCACGATGCGATTTTTACGATCGATGATGAAACAAAGCCTTTGTTCCCTTTCATTCCTAATTACGCTTCAAACAGCTGTACCATTGCGATAATTGGCTCAAAACTCTGCTTTAATGAAAGCCAAGTCGGGACAAAAAGACACTCTTCACCTCTATTTGAAGAAGTTGTTTTTAGCAATAACAAGGGAATTTCAGCTTTATCAAAAGCCCCCTATACCCCTCATTCTTCTCTTATCAAAAACGTTTTTAAAAAAGAAGATTCTGTCTCTTTTCAGAATGCGATTCGTATCTCAGTGTCTGATATTTATTATTTACCCCCATACTCAGTTGCAGGAAATAACTACATGGGAGGAATGTTGGATCTAGTGCCTTTTCATCTTGCTCAACATTGTTCAACAATGCTCTCACTAGAAGAAAAACAGCCTTTCTCAAGCTTTAGTGCCATCCCCGCTTTTTTACATCTTCTAGGCTATAACCCTAATGATGTTCAACAAACTATTCCACGCAGGGCACAAGATATTTGGATCGATACAGCCGACTCACCAAAGAGACTCAAAGCCCATCAAATCAATAAAAAGATACAATGCTTATCCAACCAAATAGAGCTTGAAACCCCAAGCTATGATCAATTTCGTACAATGATGCAAGCTCAATGGGATTATGGTTACCACAAAGCCTCTATGGCATTTAATCAACACAAAAAGTAGGAAGCCACATGAATGTAATCATTATTGGTGGAACAAGTGGAATTGGCCTCGCTCTAGCAAGGTATTATCTAAATACAGGCAATCAAGTCGTTATTTGTGGACGAGATATTACCAAGGTACCAGTAGAGCTAATAACACCCTCCTTATTCCTGATAAATGTAGATGTGAGCCATTATGATGAAGTCATTAAATTTTTTGATTCGTTAAAAAAAAGTCCAATGGATATTCTGATCTATTGTGCCGGAAAGTATTTTAATGAAAGGCGTTTAGATCTCACTCAGGATGAGCAAAATGAAATGAAGTTGGTAAACGAAACAGGGTTTAATCTCTGTTTTAAGCTAGCATCACAAAAAATGACCGCTCAAGGCTACGGTCATTTGGTAACCATCTCTTCAATCGCAGGGTTAGTGCGATCTTCTTCACCAACACTTTATAGTCGCTTAAAAGCCGATATGATTACACAAACAAAGCACTATGCAACAACCTTAACAAAACATAATATCAATGTAACGGCTATCGCACCGGGTTATATAAACACCCAAAAACTCAGAGAATTAAATGGAGGAGATGCCTCTCATAAACCCTTTTTATTAGAAGAATATCAAGCCGTAAATTGTATAATCAAAGCCATTAAGCAGAAAGCGGGTCTCAGTATTTTCCCTTTAAGAATGAAGCTACTCGTTACGCTTTTAAACTGCTTACCTTCACGTTTGGTTACTAAAGTATTAAAAGCTCGACAATAAGTAGAAATATTGGCGTAGCTAACAGTAAGCTATCAATACGATCAAGCAGTCCACCGTGCCCAGGGAGTAAAGTCCCCATATCTTTAACACCAAACTTACGCTTTACCCATGAAACACAGACATCTCCTGAAACGCCTAATGTTGTTAAGGTAAAACTCATCGCTATGGCTGAGACTAAAGAAAAAGGGGTAATAAATAAAGCAAGGATAGTCGCTAACACTGATACAATTAACCCACCTCCAATTGCCCCTTCCACCGTTTTATTAGGACTTATTGTTGAACACAATTGGTGTTTACCAAATTGTTTACCAACAAAATATTGAATCGCATCATTAAATTGCGTCACAAAAATAAGATATAACACATAACTCATCGCTACTTCACTCTCTTTATGACTAAGTAATAGGGTAAAAGAGAAAAGAAAAACAGCAAGTAAAACCATAATGCTTAGCAATGGGGCAACCTTATTATTTCTTCCTGTCACCAACTCGTTTTGGGATATAAAAAGACAAATTAGAGCGCAAGTAAACCCTATAACTCCAGTTATCAGCATAATATAAAAAGACCAATAACTTAGTAGTATTGGTAGCGTCATTGATATTATCAAAGCACGGGTTGTTAAGGCGTTTAATCGACTCACCTTTGCTATTTCTTGAGCCCCCATTAACCCTAAGAATAAAATAAATAAAGGCATACATGAAATAGGCAATAACACAAAGAGAGTGAGCACAAATAGCATCCACCACCATGATCTAACACGTAAATAAAACTCAGAACTAAGAGATTCTTTTTTGATAAAAGCAGCAACCGTAGCAACAGAGATAAAAATAAACATTATCAACATAAAAATTAAATTAGGGCTCATAGCTTATCTTTCTCTACGCTGTATTCACTTAATTTTTGTAGTAGCTCTTGATCTAAATAACACTCTCTCAACATAACATGGGGGTTTAAAGTCGATAAATACGCCTTAACATCACACGGTTCACATTCGCCTGATCGCACAAGATAACTTGCGATCATGGCATAGCTGCGACTAATCCCCATCGTACAATGTACATAAACAGAAAAAACTTCATTATTTCTTTTTATCATTTCTATAGATTCACAAAAAAGCACCGCATCAACCATTGTGATCGGCTGTAAATCTAATAAAGGTAAATATCTATATTGATTATCGCTTTGATAGGCATCATCGTAATGAAGAGTCGACATTAGTGATAGCTCTGAACTCAAATCAATAACATGTGTAAATTTTTCTCGTTCATCGAACTTCGATAATCGTCGGCCAACACTTAACCATGGCAAGATAGAAACGACTGGCTGTTTATCAACCCAAGAACGCATCTTCCACATAAACCAATAGACAAATCGATAAGGAAATAGACAAACAAGATAGATCATCCCTATTGTGCCATTCCGACGCTTACCAAGCACATAAGGTTTATTCATAAAATAAGCAATGAATAGCAGGCCAAATCCTATTGATAAATAGCCAAACAATAGACTTAATATCGGATTAACGAGCGTCAATATCATACTCAATAACCAACAGGTTGATGCTAACGATAAATAGACTTGTGACAGATAGCTCAACAGATAATATCGAGTGAAGCAGATAACACCAACAGCAACAGCAACTCCGCTAATCACATCAAGAATCCGATGTTGGTAAGTAAATAGTGTTGATACCAACATTAATGCAATACTCACCGTAATGACCCAATTGAGTGTACTATTGAGTCGCCCAAATAATGAGAACCATAATAAAATGCCGTAGATAATATGCAAAGAAGGTGCTTGATTATAAGGTTTATCAAAAAAATACACCAAATCAAAACCAAGCTCCCAAGGGTAATTAATCACCAACTCAACCGAGCCAAAATAGAGTGGGTATAAATAAAAACACCACCCTGAGATTAAAACGGCAAGTAACATATTTTGATTTAATTGTTGATACTTTTTAGAATCATTAACATAAAAAAAGGCAAGCAAGAAATAAATAGCAGAACTTAAATAAGGGATGATCATCCATTCAGTAAAAGGAAGAGCTAAATCAAATTCAGTAATAATACTTCGAGTTATCCCTTGATGTTCTGCATACCAATTATTACTGATATAAATAAGCATAAATATCAAAGATTGAAATAATATCAACATGGTTTTTGTAATAACTGATTTCGTATTATTTTTAGTTTTATCCTGCACGAGGTTTTCAATATCCTTATTGGTAAACAAGCTGCTACTTGAGTCACGATATCTATCGTTAATGATGTTTTAATTTGAAAGACATACTTCGATCCCTTTCAAATTAAAATAAATATTGCAATATGTTCTCATCCTTATCATTGTATGTCTCATCATATCTACTGAGCTTGTATATTATGCGTCGTATTTTTACTTTATTTCTAGTTCTTCTTGCTAGCCTATACTTTCCATTACAAAATGCATATAGCCAAACGCTTCTTATCCTTGGTGATAGTTTAAGTGCTGGTTACAATATGCCAATAGAGCAAAGTTGGCCTTCGTTATTGCCTGCTAAATTAAATAAACTAAATAAGCCTACAGAGGTAGTTAACGGCAGTATTTCAGGTGACACCACAGGAAATGGATTAAACCGCCTACCGGCCTTGTTATCCCAACACAAACCTAATTATGTATTAATTGAGCTAGGCGCAAATGATGGCTTACGTGGTTTTCCACCACAAAAAATAAATGCCAATTTAGAAAATATGTTTGCTCAGATTAAAGCCGCTAACGCCCAACCTCTATTAATGCAAATTCAAGTGCCACCTAACTATGGTAAACGTTATAGCCAAGCGTTTGGTTCACTTTATCCTAAACTTAGTGAAAAGCATGACATTGCTTTACTGCCCTTTTTTTTAGAACACATAATTATAAAACCAGAATGGATGATGAAGGATGGGCTTCACCCAAAACCAGAAGCACAACCGTGGATTGCTGAGTTTATGGCAAAAGAACTTTCACCTTATTTGAAATAAATAGATTTCAGGGTAAAACCAGCCCAATAAAAAAGCCGAATACTAAAAAAGTATTCGGCTTTTATTTAATATTAGAAAATTTTATCTAATCAAGATCATCTGATGACGAATCACTGTGATCATCAGAACTGTCATCTGATGAACGCTGAGTGCCACACAACGTATAGTACTTAGGTTTAAAGTTAATCTTATTTTGATACTTCAACCAACATTGTGCAAATTCTGAAATCGCAGCAGGCTGATGCTGTACTTGCTCAACAAATCGTAATTCAGCTTCTGATTCAGCTACCACTACACCGTTTAGTAATGATTGCATTGTTCGACCATAAGTTTCTAAAATCAACGCTTCGCGGATTGTGAAACCACTACGACTAAAACCTCTTTTGAAGTTTTTGTCATCATAAAATTTAGTAAGAGTTCGCATTGATGCTTCTTCGTGACCACAAGAAACGTATATGTAATTCAGAGTGAGCTCGTTGTACAACAAAAAATATTAGCGCTTTCAATCAAAATATTTTATTGTTGGCAATATCACCATCAAAGAGATGAAAACATTGGATACGGATCTGCTTAAAACCTTCTTAGAAGTCACAAAAACGCGTCATTTTGGGCGTGCTGCAGAGCATTTATTTCTTACCCAATCCGCTGTAAGTTTTCGCGTTCGCCAATTAGAATCGCAATTAGGGAATCCTCTTTTTACGCGTCAACGCCATAATGTACAACTTACGGCTGCGGGCGAACGTTTACTTCCTTATGCTGAAGCTATTTTGCAAACGTGGGGGCGAGCTAAACAAGATGTCGCGCTAACGGAAGAATACAACTCGCAAATAACCATCGGGGCAAGTGCTTTAATTTGGGAATTTGATGGTATTTCTGACTGGATTAATAGTATCTACGAAACGATACCAGGTTTGGCTTTACGTTTAGAGTCGATACCTCGTCAAGATCTCGCAAAAGCATTATTAGATAAAAGCGTTGATCTCTTTATAACAAGTGAACCCCCTAAAATTGATGGGATCCGAGTCTTTAAAATCAGAGATTATCAACTTCAATTAGTGTCTAAAGAGCTGAATTGTACGTTAGCAAGCACACAAACCATGCCATTAGTTTATTTGGATTGGGGGGCTCGTTTCGCCATCCAACACAGTAAAATCACTGAATTACAAAAAACACCGATTTTACACAGTCACTCTTCTAAAATGGCGTTAGATTATTTACTGACTCACACAAGTGTTGGCTATTTACCTGCACCAGTGATTAACCAAAACGTTGAAAATAAGGAGCTTTATTTAGTCGAAGGGGCTCCAGTGATGGAACAGGCATTGTATTTGGTATGGCAAGAAAAGAGCGAGAAAGCTGAACTTATCGAACAAATTACCAATATTAATCCTAAAATGGTGACAAAAAGCGTGTAAGTAACCTCTCTCTTAAAAAAAAGAAGGACTCAATTGAGTCCTTCTTTTTTATCTCATAAAAATGGCAACAACGAAAAATCATTATTGCCATAATATAAATCAACGAGTTCTTTATTTATTTTATGAGTGCTTACATGCCAACCGACATATGCAATCCATAAAATACACCGCGATTAATTAATTCAGAAACCAGCACACAACCAAAGCTAAGTAGCATCATTGGTAGCGCAGGCTTACTTGAAAGTAAACGTGGCGAGAACATTAACGCAAAACCAATAAACAACAGACCAATGCGTAGTACCTGCAGGGTCATCATGTTTGGAATGAGATCTGACGCTTCAACAATCGCAGATGATACATGACTAAGACCAATCATTTGGCTGATCGTCACAATCACACTGATCGCTAATGCAATCGCAGCAACCGTCGGTAATACATTATCAAGATCACGATGGTTATGCTTTGAACCCACCAATAAAGTATGGGCAAATACCAATCCAGAAATAGTCATGGTTAGTAGAAACGTTAATGGTGTATAAACACTGTTCCACGTTGGAACGGTATTGATAAGGTACACCTTAATCATGGCGTACATGAAACCAGCGCCAATCAACATCGCTAGCAACAATAACGCTTTTTTCACACTTTCAGACCCTTTATTTAATACGTTAAGTAACCAATAAAAGCCACCTGCTGCAAAGAATAAACTTGATGCGAAAATTTCATTAGATAACCATGAGCTACCCACGCGATTAAGTGCATTAAACGCTCTAAATGGACTGCCTAAATGCATTATAGATGCCATTAGACCTAAACCCATTAATGCCCAAAGAAAAAACATACTGCGATGTAAACGCGTATCTTCATCTTTTGATAGTTTGCCACTTAACGTAACACAGCCTAATACTAAGAAAGCGCCGACAGCGGTTTGAGAGAGTACCGTGAATAAAATCAACGGCCATTCATGCCAAGCCATGTTATACCTCCTTAGGGTTTGCTAGATGACCGGTTTGATCATCAGTAGGACGAGCGTTACGGTTAGGTTTAATGACGATGTTTGGTTTGGTGATCAATGATGATGGTAATGGTGCAACATCAGCATTTGTACCGTACTTAGCACGTAGCTCCGCGATTGGACCAAATTCCAATGCACGTAATGGGCAAGAACCAACACAAATAGGCTCTAAACCTTGACCTACACGTTCATAACACCCATCGCACTTAGTCATGTGACCTTTTTCTTCATCGTATTGTGGCGCGCCGTAAGGACAAGCCATGGTGCAATATTTACACCCGATGCAGATTTCTTCATCAACAACTACAAAACCATCTTCACGCTTATGCATCGCTCCTGATGGGCACACTTTAGTACACGCCGGTTCATCACAATGGTTACATGCAATTGAAAGATAGTATGAATACACACTCTGGCGGTAGATTTCGCCTTCTTTTAGCCAATCTCCACCTGCGTATTCATAAATGCGGCGAAAGTTTACACCCACATCTAAATCTTTGTTGTCTTTACAAGAAAGTTGGCATGTTTTGCAACCAGTACACTTACTTGAATCAATATAAAAGCCGTATTGTTTCATTGTTTAACCCTTATGCCTTCTTAACCAGTTGCACATCTACTAAATTAGTATGTTGCGGATTGCCTTTTGCCAATGGACTTGGACGTTGCGTAGTCAGTACGTTGATACAACCACCATGATCGATTCGCTGACCATCTGGTGCGTACCAGCCACCCTCGCCTAATGCCACAACCCCTGGAAGAATTCGCGGTGTTACTTTTGCTGCGATATGTACTTCACCACGGTCATTGAAAATACGGATTAAATCACCATTGTTGATGCCACGTTGTTTAGCATCCATTGGGTTAAGCCACATTTCTTGTGGTGCGGCATCTTTCAAGACACTCACGTTGCCATAAGTTGAGTGAGCACGTGCTTTGTAATGGAAGCCCGTTAATTGAAGCGGGAAGTTACCTGTTTTTGATTCTTCATACCCTTCAAAGTTAGGTACATAGATTGGAAGAGGGTGAATCACTTCATCGTCTTTTAATGTCCATGCGTCAGCTAACTCAGCCAGTTTCTCTGAATAGATTTCGATTTTTCCTGTTGGTGTATTTAGCGGATTTGCTTCAGGATCATGACGGAAATCTTTATAAGCAACAAAATGCTCTTCAACTTTACGTTTGTAGATCCCTTGCTCACGCATCGCGTCAAACTCAGGTAACGTTGGATCTTGTGCGCGAGTCAGTTGATACAAGTGACGTAACCAACCTTCTTGATCTCGCCCTTCAGTAAACGCTTCTTTCACGCCTAACTTATCAGCAAGACCCGTACAAATGTCATAAATGCTTTTTGCTTCAAATTGAGGTTTGATCGCTTGAGAAGCAAAAATGAAATAAGGCATGTTGCCAGCCGATGCATCCATACAGAAATCAGATTGCTCAGACGTTGTTAAATCAGGCAGTACGATATCGGCGTATTTAGCAGAAGATGTCATGTGATTATCAACAACAACGATCATTTCACAAGCGCTATCATCTTGTAAGATGGTGTGCGTGCGGTTGATATCGGCATGTTGGTTGATGATACAGTTACCCGCATAGTTCCAAATGAACTTGATAGGCACATCTAGTTTTTCTTTTCCTCGAATACCATCTTCTGTGGCCGTCATTTCAGGTCCACGAACAATAGCGTCTGTCCAAAGGAACATAGGAATAGATGCTTCTATCGGGTTACTTAGCGTAGGGAAACGAACAAATGGAATGCTAGAACTTCCTTCACGAGCACCAGTACCACCCCCGTTAATACCGACATTACCGGTAAGTAGTGACAACATTGAAATTGCACGAGAAGCGATCTCGCCATTAGCAGTACGTTGTAAACCCCAACCTTGAATAATAGCACAAGGCTTTGTTGAGCCAATTTCACGAGCAGCCTTGATAATAATATCTTCAGGGATCCCCGTGATTGTTGAAGCCCATTTAGGTGTTTTTTCCGTATTATCACCACCTAAACCTAAGATATAAGATTTATAATCGCTGTTTGCTGGTGCCGATTCAGGTAATGTTTTTTCATCATAACCAACGCAGTATTTATCAAGGAACGCTTGGTCTACCAAATCTTCCTTAATCATCACATGAGCCATCGCAGCAACAAATGCCGTATCGGTTCCCGGACGAATAGGGATCCACTGATCTTCACGGCCACCCGCAGTATCGGTATAACGAGGATCAACCACTATCATACGCGCATTCGATTTCGCTTTACCTTCCATGAAATGGTGAATCACACCACCACCAGACATACGAGTTTCAGCAGGGTTGTTACCAAATTGGACGATTAACTTCGTATTCTCTAAATCAGAAGGAGAGTTGTTTGCTGCAAAGCCACCATAAGTATGGCTTAAGCCTTCAGCAATTTGCGCTGTAGAATAATCACCATAATGGTTAAGGTAACCGCCATTTAAATTCATTAAACGAGCAATCAAACTGCCACCTGGAGGCCAAGATTTCGTTACCGTGCCACCTAATGTGCCAGTGCCGTAGTTTAGATAAATCGCTTCATTACCGTAGTCTTTCTTAATACGATTGATATTATTTGCAATTTCAGTAAACGCTTCATCCCACGTAATACGTTTAAATTTACCTTCACCACGAGCGCCAATACGCTTCATTGGGTACTTTAAACGGTCTGGATTATAAACACGTCGACGCATAGAACGTCCACGTAAACAAGCTCTTACTTGATGATTACCATATTCGTCATTACCGGTATTATCGGTTTCAACCCATTTAATTTCACCATCAGAAACGTGCATACGTAATGGGCAGCGACTACCACAGTTAACTGTGCACGCACTCCAAACGACTTTATCTTCACTCACTGGGGCTTGCGGTGCCGCAACTGCCGAACGAGATAAAAAAGGCAGTGTAATACCACTGGTAACCGCGGCGAATCCACCGAATATAGAACCACCCTTAACAAAGTGACGACGGCTTATCTTTGGCGTTAGCAATTGTTTTAATTTCATGTATCGACATTCTCTATATTATATATCTATGACTGATATATTCCGATGGAAATTATTATCATTACGATCACTACCTCTCTTGGGGTAGTCATTAATATAATTTAATTTTTCCACATAAATAAACATTGTTTTTGATCAATCAAATGTAATAGAGTAAAAATATTAATATCAATAGTTGATTTTTTATTCATTTGCATTATCTAAGTCACATTATTTATCTACTATTAATATATCTGTAAATTATATGTCTTTATTTTTTGAGCGAAAACAAATAAAAGGCAGTAATTTTATAGTAGGATTTATTTGTTGATTACAATTTATATAAGAGTATTAATGGAAAGTATAAGCGCAGCAGCAAAAATATTAGGCAGTTTCTTCTATTACCCTCTAAATAATGAGAATAATACTCAATACATAGAGATAATAAAAAACAGTGAGGATTTGAACGACTCTGGATTTTCAGACTTTATTTATGCCTATGAAAATACTGACAAAGACTTTATCGCTAGTGACTTCCAACAATTATTTGAAGGCTGTGACGTCATGCCCGCTCCACCTTGGGGATCGGTTTACCTAGACAGAGAGCAAGTTATTTTTGGCGATTCGACATTACGCTTCCGCCAATTTCTATTAACACATAATATCGAGTTAAATACCGGAATGAGAGAGCCAGAAGATCAGTTTGGGCTTTCTTTGTTAGCAATGGCAATGATGATAGAACAAGGTAAAAGCGAAGACGTTATCTCTGAGTTACTTTCTGAACATTTATTACCTTGGGCCTATCATTATTTAGAATTAGTTCAAAAAAATGCAACCACAGAGATATATACCTCGTTATCTTCCATTACTTTTGATTGGTTAACTGCATTACAAGAAGAATTTAATATAACGCCTCATCAATATAAGCTGTATTTCTAATGTCCGACAAACGAGATGAAAACTATTATCGTTCTTATTTAGAGCATAACACGGTTAGCCGACGAGGATTATTTCGTGGGTTATTATCAGGTGCCAATAAATCGCTAAAAGAATCATCTCAGAAGGCCATTAAGCCCACGGTTCCTCGACCACCTTACGCGGTTGAGGAAGGGATGTTCATGGAATTATGCCAATCATGTGAAACCTGCAGTTCATCCTGCCCTCAACACGTGATTGAAATGGTTGATAATCGCCCTCAATTAAACCTTGATTATAATCACTGTACGCTTTGTGGTGAGTGTCAATCAAGCTGTGAGTCAGGTGCACTTGGAGAAAAGAAAGGGACGATTAATTTACGCCCAAAATTCCTTTCCAGTTGTAATAATAAATTGTCTGGCGGATGCGAAGTGTGTGCGGATGCCTGCCCACAAAATGCGATAATTATCGAACCAAGAAAGTTACCGACCGTTGACTCTTCATTGTGTAATGGCTGCGGATTATGTCGTTCAGCCTGCTTTATTGGTTCGGTACAAATGGAATTCACGATTTTCTAACCTGACAACTTTTCATCCCTTCACCCTAATTGATTAAATTATGTTCTTTTATAATAAATAAAAGTAACAAAATTAGTTCGTTAAAAGCATCGCGTTGCATTTTTCCTATTTTCTTTAGCTTATATATAGGCTATCTTTCTTTCTAAATAGCTGGTTTTTACAATTCATTTAAAAAATCTGCTATAAAAAGTAGTTAAATTCCAATAACTGACTACCGCATTTAATATTTTACTTATTATTTTTTGAATACTGCTGCCGCCAATGGAGTACGACATTGAACGAACATCAAGACCTATCCTTTCAAATTGAGACGCTTTTTAACGTAGAGCAAGAAGAACAATTTAAACTTCTCGGTGAATACGTTGAAAATGGCTTAGATAACGGTTCATTTGCTCGTATATTAGAAGCCTTCCCTGTTGATCAACGTGTGCAGTTATGGCGTCGTCTGCCACTCGAAATGCACATTGATGTATTAACAGAAATGCGTGCTGATGCTCGTGTCGCCATTCTAGAAGAGCTGTCAGAAGCAGAGTTAAACTTCACCTTAGCTAAACTGGATAACTTATCGTTAATTGAGTGGGCAGAATCTCTCCCTGACGATATTTTCAGCCTTGCTTTGCAACTCATCAGCCGTGATGAACTCGATTTATATGATGATGCAAAACAGTATGAAGATGACGAAGTAGGTCACTGGGCTGACCGAAAAATTGCAACATTACCTTTTAATGTCAGTGTTGGGCGAGCTAAAAAACTATTAAAAACTAATTTATTTCAGTCGCATCAATATATGCACTTGATTAACCGAGCGCATAAATTTCACGGTATTGTGCAATACACAGATATTTTGACTGCTGATGATTCAGTTAAAATCAACACATTGAAATTAGAAGATTGCTTAGTTCTTAATGTGCACCAACCTCTCAATGAAAGTATTGAAGCCGTTGAACACTCAGCCGTACCCAGTGTGGCGATTATCGACGACGATAACGTTTTAATTGGGCAACTTGATTGGCAATTTGCGATTAATACCCAACGTGAAATTTACGAAACTCGTTTAATGGCCGGTACCGGTATGGATGAAGGGGACGATCTTTTCTCTCCTATCCTTAAGAGTTCAAAAAAACGTGGTGTGTGGCTTGGTATTAATCTTTTGACTGCAATATTAGCGTCTGTAACGATTGGGTTATTTGAAGATGTCATCACCCAAGTCGTTGCACTGGCAGTATTAATGCCAATCGTGGCCTCTATGGGCGGTATTGCTGGCAGCCAAACATTAACCTTAATGGTTCGTGCAATGGCACTAAATCAAATCACCCCTGGTAACCGTTTTGCATTATTAAAGAATGAATTGGGGATTGGCTCAATCAACGGTTTGTTATGGTCATTAATCATCGGTGGTCTTGCTGGTGCTTGGTTCCAGTCGTTCGCGTTAGGTGCCACAATTTCACTCGCCATTATTGTAAACATTATTACGGCGGCTCTATTTGGGGTTCTTATTCCTATCACCTTAGATAAGTTTAAGTTAGATCCTGCGCTTGCTGGTTCTGTTATTTTAACCACAGTCACGGATGTGGTCGGCTTCTTTGCTTTCTTAGGAACGGCAAGTTTGGTGATGATGTAAACACGAGATCGTAACAATAGCCCCTAACAGATAAACACTGAGTCACCCCTTTGGCTCAGTGTTTTTTATTAGCCTTTCAAATTTATTCATTCGCTTTCAACGCACCAAACCTTTCAAAAAGAAAATCTAAAAATAATCGAATTCGTTTTGGCTGATATTTTTTACTAATGTATACCACATTCAAATCGGCGCTTGATACCGACGTCGATGTATTGAAATTTGCCATATAACCATTAAGCACCGTCACAAGGCGTAAGTTATTAATATCATCCTGCACATCTAATATCGACTTCAAAGCAATGCCTGAGCCTTCTAATGCCCAATATCGAACGACTTCACCATCATCTGAAAATCGTTTAGGTAATACCGTTATTACATTCTTCTTATCTGTATCTTGAAAATGCCACGTTTTAAGCTCTTCGTTACTGCGCACCATAGCAAGACAATTATGATTGACTAAATCTTGTGGCGTTAACGGCGTACCATACTTTGCTAGATATTTAGGTGATGCACATAATACTCGATGGCTTGACGATAACCGTCGAGATATCAAACTACTATCAGCGAGTTCTCCGTATCGAACCACAATATCAATGCCTGATTCAGCAATATTTGAAACATCATCATTCAAATATAAATACGGCACCACCTCAGGGTATTTTTCACAAAACTCAGACAAAATAGGAAGGATATATTGCTTACCAATGTCTTTTGGCGCACTGATTTTAAGTGACCCTTTTACTTCTTTCACCCCATTTAATATCAGGTTCTCTGTCTCTTTTACATTATCAAGGATCTCAAGGCACGCCTTATGATACAGGTAACCAGAATCGGTAAGGGATATATGCCTTGTGCTTCGATTCAGTAGCTTTACACCATATCGCTCTTCTAAGCCCTGTAATCTTGCTGTCATCGTTGCAGGAGAAAGACCCAACTCTCGCCCAGCCGCCGCCAACCCTTGATGCTTGATGACACTCACAAACATTGTCATATCAGAAAACTTATCCATTGCCACCTTCTCGATTATTTCAATCTTATATATTGCCAATCATCATTATTCAGAAAACCTGAATAATGATTTTATATTTTACTCAATTATCAAATTAAAGCGAATGTATATAATCATCATCATTAGGTCACAACAATAAAATAAGTTAAAGGTAACATCATGAATAAAGAAAAAATGCCATTTCAAGTCTGGATATTAACATTAGCGGCCTTCGCAATTGGCACTGCTGAATTTGTTATTGCGGGTATCCTTCCGCAAATAGCTACGTCACTGTCTATTACTGAAGGGCAAGCTGGCTACTTAATCAGTGCCTATGCATTAGCCATTGTTATT
Organism: Aliivibrio sp. 1S128; assembly: GCF_001691065.1. Classification (NCBI taxonomy): domain Bacteria; kingdom Pseudomonadati; phylum Pseudomonadota; class Gammaproteobacteria; order Vibrionales; family Vibrionaceae; genus Aliivibrio; species Aliivibrio sp. 1S128. The sequence continues at coordinate 91,342 of NZ_MAJV01000025.1, read as the reverse complement.
GGCGGTCCTATCTTAACCATTTATTTAGCCCGTTTTAATAAGAAGCTTGTTTTAACAGGATTAATGGCTCTATTTATTATCGGTAATATTTTATCAGCATTAGCGCCGACCTATCACTTACTACTCATTAGCCGCGTTGTTGCGGGTCTTGTTCAAGGGCCTTTTTATGGCATTGGTGCTGTTGTTGCGACCAATTTAGTCTCTGAAAAAATGGCTGGACGTGCTGTAGGTCAAATGTTTGCGGGCTTAACGCTTGCCAATGTTCTAGGGGTTCCTGCTGGTACTTGGATCAGTTTACAGTTCGGATGGCACACGACTTTCTTTACAGTTGCAGCCTTTGGTGCCATTGCAATGATTTCAATTCTAACCTCAATTAAATCAACAGGACACGGTGAAGCGAAAGACATTAAAACTCAGCTTGCTGCATTCAAAAATCCAATGTTGATCATTAGCTTAGCGATCACTGCATTATCATGGTCTGGTTTTATGACTCTGTATGGTTACCTTGCGCCTATTGCTATGCATACAACGGGTTATGGTGAAGCCGCTGTAACATGGATTTTAGTGATTGTTGGTGCAGGCATAATCATTGGTAATATTTTAGGGGGTCGCTCTTCTGACAAAAACCTAAACAAAGCATCTATGTTCTGGGCTGTTGCAATGATCATTTCATTAATTGTTGTTGGCCTGGTTGTTGATAACAAGATCCTCTTTGTTATTGCTGCGTTTATCTTTGGTATTGCCTCATTTGCGAATGTACCCGCTATGCAACTTCGAGTAATGAATCACGGCGGTGAAGGTCAAGAGCTTGCAGCGACAGCAAACATATCTGCATTTAACTTAGCAAATGCGTTCGGTGGTTTCTTAGGCGGAATGGTGCTTGATAGTCAGCTCGGTGCAAGCATGATCCCTTTTGCTGCCGTAGTCGTCCCTATCATAGGTTTACTATTCATTGCGAAAGCAAATAGAAAAGAGCTATCTCCAATACAAGTAACTCCTAATCTTAGTTAATTTCTCCCCTTCTAAAAAGGCTCATAACCTGAGCCTTATAACAAAGGAACATTAGGATGCTTTTAAATTCAAAAATAAAAAAAGACCCCTCATGCCAAGGCAGTATCAACAACATTTCCTTTTGTTTAACAACAGAGGACATAGGTATTTTTGATTACAAATTAGTACAGAGAATAGAAAGTCTAGTACTTATTTTTTCAGGGTTTTTATTTCTATCTTTACTCTGAATAATTCCCATGTACCGCACTATCTCACTACGATTTCAGAAGGAACGCATTATGAATCAAGGCAAAACTACGTTCGTCATCATTGGCGGAACATCAGGGATTGGGGAGGCTGTAGCCCAACATTTCACTAATGAAAGTAATATTGTTCATGTTGCCAGTCGATCTACCGGGCTAGACATCAGTGATGAAAACTCGGTTCATCATTATTTTGAATCCATCGGTCCTATTGATCATCTTGTGATTACTGCTGGCTCATTCGCACCATCAGGAAAAGTAGTTGATGTGGTTACCGAAGAAGCAAAAAACGCCTTTGATACTAAGTTTTGGGGTTCAATTCATGCGGCAAAAAATGCAGCTCGATACCTAAAACCCAATGGTTCTATCACCCTTACAACGGGGATGCTGTCACGTAAAGTTGTGGCAAATACCTATGTAAAATCAGCAATGAATGCTGCATTAGAAATCGTAACCAAAGTACTTGCGAAAGAGCTTGCACCAATACGAGTCAACGCGGTAAGTCCCGGATTAACAGCCACTACGGCTTATCAAAATATGGATGAGGAAAATCGCAAATCTATGTATGACAACGCAAAACAAAATTTACCTGTTGGGCACATTGGTCAAGCTTCAGATATTGCGATGGCCTATGTGATGGCAATTGCAAATCCATACATGACAGGTTCAATCATCGATGTTGATGGTGGTGCCCTAATTAATTAACAGAATACAAATTTCACATTAAAAAACGACTAAGACTTCTTCAATACTTACGATGAAAAAACAAAGAGGCATACAATCATGAATTCATTATTTAAAAAAACAAAACTAAACAATCTGAACTTACAAAATCGAGTTGTCATGGCTCCAATGACTCGCGCACGTACTAGCCAGCCGGGTAACATTCCAAATGACATGATGGCGACCTACTACAAGCAACGTGCAACTGCCGGATTAATTATCTCTGAAGCGACTCAAATTTCAGATGACTCCCAAGGGTACTCATTTACCCCAGGAGTTTATACCGATGAACAAGTAAAAGGATGGCAACCAATAACCAAAGCTGCTCACTCTCAAGGTTCGGCTATGTTCTGTCAGCTTTGGCATGTAGGCCGTGTATCTCATCCTACTTTCCAAAAAGGTGAATTGCCTATTGCGCCATCTGCTCTCGCTCCTGTCGAAACCAAAGTGTGGATTTCGGATGAACAAGGTAACGGTAATATGGTTGATTGTATCCAGCCGCGAGCAATGACTCATGAAGACATCAATCGTGTCATTCAAGATTTCGCCTACTCTGCAAAACGCGCAGTCGAAGCCGGTTTTGATGGTGTTGAAATACACGGCGGTAACGGATATTTAATTGATCAATTTCTTCGTACTAACTCTAACCATAGAACGGATAAGTATGGGGATTCTCGTGAGAACCGTCTTCGTTTTCTACTTGAAGTTGTTGACGCAGTAAGTAAAGAGATCGGTGCCGATAAAGTTGGTGTTCGCCTTGCTCCCTTCATTACATTTAAAGACATGGATTGCCCTGATATTGTGCCAACCATTCTTGACGCTTCAAAAGAATTACAATCTCGTGATATTGCTTATTTGCATTTATCTGAAGCAGATTGGGACGATGCGCCTGTTATTCCTGAAAACTTCCGCATTGAACTAAGAAAACGGTTCACCAATTCTATTATTGTTGCAGGTAGCTACACACAAGAACGTGCAAATGAGATCCTAAATAAAGGCTATGCCGATCTTATCGCTTTTGGTCGCCCATTCGTATCAAACCCAGACTTGGTATCACGTTTAGAAAACAATCATGACCTCGCTACATTAGATGGCAATACGTTATTTGGCGGTAATGAACAAGGTTATATTGACTACCCAGCCTACAGTAAAAGTCTGTAATACCTATAAAAAACGCCTAAAGAAACTCACTTTAGGCGTTTCATTCATTTCTAACTTTCTACTTAAATATCAATAATTAACGTATTAACAATAAAGGCACTTCACTTTTTATTAATACCTTGGTTGTGTTACTGCCTAAAAAAAACTGTCTTAGCGTTGAATGCCCATAAGCCCCCATTACCATCATGCCTATCTGATGTTCTTTCTGGTACTTAAGCAAAGCATCATCAACAGATCCTGACAGTATGTCTTCATGCACACTAAGCCCTGCATTTTTCAATTTAATCGCAGCCTTCTCAAAAGCAGCACTCTTTGCCGCAAAGTCATCCACCATCACTAAATGACACTCTAAACCAGAAAGCAAAGGCGTATTGATTGCTTTTTCAATCAGTTTTTCACTCGTTGGACTGCCATCAAAAGCAATGAGATAAGACGTTGGGATAGAAAATGGCGCATTCACCACTAATGTATGGGATTTAATAGAACGAATAACACTCTCAAGTTGAGAGCCTATCGTTTTATTACTGTCCTGCTCTTCACCTAATTTACCAATCACTAATACTCTTAGTTCATTTTCTAAATCAATCAGGCTTTCCAGTAAACTTCCATGACGTTGTAGTTGCTCAACATGGCTAATGCCTTTATTCATTACCCATTCAGCCGCTTCTTCCAGCAATTGTTTACCATGCTTGAGTGCGACTTTACTGCGGGCTTCATCCAATTTTGCAAGTTCATTAAGCAACTCTTCTTGGCTACCTAATCCAATTTGTCCTGAGAACTCGCTCACAACGGGTCTGGTCGTTTTATCGAGAGCGTGCAATAAGATAAGCGGCGCATTAATCTTCGATGCAACCCACGCACTCGCTTCACACGTTGCAAGCGTCATCGGTGAACCATCAATACAAGCTATTATATTTTTCATTTTCTAATCCTTAATGTCCGGCCAATAGTTTTTCAACTTCTTCTGGTTTGTCATGTACACCAAATTTATCAACAATCGTCTGGGTTGCTTGGTTCATTCCAATAAGCTCGACTTGCGTCCCCTCTCGGCGAAACTTGACCACCACTTTATCCAATGCAGAGACTGAGGTAACATCCCAGAAATGCGCAGCCGATAAATCAATCGTCACGCTCTCGATCACTTCTTTAAAATCAAAAGAAGTAATAAATTTATCCGATGAGGCGAAAAATACTTGCCCTATTACGGTATATTTACGCGATTTATGTGCGTCCGAATTAGTCTTTATCACCATCATTCGACTGATTTTATTAGCAAAGAATAATGACGCAAGCAAGACACCGACCAGAACCCCAATAGCTAAATTATGCGTCATTACCACAATAATCACCGTGGCTAACATAACAATATTAGTTGATATTGGGTGCTTTCTTAAATCAGTAATTGAACTCCATGAAAAAGTACCGATAGATACCATTATCATCACAGCAACTAAGGCTGCCATTGGGATTTGTTTTAACCACGGACCAAGAAAAACCACCATAATTAACAAAAACACGCCAGCAGATAACGTTGATAAACGTCCACGGCCGCCCGACTTTATATTAATCATTGATTGTCCGATCATCGCACAACCTGCCATACCACCAAGAAAACCCGTAAAGATATTGGCAAGCCCTTGGCCTTTACACTCGCGGTTTTTATCGCTGCTGGTATCGGTGAGATCATCGACAATCGTTGCTGTCATCATGGATTCTAATAAACCCACCACAGCCAAACCAATAGAATACGGCAAGATAATTAATAGCGTTTCTAGGTTTAAAGGCACATCAGGCCATAAGAAAATTGGCAAGGTATCAGGTAAGTTCCCCATGTCTCCCACGGTACGAATATCAATATTAAATGACATCGAAATGGCAGTTAATACGATAATACAGACTAAAGGCGAAGGAATTAATTTACCGATAACCGGTAGGTATGGGAACAGATAGATAATCCCTAAACCGGCGGCTGTCATGGCGTAAACATGCCAAGTTACATTGGTTAATTCAGGAAGTTGCGCCATAAAAATAAGTATGGCTAACGCATTCACAAAACCGGTAACCACTGAGCGAGAAACAAAACGCATCAAGCTACCGAGTTTTAAATAACCCGCTAAAATCTGTAATACACCAGTAAGAACCGTCACAGCAAGCAAGTATTCTAACCCGTGTTCTTTAACTAATGTGACCATCAATAGTGCCATGGCACCCGTCGCAGCTGAGATCATCCCAGAGCGACCGCCAGTAAAAGCAATAACAACTGAAATACTGAAAGAAGCGTATAACCCAATTTTAGGATCAACACCTGCGATAATAGAAAAAGCGATGGCTTCAGGGATTAGAGCGAGAGCAACAACGATGCCCGCAAGGAGATCACCACGGACATTAGACATCCAGTCAGTTTTGAAATTTTTAAACATTGAATTCTCAATTTATGCACGGCAATACGTACCAGAAATAGATCTGGGGCATGAACCGATGCTTTTTTGATAAAATTTTGGCGCGGAAAAGTAGCCGAAAGTACGACAAAGAATTAACAAGCGCAAAGAGTTAAGCCGAATACTCAGTCGAGTACAGTGCTTAAGTTAGCAATGAGAGCTATAGGGGGGATGGAGCGTTTAAGGCGGCGTAATTAACACAGTGATCAATATTCTCTAAATCAAACAGGAGGCCAGTGTATATTTACAAAGTCATCAATTCAATTTACATTATTAGGATCTAAGATTGCACTAACGTGTCAATAAAACAAAACACCTAAAGTACTTTCTTTAGGTGTTTAATCTAATACAACACACGATTAAAGGTACAGGATCTTAAGTTACTTTCTATCACGCAAGCGGCGGAGAGCATTCTAAAATCTGAACTCCATGATCAGAAGTAATAGAGATACTATCTACACCGTGGGGACAGAAAAACTTATCAAATTTATTTAAATGAAGGGTTTCATTATTGCATTGAACTGTACATTCTCCTTCAAGGATTAAAGCAATGTAAAAATGATTTTCTGATTTTTCTATTGTTCCCTTTACGATTGATTTACTCACCCTAAAGCTTTCTGTCGCTCGAGAATCAATCAAAGACTCCTTATAAGAGAATTCATTATATTGAGTTACTAGCAAAGGTTCTTGCTGGTAATTTTTATAAACATCTTTCTTAGAAATCTCTTTAAAATCGAATACATTTAAACAAAAATCAAGGTCTCGATTCATGAACCTAGCTTCTTCAGGCATAACATAACCCGATTTTTCAAACTCAAATCGAACAGCCCAGTCAGAAGGTTCCATAATTTCAATAATTAAAATCCCCTCACCAATCGCATGAGGAATACCACCAGGGATATAGAAACAATCCCCTGGTTTTACTTCTATTTTTTCAAAGCAGTCAGCAATATCATCAATGCGCTGCTCTTCAATCATTGATTTCAATACCTCTTTTTTAGGTGGGTGTTGAAAACCAAGATAAATATAAGGATCTGTAATCTCATCCCTTGTTTGCAGAACATAATAAGCCTCAGCTTTACCACAAGGGGAATTTAAGTGCTTTTGCGCAAAATCAGCGGTTGGATGAACCTGGAAATGCAATCGAACTGAAGAATCTAAATATTTTACAAGCAACATTGGATTATTACCAAACTTCTCCACATGCTCTGACCCAAGGAAATAATTTGAATTTGAATTAATTAACTCATCAAATTTAACAACCTCATTATCAATTAGCACAGAAGAGATCCCTTCTTTAATCTCTTCCCTACCTTTATTTTTTGCTTGTGTTGTCGAACCTATCCAATCTTCAGGGAAATGATTATCTTTCGGTGAATCAAGATTAACTATTTGATCTAGCGTTCTTCCCCCTGTATAGGTACGCCAAACTCTATTTTGTGTAAACGTAAATAACTTACCTTCATAATTCATTGTATATTCTCTTATTGCTTTTCATTAATTATTTTTTAGACATAACAAATTGGATTGCTTTCTTTGAGCCTTCTTTATCCAAGAGTTCATACATATCAAGTATTTCAGAACGAATTAATACATCATTTGATATATCAGCGCCAAAAATTGATTGAATATTTAATAGGCTAGAAACGACTTGTTGATTTGTCTCTGATTCTTTGTAGATACCGTCAAATTGGTCAACCAATGGGTCGACCACGTCGATATATTGCTTGAGGTCGTTACGTCGACCAACATATTTCATCCAAGCAGCAATACCCAGAATTATCCATTTTGTTGATTTATTTTGTGCTTTTAATATTCTTAATGACTCACAAAATCTTGGTGGTATTTTTTGGCTACCATCCATCGCTATTTGCCAAGTTCGATGCTGTAAACTAGGGTTAGAGAAGCGCTCAATTAAAGAATGAGCATAAAGATCCAAGTCAACACCCTCAGGCATTTCTAATGATGCTCCTTGCTCATTAAACATTAGTTCAGAGACCGCCACACGATAATCGTTATTCTCCATAACTTCAGAAATATAATCAAAACCAGCTAAATTACCCATATAAGCCATAAAAGAATGACTGCCATTAAGCATTCTTAATTTCATTTCTTCAAAAGGAGCAACATCAGCAACAAATTGAGCCCCAACCTTATTCCAGTTTGGTCGACCGCTTACAAAATTATCTTCAATGACCCATTGACGAAAAGGTTCACAAACTACGCCACAAGGGTCGTCATACCCCAATATTTCATGGATATCCTTGCGGTCTTTAGCTTCAACCGCTGGTGTTATCCGATCAACCATTGTGCATGGAAAAGTCACTTTATCTTCAATCCATTCAGCCAACGACTCATCAACTAATTTTGCATAATCTAAAATAACAGCTTTAGCTACATGCCCATTATTATTAATGTTATCGCAAGATAATATGCTGAATGCATTCATTTTTTTTAATTTCCGGAGGCGTAAACCCTCAACAATATACCCAATGATTGAGCTGGGTTTCTGGGGATGACATAAATCGTCTTTAATCATGGGATGAGTAGCATCTAATCTACCTTGAGCAAAATCAGCACAATACCCTTTTTCTGTAATAGTTAACGACACAATAGCCACTTGATCTTCAACAAGCTTACTTAAAATAGCTTGGCAACCATCTAATTCTGGATGTAACGACTCGGTAATCGAACCTGAATGCTTTAACGTATAAAAATCTGACGATTTTTCAAGCACAGTATACCCATGATTTTGTTGGCGTAATTTTTCAATCAATTCTTTATCAAATAAGTTTATTTCACAGATCCCCCAATCTCCTTGTTCTAGATTGAGTAATTCACTCGTAAATAAAGCTTGGTGAGAGCGATGAAATGCACCGAAGCCAAAATGGACAATACGACTCTTTAAGAAAGAAGGATCGTACGTAATGTTTTGTATTTCATATTCGAATTTACTATCAACAGTGCTTAAATTCATTACTTTAACCTTATTAGACAGATACAGATGAGTGGCAGTAGGAACAAAGTATATCCTCATAAAAATTGGTCAACCAATGATTAAAAAAAACGTGATAAAGCCCACTTTATTGGTTTTAAGTGCTTGCCTGATCTATTTGTCATACATTATGATTAATTTATACGGTAATTGGACAACCAATTTAACTGTCTATAATATCTTTACTATTGAGTGATATTAATAATAGAGAAACCGTTATGACAATGAACAAAAGGCCTTATCAAGAAGTTGGTGAAAGGTTAAAAAAACAACTAATAGATGGTATTTATGAAGTAGGGCAACGACTTCCTCCCGAGCGCGATATAGCAACAATGCTAGACGTTAGCCGCACTGTTGTTCGTGAAGCTATCATTATGCTTGAACTAGAAAAATTAGTTCAAGTACGCATGGGTTCTGGAACTTATGTTTTGAATCAAGCTATTAAATCTTCAGATAAGCTCTATGGTATCGAGTTAAAAGATGATATTGGACCATTTGAAATGTTACAAGCAAGGCAGTTACTAGAAAGTAATATTGCAGAGTTTGCGGCAATACAAGTAACGCCAAATGATATAGCTAAAATGCGATCAGCATTAAAGCTAGAAAGGCTTGAGTTAGAAAGCTATGAACAAGGGCGTCAATCTTCAGAAAATGGAGACAAGTGTTTTCATTTTTATATTGCTGAAGCGACTCAAAACTCAGTACTTGTTGAAATGATGCAATTTTCATGGGAAAGAAGAACGCATAGTTTAATGTGGAAAAAATTGCATGACCGCATAAATACTGACCATTATAGAAAAGAATGGTTACTTGATCATGAAAAGATCCTTACTGCTTTGCAAAAGAAAGATCCCAAAGAGTCAAAATTAGCTATGTGGCAACATTTAGAAAATGTAAAAAATACATTATTTGACCTCTCAGATACTGAAGACCCAAAATTTGATGGTTATTTATTTAATGTAAATCCAATAGCAAATATAAAATAACCAAATAATTTTTTTGGTTAAATATTTAATACTACCTTTATTGGTCGGTACGAACTCTATCACTCTAAATAAAAGGGTTTAATAATGGAAAAAACATGGCGCTGGTACGGACCAGATGACCCAGTATCATTAAGCGATATAAAACAGTCAGGTTCTACCGGAATTGTAACTGCTTTACATCATATTAAAAATGGGGATGTTTGGACTAAAAAAGAAATATTAATAAGAAAAAAACTTATTGAAATTGAGGGATTAACTTGGAATATTGTTGAAAGTGTTCCTGTCCATGAAGAAATAAAATTAGCGTCAGGTAATTATTTACAATATATAGAGAATTATAAACAAACAATTATTAACTTAGCTGAATGTGGTATTAATACTGTTTGTTATAATTTTATGCCTATTTTAGATTGGACTCGTACAGATCTAACTTATGAATTAGCTGACGGTTCTCGTACGTTACGATTCGATCAAATTGCATTTGCCGCTTTTGAATTGTTTATCTTAAAACGAAAAGGGGCAAAAGATGATTATACCGAGCAAGAGCATATAGAAGCTCTTACTTATTTTAATAATATGAACCAAGAAAATATAAACAAACTTGTTTCCAATATTATTGCAGGTCTACCTGGTGCTGAAGAAGGCTACACTCTAGAACAATTCAGACAACAGCTCGACCGATATGAAAATACAAATAAAGAAAAATTACGTGAAAATCTGGCTTTCTTTCTAAATGAGCTAACACCAATTTGCGAACAAGTTGGCATTAATATGGCTATCCATCCAGATGATCCACCACGTCCTATTTGTGGTCTACCACGCATAATGTCTACGATTGATGATATTGCATGGCTACGCGCTACTGTACCTAGTTCAACCAATGGATTAACTGTTTGTACTGGTTCTCTAGGTGTTAGCCCTGATAATGATCTTGTTGATATTATTAAGCAATATGGCAGTCACATCTACTTCTTACACCTACGTTCAACTCAAAGAGAACATAATAGTTCTAGTTTTCATGAAGCATCACATATCGACGGAGATATAGATATGTATGACATAATAAAAGCTATTTTAGAAGAAGAAAATATAAGAAAAAAAACAACCATATCATTCCAAATACCAATGAGACCAGACCATGGGCATCAAATTCTTGATGATTTAAAGAAAGAGATTAACCCTGGATATTCAGCTATTGGCCGCTTAAAAGGTCTAGCTGAAATTAGAGGCATGGAAATGGCAATTAAACGTGAGTTATCTCAACAAGGAAAGAGAGTAAATTATGAGTATTGATATATTTATTGTATTGGTCTATTTTGCCTTTTTAATGGGCATTGGTTGGATGTTCCGTGATGCTTCATCGTCAACAAGTGATTACTTTAGAGGTGGTGGTAAAATGCTATGGTGGATGGTAGGTTCCACCGCCTTCATGACAGCATTAAGTGCTATGACTTTTACTGGCGTTATGGGGAAAGCATTAACAGCTGGCCTATCTATTGTTGTTATCTTCTTTGCTAATGCACTTGGTTATTTTTGTAATTACTTATTTTTTGCAGCAAAAGCGCGACAAATGCGAGTGATCAGCCCTATTCAAGGGATAAGAATGCGCTTCGGTGCTGTCAGTGAGCAAGTGTTTACTTGGGCAACAGTTCCATCAAGTGTTTTACAAGCCTCTCTATGGCTTAACGGACTTGCAGTTTTTGCCAGTGCTGTATTTAATATTCCAATCAGCACAACCATAATTGCTGCTGGGTTAGTAGTACTATTAATGTCTTTAGTTGGTGGTAGCTGGGCAGTAGTTGCATCAGATTTCCTACAGATGATCATCATTACGGTTGTTACCTTTATCGCGACACTTGTTGCTATTTGGAAGTCAGGAGGGATTACACCAATTTTAGAGAAAGGGCTAACAGAACAACCATTTGTTGGTGATGGCTACTCATACAGTTACCTTTTTGTCGGTTGGTTTATTTGTATATTTGTTAAGCAATTTTTTAGTACCAATAACATGATTGACTCGTATCGTTACATTTCGGCAAAAGACACTAAAAATGCGCGTAAAGCAGCAATATTAGCCGCTTGCTTAATGTTTGTTGGTCCATTCATTTGGTTCCTACCCGCTTGGTATGTTGCAGGTAACTACCCAGATATCAGTACTTGGGGATTAGACGCTCTAGGTTCAAAAGCAAGTGATGCAACTTACTTTGTCTTTGTACGAAATGAAATGCCTCTGGGGATGATTGGGTTAATGATGTCAGCGATGTTTGCTGCAACGATGTCATCAATGGATTCAGCCTTAAACCGTAATGCTGGAATCTTCATTAAAAACGTATACGAACCACATATTAATAAAAATGCTTCAGAGAAAAGCCTCGTTCTTGCGAGTAAAATATCTACGATTGTTTTTGGACTAGTAATCATCGTTGCTGGTTTATTAATGAGTGAATTACAAGGGTTCGGATTATTTGATGCATTAATGCTTGTTAGTACATTAGTTGCATTCCCTGTACTAATCCCTTCTCTACTTTGTTTCTTTGTTCGTAAAACACCAGATTGGTCTGGTTGGGCAACAATTGCTGTAGGTGGTTGTGTTTCTGCTGTTATCGCTTTTGTTATAACTCCAGAAATGATTCAAAGTGTTTTAAATTTACCTCATCCACTCTCAGTTCGTGAGTTTGCTGAAATGAAGTCCATCACAATGGGTGTTGTTGGTCATATTGTTATTACTGGTGGTTTCTTCTTATCAACGCAACTCTTTTATAAAGAGCCAGTTGGTAAACGAGCAGAGGAAATTAACGAATTCTTTAATAATGTAAGTACTCCAGTAGAGTCAATACAAGATGAAGAAACCATTAAAATGGACAGTAAACAACAACGTTTACTGGGCCGAGTATTAGTAATGGCTGCAATTGCGTTATCTACACTAATATTTGTTCCTAACCCTCTATGGGGCCGCTTACTTTATGTATTAATGGCAGTGCTCGTTGGTTCTGTAGGATATTTATTATTAAGGGCATCAAAAAAAGGTCTACAAGAAAAAATAACATACGCAGCAATCAACGATTCAATATAATAATTAAAAAAACAAATAACACATTCACAATATAGTTATATCTAAATTTTACTATTTTACTATTTTACTATTTTACTATTTTACTATTTTACTATTTTTTAAATTTAGTAATTTAGTAATTTAGTAATTTAGTAATTAACTATTAGCATCTACTTAATTGGAGATATCATGTCAGTACAAGAAGAATTCGGAGGTGATCTTACCAACGAAGAATTTAAAAAATTCACTTTATATATGAATCAAAGTAATAATTTTGAAGATGATAATACTCGGGCCATTATTCTTGGTTTTCATAAAGAAAAAGTAAGGGTTGCTCCTGGCGCTATTGTTAGAATTAATGAAAATCAAATTGGTGAAAATTCTTATATCGGTTTATATAGCTATATCAATGGCGATGTAAATATTGGAAAAAATGTTCTTATTGGTCCTCATGTTTCGATTGTGGCATCTAATCATGTATTTAATCCACATACAGAAAGCTTCAGTAACCGTAGTGATCTTCAAAAAGGCAAAGTCATTATTAACGATGGTGCTTGGTTAACGTCAGGTGTTGTTGTCACACCCGGCATCACTATTGGTAAATGTGCCTTAGTATGCGCTAATTCAGTGGTGACACAGTCTGTTAACGATTACGCTATTGTTGCAGGAACACCTGCTAAACAAATCGGTGAAATAGAACCACGCACTGGTGTATATCATTGGTTTGGTAAGGAAGATTAGCATGTTAAGTTTTAAACGAAATCATGATTTTCAAGTATTCATGACTCCTGAACATAAGCAACCAACACAACAAAACCCACCAAATTTTAATTGGCCTAGCGCACTATATAATGAGAGTTTTACTTTAGAACTAAGTAGTAATAAAAAACTACCTCAATGGAGATGGGAAAATATAACCTCTCCTTTTACATTGCCTTTTCTATTGCCTCAAGGCGATTATCGTTGGCGTCTAATAAATACAAACAATGAAATCAGTAAATGGTTTAAGTTTGAAATCACAAAACAAACCCACAATTACCTAGCACCAACAGCGGAAGAGATTTTTAAGCTGTGTCAACATCATGAGCAGTTCTTAATGTACTTTAATGAAGACATTGAATCCGTTCGCATTGCCTCATGGGATGCTTTTCACAAACTAAAAAAAACAGCTGAATTAGTCAATATCGAAAACATTGCTTATCCAACCCACTATAGAAGAGGTAATGAAGAAGGAAAAAGAACAGCGATAGCGAATGTCAGAAATTGGATTGACAGAGACCTAATATCTCTTACTCAACTCTATAAAATTTGGAAAATAGAAACATACGGCCATCAAGCCGTTAATCTATTGCTACGACTTTCAGAATGGAGTCCAGAAGGACCAGCTTCATTACTAAGACCTTGCACATGGGGTGATGAAGTAGGGTTATCTTTAGCACGAAATATATACTTAGCTTATCATTGGTTATCACCTTTAATGACTAAAAGTGAAAAAGATTTTATACGTCCAATGTTGATTCGTATTGCTTATCAAATGGAAGAGCGATTAGAGCAAGATCAATTCAAACAATACCCAGGGCATTCTCATACCTCTCGTTTACCTGCTTATTTAGGGGTAGCCGCCCTTGTATTACATAAAGAATTTAATCAAACAGTGTGCGAACGTTGGTTAGACTATTCATTAATGATTTACCAAAACGTACTGCCATTTTATGGTGGTAATGATGGGAGTTGGGCCGAGGGTCCTTTCTATTCCTCTTCATACACAAAATGGCAGCACCCGTTTTTTCTTTCTATTGAGCGTATCAGTGGGTTCTCATTTTATAATCATCCTTTTTATAAAAATTACCATAAGTTTGCTATGGATTTTGTGGCAACTGAAAACAGTACGCACCCTTTTGGGGATGGGTTTTGGTGTAAAAGAGAAGGTAAAGAATGGCCAGGATTTTTTGCACAAAATCCATTACGTATTTATGCGGAAAGGTTTGGAGACCAATCTTCTATTGATATGTGTAAAAAACTGGAATCTCAAATAAATACGTATGAACTTCATTTACTTGATATCATTCCGACAATCAAACAAATTGAATTTTCTATTCGTCCTATTTTTAAAGATCCAGTAAAAATATCAGACTTTAAATATTACGATTTTGCCGGTTTAGGTAAAGCAAGAATTGACACTACAGAACTATATTTTAGAGCCAGTAAATTTGGCAATAGCTCACATCGCCATGCTGACCAAGGGAATATTGCCCTAATAGATAATACAAAGAATGTAATAATCCCTAGTGGCAGTTATGGATATCGTTTTGGCAGTAATCATCACAACGAATGGACAAGAACCACCAAAGCTCACAACCTTCCACTTATTGGAGGGTTAGGGCAAATTCTTGATGACGAATCAGCGACAGGTCGACTATTAAAACAACAGTCAGGTGAGCATTGGTATCTCTCTCAGATAGACTTGAGTAAATCATATCGCAATGTGAAACAATTTATTCGTACCATAGTCATGGTTGATAATTGTGGTCTTCTTATTATTGATAACGTTAGCTTAAACACAGAAAAATCAATTCAGTGGCGATTGCATTCTGAATTAACCGCTAGCATTAGCAATAACAACATAACATTACAAAGTGACAATCACAGTTATACTGTTGAAATTATGGGACAAAAAAACATAACACCAACAATTGCTCATGGTTATAACTTAGAGAAATCACCTAATGATTTAATTATCTCAGACGTAAACGAAGATATTTATCATTTAGAGTGGCAACTGCCATCACAGCATAAGCACTTTATCGTCGCGAGCTGTACCAAAAATGCGATTTCCTATTTAGTAAAAGAAGACAATAATATTGAAATAACCATAAATGATGATGTGATATACATCGATACTGAAAATAAGAAATAATCGTTTACTTAAAATAAAAGCGCCTAAAATATGAATATTTAGGCGCTTTACAAATTTAATAATTATCTCTTAGGCAGTAACTTCTTATAAAAACCCGTTACAAACATGGTTCCAGTCACCACTAAAATAGTACCTATAATGGCATTTATTCCGACAGTTTCCCCTAAGAATAAGTAGCCCCATAAAATCCCAAAAACAGGAATAATAAAAGTAACAGTTAAGGCTGAAGAAGCGCCAAGCTCTTTAATCAGTCTAAAATACAACAAGTACGCTAAACCCGTACACACAGCACCAAGGGCAAATACAGCGAAAACAATATCTACACTCACCACTTCTCTTACTGGCATAAAAGGAACAAGCGGTAACACCAAGATAACAGAAGCCCACATACTACCGTGTGCGTTATTAAACGGCTCAACGCTTGGTGCATTTTTGGCATAATTAGTTGCAACACCATAGCTAAATGCGCCCATTAAGGCTGCAATCATCGGGATAATGGCTTCATCACCAACATTAATCGCCTCCCATCCAACCAGAACACTAACCCCGATCATACCTAGAACCAAACCAAACACGACCTCTTTGGTTAACCAAGTTCGAGTCCATACCGCCCCAATAATCGCACCCCAAATTGGAGCGGTAGAGTTAAGAATAGCTAAAGTAGATACATTTAAGATTTGTGCTGAATAAGCAAATAATAAGAAAGGTAATGCTGAATTAAACAACCCCAAAATAAGGAAGTGTTTAATATTTGACATAAAGTGTAGGGATTTTTTCAGAAAGAAGGAAACAACAAGTAGAGTCAATGCGGCGAAAGCAACCCGTGTCTCAATTAATACCGCAGGCCCTAACGGGTTTGCTGCAATTCTAACAAATAAAAATGAACCGCCCCACAACGCAGCTAAGGTAAATAAACTTAATATATTAATCATCCATGATCCCAAACGGTGGGTAATTTTTTAGTGTGGTTGATAATGACAAATTACTCAACCACATAAACTAAAAAATGCTTTCTAACGCTCGCCTTGCACTTCAAAGTCATCAGAAATTAAACGCGCTTTACCATCGTCTTGAATTGTCCAATGTTCACGGTGTACAACACCAAATGCTTTGTTCATCGTCCAATTCGCCGTTAATAGATAGCCATCTTCACCGATTGGCTCCCATTTAACCTCTGTATAATCAACATCAGCAAAACCTTGATCCATAATGTTTTGCCAAAATGCTTGGATCTCTTCACGGCCTGTAAATATACCAAATGGGCGCGCTTCGATCACCGTACCTTCAGCGTATTGTGCTGCACAACCTGCTGCATTTTGAGAATTAAACGCCTGTTGCCATGCTGAAATACCGACTTTGCATGCTGCTAGAATTTGTTCTTGAGCCATGATTGTTTCTCCTAATGTTTGTATGAAGTGAACTATACGTGCATTATTAAGATTGAAAAACAAACCAATAAGAAATCACTGTTTAATAAAATAGAACAATAGGATATAAAAGAGCATGAATAAACTGAAACAAATGACCCTTTTTATGACAATTGTTGAAACAGGATCAATCACTAAAGCGGCTGAGAAATTAGAACTGTCTAAGTCTGTTATTAGCCAACACTTAAAACAACTAGAGCATGAACTTGCTATTCCATTGCTCAAACGTACGACAAGAAAACAATCACTCACCGCCTCTGGAGAGCATTTCTATCTACAATGCTGTGAGATGTACAAATTAGCAGAAAAGGCATGGAGTGATATCTTACATCAGCAAGAATCGCCTCAAGGGAGATTGTCTGTCACCGCTCCGCACGCCTTAATGAACAGCATTATCATACCGGCTCTTAGCTCCGTATTTAACGCGCACAAAGACGTGGAACTAAACTTAATTGCGCATGATGGACAGCTTGATTTGATGCAAGAAGAAATCGACCTAGCTATCCGTGTTGGTGAATCAAAATTAAGTAACCTAAAGCAAAAGCGTATTGGAACCATACAAGACGTATTGTGTATCGCCAAAGACTATCCAGAATTTACTATTGATAGCATTGAAGCTTTGCCTTATGTAGCAAACCACTGGCAATCAAAGCAAATTTCGCATCAGCTAGTAAATATAACAACAAAAAACGCCCGCGTTATAAACTTTATCGCAGCGCATCAAGTCAACACGGTTCAAAATAGTTTAGCGTTAATAAAAAATGGGTTCGGAATTGGGCTTCTTCCTGAGTTTATCTATTTGCAACATCAAGATGAGTTAAAAGAAGTATTACCTACTTATGAAATGAAAGCGTCTAATGTCTATGTGCTTCATCCCTTTCATGGCCAAGTTCCGATTAGTGTAAGAATGGCAATTGATGTCATTGAAAGGGCATTAGCCTAGTTATCGACCTATACACTTCATTTTATTCATTGAATCATCCGTTGTCTCAATATTTAGCAAAGCACCAACCAAAGAAAAAGGTATTATGTACGGATACATTTATTACCTATTAACCCCTTCTATTCAAAGGAAAAAAATTATGAAAATTCGTTTTTATCTTCTTGCAGCACTCGCTATGACGTCACTTTTTGGCTGCGCAGAAGGCGAACAATCTCTAAAAGTAACCGCAAGCGCATACACATCAAGTGTTGGTGAAACCGATGACACACCAAATCTTGCAGCTTGGGGCGATACATTAAAACCAGGCATGAAATCAATTGCGGTATCAAGAGATCTTATCGATATGGGTCTTACTCATAATCAAGAAGTAACAATCGAAGGACTTGATGGCACCTATCTAGTACTAGATAAAATGAATAAGCGCTGGAAAAAGAAGATTGATATTTACATGGGTGAAGATGTTAAGAAAGCAAGACAATGGGGTAAAAAAGAAGTCGTTATCCATTGGACTGTAGAAGAAGAAAAGAAGTAGGCACTTAATAACGATCACTTCAACACTTTCAATTAAAGTGGCCTCGTAATGAAGCCACTTTTTTTGTATCTAAATATAGCGATCCTAACTGCCGATCACACCACCATTATCTTTAGTCACCATCACAATGGTTGAGCGTGGTTTGCTATCTCCTCCTTGAGGGAAGTGTCCAGATGGATGCTGCACACCAACAAACATGGTTTTTTGATCTTCAGAAAAAGTGAGTCCGGTAATTTCACAGCCAATTGGCCCAGTTAAGAAACGACGCACTTCGCCTGTTTTAGGATCACCACACAACATTTGATTATTACCCTGTCCTGCAAAGTCTCCTTTGTTTGAGTAATTACCATCGGTTTGAATCCATAGACGTCCTGCTTTATCAAAACCAATACCATCAGGGCTATTAAACATATTGTCTTTATTGATGTTGTCACTGCCAGCGTACAAATTGCCTTTATGAACCGTTGGGTTCCCTGCTATTAAGTACAAATCCCATTGGAATGTATCACTCACATGATTTGCATTAGTGGGTGCCCAACGCACAATTTGACCATAATGGTTTTCAGCTCGTGGATTAACGCCATCGACATCTTGGCCTTCTTTTACTCCACGATATTTATTATTCGTTAATGTACAGAAAACGTGTTTTTTATCTGGATGAATGGCAACCCATTCAGGCCTGTCCATTGTGGTTGCGCCCACTTGTGTTGCTGCTCGACGAGCAAAAATCATCACTTCAGCTTGGCTATTAAATCCGTTTTCTTTGGTTAAACCATTCTTACCATAAGTGAGTTCTAGCCACTGGCCATCGCCTTCTAACTTATCGTCTTTCATTGCAAATTTAGCAACGTACAAGGTGCCTTCTTCAAGAAGGTTACGATTGGCTGCGTTATTACCTTCTTGATATTTATCTTTTGATACGAATTTATACAAATGCTCGCCACGTTCATCATCACCAAGATACACCACGACATGACCATCATCATTCACCACTAATGCGGCATTTTCGTGTTTAAATCGACCTAGCGCAGTTCGTTTTAATGGCGTTGATGTTGGATCATTCGGATCAATTTCAACCACCCAACCAAAACGATTTGGTTCATTCGGATTTTTAGCAACATCAAAACGATCATCAAAATTATGCCATTGATATTTACTTTGCTCAGCTTCAATGCCATAGCGCTTATCATCAGCAGTTAATGCAGCTTTCGTTTCTGAACCAAAAAAGTCATTGAAGTTTTCTTCACAAGTTAAATAAGTGCCCCACGGCGTTTCGCCATTCGCGCAGTTATTGAATGTTCCTAATACTTTCTTACCTGTTGGATCTGCCTTGGTTTTCAATAAATCATGGCCTGCTGCTGAGCCTGTTACTAACATCTCTGTATTTGCGGTAATACGGCGGTTTGCTTTACCTGTTGGATCCATCGTCCATTGACCGTTCTTTCTTACGATTTCAACAATGGTAATCCCTACTGCGGCTTGGGCTTTGGCAACATCATCTGCCGTCATCGCTTTGCCTTGATGTGCAAACAAGTACTCATAATTGGTGTATTCATTATTGACTGCAAGAATGGCGCGATCTTTTGATAAAGGGAATACACTCATACCATCGGTATTATCACCAAATTGCAGTGCTTGTGCTTTTGAGCCTTGCTTACCGTTAGGGTTAAATTGAGGTGCGTTAGCAAAGATTGGATCCCCCCACGACATCAACGTACTAGAGCTATAACCTTTAGGAAGAAGAATAGAATCACTGGTAGAAGTGGTAATTGCCTCAAAATTTAATAATGAATTATCCATGCTACCTGCGATGGCTTTCGCTACTGGATTTAACGCTAAAAAAGCGCCTGCACCTGCCGCCGCGGTTCCCATTAAAAAACCTCGACGAGATAAACGTGCATTAACCATGTTGCTAAAATCTGATTCTTTCTCTACAAAATTGCTCATCATACTTCCCTTTTGAAATCGTTATTTTTATAAATTCGTTTTATATAATCAGGAGTAGCCTAAAGGGGATTTATTACAGTTTCGTGGAAGATTTGTGGCGATTTTATTGCGTTTAATTAAATTAGAATCGAGGTCTTAATCGCATAATAAAAAAACCTTAATCCATAATATTATTAATATCGTTCTCTATTAGCTCTTTCTCTGGTATAAACTTTGCGCATAAATCAACATCAAATTAGATAAAAAACCGTTTGCAAGGAACAATAATGCGTAAGAAAACGACGATACTTTTAGTCACTGGATTATTATTTGCTCTTAATGGTTGTGCAGAACTTAAAGATGCAGGTAGAACTATTGGCCATACTACGCGTGACGTTACCAAATCCATTGGCCATGCTTCACGTGATGCTGCTAAATCGGTAAAAAAAGAATACGACAAGGGAGAATGGTCTGAATAAGTTCTTCTTTCGATGTATCAATAACACAGCCTAATAATGAGGTTTTCATATTCATGTTTGGGCTGATAATCCTCATTCCCTCTTTTTTCTCACCTTATTTTCAGTCACTCGACACTCAAACAATTACACCTCATATATTTATAACTCAAACATTAAATTTATTAACAAATAAATTAACAAGTCAAAAACAAGTCATAACATATTGATTTTAAATAAATTAAAAGAAGTAATAATAAAAACTCACAATAAAGCCAACAAATAATAGTTTGTACTCTAACTAAATATCTGTCATTTTATAATTAATTGAACGTTCAATAAAAAATAAAAGGACAGCAAATGCCCAAGGTAGGGATGCCTGACATACGAAAACCACAACTCGTCAAAGCGACAATGACCGTTATTGGTCGTGTCGGTCTACACGCCGCTAGCATTGCTTTAATTAGCAAAGAAGCGGGGGTATCTACAGGGATCATTAATCACTACTTTGGCGGCAAGCATGGTCTTTTAGAAGAAACCATGCGTGAAATTCTTCGCCAACTGTCTAATACCATCACGACTCAACTGAAAAGCTTACCTGTTGACGCTCACCAACAACGTATCACCGCCATTGTTAATGGTAATTTCGAGGGCTATCAAGCAGAAAATGAAGTCGCGAAAACGTGGCTCGCGTTCTGGTCTTACTCGATGCACGACGCTCAATTAAAGCGTCTACAGCGTGTAAATGAAAAACGATTGCTGTCTCATTTGAAAATTGAATTAAAAGAAATGTTTAATAATCAACAAGCTGACCTCGTTGCTCACGGGATAGCATCGTTAATTGATGGTATATGGCTAAGAGGTACATTGAACCCTGAAGGCATTGACGCAAATAAAGCCCGTACCGTCATCAACGATTACATTGAAAAACAACTCTCATTTTATTCAAAAAATAAAAACCACTCATAATAATTATTAAGTCAGAGATTAAAATGGAAATGAATTCGTTATACATCGACGGTCAGTCTATTCAGGCAACGTCTGGAGAAAGCTTCACTAGCATTAATCCTGCTAATGGCGAACCCATTGCACAACTAGGCCAAGCCTCTCAATCTGATCTTGAACTTGCCGTTGAATCAGCAAAGCGAGGTTTTGCTATATGGTCTGCAATGTCACCAATTGAACGCAGCCGTATTCTTCTCAATGCGGTAAAAATACTTAGAGAACGAAACAATGACCTTGCAATGCTTGAGGTTATGGATACCGGTAAACCGCTTCAAGAAGCATTAGAAGTTGATGTAGCCTCTGGTGCCGATGTCATTGAATACTTCGCAGGGTTAGTTCCTGCAATGCAGGGTGACCAACAACCACTGGGTGAAAGCCAATTTTTTTACACTCGTCGTGAGCCACTTGGTATTTGTGCAGGCATCGGTGCGTGGAACTACCCTATCCAAATCGCTATGTGGAAATCAGCACCTGCATTGGCTGCGGGTAATGCGATGATCTTCAAACCATCAGAAGAAACGCCCTTAACGGCATTGAAACTGGCTGAAATATTTACTGAGGCGGGATTGCCAGATGGCGTGTTTAACGTCGTTCAGGGGGATTATCGTGTTGGTCAAATGCTGACTGCACATCCTGATATCGCAAAAGTGTCTTTCACTGGTGAAACAGGAACAGGCAAAGCAGTCATGGCTGACAGTGCAAAAACACTAAAATCAGTCACGATGGAGTTAGGTGGGAAATCACCAATGGTCGTCTTTGATGACGCAAAGTTGGATGATGCCGTATCCGCTGCGATGGTGGCAAACTTTTATACTCAAGGCGAAGTGTGCACCAATGGCACTCGTGTTTTTGTTCATGAAAGCCTTTATGACGATTTCATTAGCCAGCTTAAAGTTCGTACTGAAAAACTGATTGTCGGTGACCCAATGGACATCGAAACCCAAGTCGGTGCGCTCATTTCAAAAGCACATTTAGCAAAAGTATTAGAGGCCATTGAGCAAGCCAAACAGTCAGGTGCAACCCTGCTTACTGGCGGCTATCAAGTGACCGACAAAGGATTAGAAAACGGTAACTTTGTGGTTCCTACTGTCTTTGTAAATTGCGAAGACGATATGCCACACGTTCAACAAGAAATCTTTGGCCCTGTTATGTCTGTCCTTAAATTCACAGACGAAGACGAGGTTATTCGCCGCGCAAACGACACTAAATATGGGCTTGCTGCCGGTATTTTTACTCAAAACTTATCACGAGCTCACCGAGTTATTCATCAAATGCAAGCGGGTATTTGTTGGGTAAATACGTGGGGAGACTCTCCTGCAGAAATGCCAGTAGGCGGTTATAAACATTCAGGTGTTGGACGTGAAAACGGCCCTGAAACGCTACTGCATTACACGCAAACCAAAAGCATATTAATAGAGCTTAGTGATTTCGCTAGCCCTTACGCTTAATTTACCCTTCCAATAAAAACGTCTAGCCCTATGCGCTAGACGCCACGGAGAATACAGACATGGAACAACGCTACGATTATATTATCGTCGGCGCGGGTTCGGCCGGCTGTGTGTTAGCAGATAGACTAACCGAAAGCGGTCAACACAGCGTTTTATTATTAGAAGCCGGTGGTACGGATAAGAGTATTTTTATCCAAATGCCTACTGCTCTTTCTTATCCTATGAATTCTGAAAAGTACGCATGGCAGTTCGAGACTCAACAAGAATCCGGACTCGATGGACGTCAATTGCACTGCCCTCGCGGTAAAGTACTTGGTGGAAGCTCGTCGATCAACGGCATGGTTTATGTTCGTGGACACGCGTGTGATTATGACGAATGGGAAGAGAATGGCGCGACAGGCTGGAACTACCAAGCCTGCTTACCTTACTTTCGTAAAGCAGAAACATGGAGCAAAGGTGCTGATCAATATCGCGGAGGCGAAGGCCCTTTAGGTACGTGTAATGGCAATGACATGACACTTAACCCTCTATATCAAGCCTTCATCAATGCAGGTAAAGACGCGGGATACCCAGAAACATCAGACTACAACGGGTATCAACAAGAAGGTTTTGGTCCAATGCACATGACGGTAGATAAAGGCGTTAGAGCATCTACCTCAAACGCGTATCTTCGTCGTGCTTTAAAGCGTCCTAACTTAACGCTAATGAAAGGAATTATCGCAAGAAAAATCCGACTTGAAGACAAGAAAGCCGTTGGTATTGAGTTTGAAAAATCAGGAAAAATTATCAATGTGCATGCGAATAAAGAAGTCATTTCAAGTGCAGGTTCAATTGGCTCAGTTCAATTACTTCAACTGTCAGGCATAGGTCCAAAAACCGTCTTAGAAAACGCAGGCGTAGAGGTAAAACATCAACTCTCTGGTGTTGGTGAGAACCTGCAAGATCACCTTGAGATTTACTTTCAATATCATTGTAACGAACCTATTACGCTTAACAGTAAACTGGGCTTGGTAAGTAAAGGCTTAATAGGCACAGAATGGATACTAACTCGCAAAGGGTTAGGCGCAACAAACCACTTTGAATCGTGTGCTTTTATTCGCTCTCGTAAAGGTTTGAAATGGCCAAACCTTCAATATCATTTCTTACCTGCAGCGATGCGTTATGACGGACAAGCCGCGTTTGATGGTCATGGATTTCAAGTTCATGTTGGTCCAAATAAACCAGAAAGCCGCGGAACAGTATCAATAACCTCAGCGGATCCTCACGCAAAACCAAAGATCGTTTTTAACTATATTTCGACTGAACGAGATCGCCAAGATTGGCGCGATTGTATCCGCCTTACTCGTGAAATTTTATCCCAACCATCAATGGATTCATTCCGTGGTGATGAAATACAACCGGGTATCGAAATCACGTCTGATGAGGCAATTGATGAATGGGTTAAACAAAATGTAGAAAGTGCTTACCACCCTTCTTGTGGTTGCAAAATGGGTAAAGAAGAGGACCCAATGGCCGTACTTGACGAAGAGTGCCGTGTGCGTGGGATTGAAAATTTACGCGTGGTCGATTCTTCTGTGTTCCCAACGATTCCAAACGGAAACTTAAATGCTCCCACCATAATGGTTGCAGAACGTGCCGCCGATTTCATTCTTGACAACCCTATGCTCACAGGGGAGCACGCCCCCGTTTGGATAGCACCAGAATGGGAAGAGAAACAACGAATAAACGCACCAATAAGAGAAGCAAACACGCTTTCTTAAATAATAAGAAACACAAAAAATACAGTCAGCAGCGCCGTTATACCCAATGGCGAAAGGAATCATTACAAGGAATTATTATGTCACTTACAAAAAAGACACTTGCCACATTAGCGATCAGCTCATTCGCTTTTAACGTGTATGCCAATCAATGTGAAACCGTACGTTTTGCAGATGTCGGTTGGACAGACATCACCGCAACAACCGCAGTAACCTCTGAACTACTTAAAGGCATGGGCTATAAAACCAAAACCGATCTTCTTTCTGTTCCCGTCACTTACTCTTCAATGGCGAATGGCGACATTGATGTCTTCTTAGGTAACTGGATGCCAACGATGGAAGGGGATATCGCTAAATACCGTGAAGCGGGCACAGTAGAAACCGTTCGTGCCAATTTAGAAGGCGCTAAATACACACTTGCCGTACCAAAATATGTGTACGATGCAGGTGTTACAAGCTTTGCAGATATAGCAAAAAATGCCGACAAATTCAAAGACCGCATCTACGGAATCGAACCGGGTAACGATGGTAACCGTATCATTCAATCCATGATTGATACTGACGCGTTTGGTCTTAAAGACTTCAGTGTTGTTGAATCAAGTGAAGCCGGAATGGTTTCTCAAGTATCACGCGCCGTTCGTCGCAGTCAATGGATAGTGTATTTAGGCTGGGCTCCACACCCAATGAACAGCAATGTTGAAATGGAATATCTATCAGGTGGCGATGACTTCTTTGGTGCTAACTATGGCGGTGCAAGCGTTTATACCAACGTTCGCTCTAACTACCTTTCTGAATGTAAAAATGTTGGTCAGCTACTGCAAAATCTAGAGTTTAGTCTTGAGATGGAGAATGAACTGATGGAAAACATTCTAAATCAAAAAATGACGCCAGAAAAAGCAGCTCAACAGTGGTTAAACAAAAATCCACAACAAGTAAAAGCATGGCTTGATAATGTGAAATCACTGCAAGGTGACGCCGCAAATAAATCAGTTACTGAATACCTAAAACAAGTTAAAGCTTAATCAATAATGGTGGGTTTCGGCCCACCAGTCATTTAAGGAAATATTGTGAATTTTATTACTGAGCACAAAATCCCTGTTGGGCAATGGATGGAAACAGGCGTTGACTGGTTAACTATCAATGCCGCTGGTTTTTTTGATGCCATTTCATTTTTTCTAGAAACTATTATCCTATTTTTAGTCGATGTCTTTAAATGGATGCCTCCTGCGCTTCCTATTCTTATGACTGCTGCTATTGCGTGGTATTTACATAGAAAACCATCATTAGTGATTTTTGTCGTCGCTGCATTATTGACGATTTTAAACCTCGGTTATTGGCAAGAAATGCTGGAAACCTTTGTCCTTGTTTTTGCAGCGACAACGATTTCCGTATTAATTGGCGTACCGATTGGGATCATGGCTGCACACCGACCTTGGCTCTATACCGTGTTAAGACCAATCCTTGATTTAATGCAAACTGTACCCACTTTTGTCTACTTAATTCCAACTCTCGTTTTATTCGGTTTAGGTATTGTTCCTGGGTTAATCTCAACCATTATTTTTGCCATTGCTGCTCCTATTCGTCTTACGTACCTTGGTGTCACAAAAGTGCCGGGAGAGTTAATTGAAGCAGGCAAAGCGTTTGGTGCAAGCCGCATGAAGTTATTACTCAAAGTAGAATTACCTGCGGCACTTCCAAGCATTATGGCCGGCATCACCCAATGTATAATGTTGTCGTTATCAATGGTGGTTATTGCCGCACTTGTTGGTGCTGATGGCTTGGGTAAACCGGTGGTTCGAGCGCTTAATACCGTGAATATCTCACAAGGTTTTGAAGCAGGATTAGCCATTGTTCTTGTCGCTATTATTCTTGACCGCTTATGTAAAGCACCAAATCAGAAGGAAGTATAATCATGGATGCCATTACTATAAAAAACCTCGATGTGGTGTTTGGAAAAAAACCAAAGCAAGCATTAGCATTGCTTGACCAAGGTAAAACTCGTCAAGAAATCATCGATGAAACGGGGCACGTTGTTGGCGTAGATAACGTCTCTCTTTCAGTTAAAGAAGGCGAAATTTGCGTTCTAATGGGTTTATCTGGTTCAGGTAAATCAAGTCTGCTTCGCGCCGTTAACGGATTAAACGAAGTAAGTCGTGGTGAGCTAATGATTAAGAATGGCGACAAACTTGTTGATGTCGCTCAGTGTGATGAAGAAACTTTACGCCATTTACGTACACAGCGAGTCTCGATGGTTTTCCAGAACTTTGCGTTAATGCCATGGCTTACCGTGCTAGATAACGTTGCTTTTGGTTTAGAAATGCAAGGCATCGCAAAAAACGAACGCCGAGCAAGAGCCCGTGAACAAATTGAAATGGTTGGCCTTTCTGATTGGGAAACGAAATACCCTCATGAGCTTTCAGGCGGCATGCAGCAACGTGTCGGTTTAGCTCGTGCATTTACGATGGATACGGACATTCTATTAATGGATGAACCCTTCTCGGCTCTTGATCCTCTTATTCGATCTCAGCTTCAAGATGAACTCCTTTTATTGCAAACCAAACTGAATAAAACCATTTTGTTTGTTAGCCATGATTTAGATGAAGCGTTAAAAATTGGCAATAACATTACGATCATGGAATCGGGTAAATTAATTCAGCACGGCAAACCAGAAAACATCGTGCTTCACCCGAAAACAGAATACGTGAAAGATTTTGTGGCTCACACAAATCCATTAAATGTATTAAAAGGCCGTTCATTAATGCAGCCTCTAGATTCACTTAAGCAAGAAAATGACTGTTGGAAGATTTGTGATGTTAAAAATCTTTGGGTAAATCAACACCAAGGTAAATTGAACATTGAAGGTCAGCCAACGCTCACTTTAATTGAATGGGATGAATCAACGACAGATCTGTCTCTAATCAATCATTCAACACTGGTTATCGCAAGCCCAGAAATTGGCATGCGTGATGCGATAAAACTAAAACAACGAAGTAATCACCCAATTTTACTGGTTGAGCATAATCAATTAGTCGGAATTTTAGATAACAGCGAATTCTATAATGCGCTTATTGGTGACTTTACATTACACAGCGCCGCGTAATACCGAAGTAAAGGGTGGGAATTCTCACCTTTTATTTTTTGAACCTTAGAAACACCTAAATAATACGACCTCCCCCTGAATATCTTCCATAAATACACTATCTTAAAATAGCGACATCTTGTTGTTAGGCCTCAATTGAGAGAAAAAACAACAATGGATGAGCAAGCAATACGAGAAAAGATTGAGAATAGTACGAACATCAGTACAATGCGGAAATCAACAACGTTGTAAACCATTCAATTTTACATTTATACAAAGGCTGTTACGTGGATAAACATGAAGAAGTTTTGGTCGCTATTCGTCAGATAATTCGAGCTATCGATTTACAATCGAAAAAACTGAGTAAAGAATATGGATTAACCGGTCCTCAACTTATTTTAATGCGTGCGATTCAAAGCATGCATAATGTAACGATCAAAGAACTGTCAAAACATACGAACGTAAGCCAAGCAACCACCACGACTATTATCGATCGCTTAGAGCATAATGGTTACGTTCAACGCATCCGTAGCGAATCTGACAGACGAAAAGTTCATGCAAATTTGACTGAAAAAGGGGAAGAGTTACTTAGTAAAGCCCCACTCTCTTTACAAGATAACTTTGTGAACAAGTTCCATAATTTAGAATCATGGGAACAAAGTCTTATACTGTCTTCGATGCAGCGTGTATCTTCAATGATGAACGCAGAAGACATTGATGCAGCCCCTGTATTACAACTTGAAAGTATTGCAAAGATCTAACGTTCTCATTCCGATTATCGAGATAACGTTCAGTTAAAATAAAAAAGCCTCTAATTAAAGAGGCTTTTTATTTGCGTAGAAAATAGTTATATAAACCATTTCCACCAAACAAAAATAGCTAAGAACCCAAACAAATAAATGAGGCCAGCAATCGACAACGCTTTCAATTTTGGTCCCATTTTCAACTCATCTGGCAATTCTGTTTTTGTTACTAAGATGTAGTTAAGCACGGCAAAAACAGGGGTCGTAATAAAGGCCATGATCATCGCGAAATTTAACATTCCCATCAATGATGAAATGAACATTGTGACAATCAACATCGCTATTACAGAAACAATCATAACCCACCAGTTATAATGCTTTGGCTGATCTAACGGTTTATTTTGCAACAACAATTGCGCTTCTGACACCGCTCGAGAATAGCCATCAATAACCGTAATAGTACTGCCAAAAATACAGAAAAAAGCAATTACAGCAATCAAATAACGCGACCATTCACCAATCGTTGCCGCATAAATACCGACTAACTGATGAGAAAACCCAATCCCTGACGCTTTAAATTCAATGCCTGAACCGTATAGCACTAATGCGCCTAATGATAAGAAAACAACCGCTAATAACGCCGTACCAATATAACCGACATTAAAATCAAATAAAGCCGATTGTGCCGTCACTTCTTGAGTTTGGCATTGACGCTTTAACCACATAGACGTGATGCTTGAGATTTCAATCGGAGCTGGCATCCACCCCATGGTAATCACTAAAAAACCAATCGACGCAATTGACCATACTGATGGCCCTTCGTAATCTACCGGAGCGACTGAACCATTAGAAAAAGCCACACTAAGAGCAATAACGGTCGTAAAGGTTAAAATAACCATGATGATCTTTGACAGCAAATCAAGAGCTTTAAAGTGCCCAGCAAACAGTATCGTCATGCAGGTAACAAGTACAATTCCAGACAGTACATTCAATGACAAATCAAAAGGTAAAAAATACCCTAATAAACTGGCACTAAACAACAATAACGCAGCGGTATTTATCACCGCAGAAATAGCACTTAGCACTAAAAACACCCACAAATAACCACGACCTAATTTGTGATATCCCTGAATAATACTGTCACCCGTACCAACGGTGTACTGAACTGCTGCTCTAAAAAATGGGTATTTCAATAAATTGACAGCAAGAATGAGAAACAATAATTCCCATCCATAAATAGCACCCGCTTTCGTTGATGCCACTAAATGTGACCCACCAACCGCAGCAGCAGCCATCATGATCCCTGGCCCTAATGATCTAAATAAATCTTTCATTGCTAACTTTGGCTTCATGCCATCTTGAGTGTAAGACTGTTCCATATATGTTATTCTTTTCCCACTTATCCCTGATGTTAATGCATTCCTTAAATGAATAAATTCCATTTACATTTAAGCTAACAATTAAATTACATAAAGGGATCACTTAAATCAATTTAAAAAATGAATAAATACGCTCTATTTAAGATAATAAGAAAAATATCAATAATGGTACTTATCGAATCTCTCTGCCATAAATACATTCACCAAAAAAATAACAAACACAGAAACATTCGTGACTATTCAATTTTTTACTAAACATCTAAAATACAGTGGTAATGTTATAAAACAGAAAAGGATGTGAGTTTACACAACTGTAATTTATTTGATTGTGTGTAAAATAAACATTCACTTAAGGATGGTACGAAAACAAACTATGGATAACTTCATCACTCAACTGCTGTTTTCAGCGTCAATTACAGGCCCTATTTGCCTGATGCTATTTTTGGGCGTTATCCTTAAGCGTATTCGCTTAATTAACGATAATTTTATTGAAGTAGCCTCTAAGTTAGTCTTTCAAGTCACTTTACCCGCGATGTTGTTTTTAAGTATTGTGAATGCCGACCATGATTTCTCATCCAGTAGCCGCTTAATCATTTATGGGCTTATCGCAAATTTCGGATTCTTCTTATTCACCACGTTCTCAACTAAACTTGCTTTTAAAAATAAACAAGATCACGGCGTCATAATTCAAGGTGGGTTCCGTGCAAATACAGCCATTATTGCACTTGCTTATGTTGCTAACGCCTATGGCGAGTCAGGCATTGCACTAGCGGCTATTTATGTCGCAAGCACAACTGTACTTTATAATATTCAAGCTGTTATCGCTTTAACGCCAAAAGAAGAACACAATGAAAAACAAGCGTTTGGGGTGATAATTAAAACACTCACTAAAAATCCGTTAATTATTGCAATTCTATTGGGCGTTGTGTGTTCATTTCTATCTGTTCCCATTCCAGACATGGTGACGCAAGCTGGACAATACTTTGCCAATATGACGTTACCACTTGCGTTGCTTTGTGCTGGGGGCTCACTAGATCTGAATTCAATGAAGCAAGACAAAGGACCAACATGGTTTGCAACGAGCTATAAATTGATATTAAGTCCATTATTTATAACCATTGGTGGAATATTGTTAGGCTTTAGAGGGCTCGATTTAGGGTTATTATTCTTTATGAGTGCAGCACCTACTGCCGCAGCAAGTTATGTGATGGCAAGAGCGATGGGAGGTAATGCTATTCTCGCAGCAAATATCATTGCTCAGACTACTGTAGCTTCATTGGTTACTTGTACTTTGGGGATATTTATTTTGTCTTCATTTAGTTTAATTTAATTTTTATACCTAAGTGTTGGAAATTAAAATATTCATATCCTATAAATATATAGATACCTTTGCTAAACAAACGATATTACCCAGAGAGTCCGCTCTCTGGGATTTTTTCCTGCCGATTACAAGACGTAACGTACACCAAACGTGAAGGCTATATCTGTCGAGTTATCCATATTCACCGCATTCTCTATTACAGAAAATTCAAACGCTGCTTTTTCTAAAAGATAGCGATAACCAAGAACAAATTCATTTGAAGGTTCAGAGTAATCTTCACCATCATCAATAGAACCTTCATAAATATGATAAGACGTCACAATATGGTGAGACGGAGTAATCGCATAACCATAGCCAGCAGAAAAAGCAAAAGTACTGTTGTTATAAGGGATATTATCCACTGCACCATTATCTCTAAACGTCACACCTACCGTCGAAAATAACGCGTGTTTCTCATAACTAAAACTATAATTCGCCTGTAGTCCTTGTTCAAAACTGTCTCGTTTAAATGAACCACTGTTTACATGATTAAAATATAAACTAGCCCCTAAACTAACGGCATTATGCTGATTGGAAAAAACTTGATATTCAAGGTAACTGTGCAATGCACTTGATAACGTTTCCCCCTCAAAATCATCAATTTCAACCCCATATTTAGGGACTGATATATTAAACTGATTATTATCTACTTCATCTCGTCCATTTTGACCAATACCAAAAAAATCATGAAAGCCATGAACAAACGAATCTAATCCATTATTACCGGCATAACTGTATTGATATTTAAGTTCTGCTTTAAGCTTTGATGTCACTTGCCATTGAGCCCCAGTAATGACCTGATTCTGATAATAATCCATATTAAAGCTTTCAGAATGAGCCCACACACTGGCAATCGTTCCAGTAGCAAACAATTCAACATTGCCTTCTTGCGTTGCAAAGGCGGAACGTAACTCTGTTGATAACGTATTAGAATGAATAGGAGCTTGAGCATAAATTTTCATTGGCGTAACCGCTGTATCTGCATTTGCCAAAGAAGAAGATAAACCAATAAGAATCGTTGGTACTAAAATGGGGATTATCAATTTTCTCGTAGGCATCATAATTTCACATAATTAACGGCTACCAATTATATTGATAACAAAAAAGGGGGAGAGTTTCATAATATAAAGACCATTATCCCTTCGTTATATCTCCGTCCCAAATGAGTTACCCATACGATGTGATGCAGATCAAATTAAGGGAATATATAATAATGGTAAAGATAGATAGCAGCATTAGATACATATTAAATACAAATAGATAAGCAAAATATCATTCAAACGCATTACAGGAAGATTAACATTGTCGCTGTAACCACTCTTTAAATACGTTTATTTTTTCATGAGCTAACCCATTCTTTTTCCACACAATGTAATACGCTAATTCAATTTTACAATTTAACTTAGGAAAAGGTTGCACCAAACGCCCACTATCTAAATCGCTTTGCACTAACACACTTCGTCCCAGAGCCACACCTTGTCCACTTATTGCCGCTTGAATAACAGAGGCTGAATTATTTATCTTCAATCCTTTTTTTGCATTTACATTGTAAATTCCATGTTGCTCAAACCAGCTTTCCCATGTAGGGAAACCGCTTTCTTTAGGTAGAGACAAATCATGTAATAAAGGAAAATCAGCAAGAGATTGAATATTTTTCAAACCGTTATTAACTATTTCAGGTGAACAGACGGGAAAAATAGATTCAGTCATTAATAACGAAGTCTCGAATCCCAATATCAATGCTTTCGGCAAGATAATCTACCGTTCTAATATTGGTATCTAATCTCAGATCCCACTCTGGATGTGATGTTTGAAAATCATCAATTCGCATTAATAACCATTTAGCGGCAAATGCAGGGCTTACCGCCACCGTTAAAATAGGGCTTATTTCTATCGGCTTTAATAAGGTGACGCCTTGCGATAAGTGTTCAAACCCTCGAGTAATTTCAAGCAAACCTTGCAATGCTTCTTTAGTTAACACCAAGCGGGTTAATCCTGATGAACGCCGCTCAAATAAAGAAACACCTAACCACTCTTTTAAAAAAGAAAACGTTCAATTAGAAAAATGGCAAGAAAACAGTGCTATCAAACTTAAAAATACAGGTGGGATAGAAACTCTTGTGGTTGATGGCAACTTCATTCACAACGGCATAAATTATGAAAAGTTCGATTGGCTACGTTTACCTATTGGCGAAACAGTGGATTATCAGGCTCTGCAAGCAGCCGTGTGGGCCCGCTAGTGGAAATACACGATGCCAGTGCATTTGATGGGACAGGCGCCTTATTCGGCTTTGTAGGCTTTGATTCGATAACTCGAGAAAACGCAGGAAGTACAGTTATTAAGCAGGCCGCTATAGAGCAACTAACTCGGATCTTTGGCGCCCAAGCCAGTAGCCCTACTGATGTAAAATTCGTCGATTGGAGCCAAGAAAAATATACGGCAACACAAGACGACCGCCAAGCACCGACATCTCATCCTCATTATGGATTACCGTCATCAGCAAAAAAACTGCATCAATTAAATTGGTATTTTGCAGGGACAGAATCGGCAGAGGATAATGGTGGTTACCTAGAAGGGGCAGATTTAGTATTAGCACAACTCGATTTAAGCGAATAATAAAAAAGCCAAGCAATTAATTTAGCTTGGCTTTGTGCATTTCAATGTTCTTTGTTTATAAAAACTAGCAGCTATGTTCCATTAAGAACTGAACATCATCTTCTGCATTGTAGTACACGGGATCTTTTCCGTAAGAGAACAATTTAAGTGGTTTTTCATTTGCCGTGTGGTAGCTCAATTGACCATCAAGGATATGTAACCATGTTCCTTCAGGGATACCGACTACCGGCTCATGTTTATTCACTTCTAAAAATTCTTGGATACGCTCATCACGAGTCTCACCAAAATGCCCCTCAACAGACGCTTCTAAATAGTGTGGGTTAATTTGGAAAGGTACTAAGTTTAATGACGGCAGAATTGCACCTGTAATAATAGGCATGTCATTGGTTGTACGAATCGTTGGACAACCAATATTTGTGCCTGCACTCCAACCAATATAAGGAATACCATTATCAAGTACTGCTTTACGAATTGGACCAACCAAACCTAAATCATGCAGTGTTTTATTTAATACCCAAGTATTACCGCCACTAACTAAAATACCATCCGCTTCTTGAATTGTTTTCACAGGATCTTCTGAGCGATGCAAACCCGTTACTTTACAATCTAAACCTAGATGATCAAACGTTTGCTGAACCATAGCAACGCGGTCGTCATGGCTAGAGCGGATCACAGCATAAGGGATCAATACTAAATTTTTTGCCTTAGTTCTCTGAATTTGTTCTACAATAGCTTTGCTCGCGAATTCCATCACGTAGTTGTTACCTGAAATCTTGCCGTTACTTAATAATAAAATATCCACTTCTAACTGCCTTATGTCTATTTAACATCGCTTTTTAGCTTTATCCAATACGAGAAAAACAAGCGATATGATTACGAAAGATGCAAAAACAATATCAGAAATAGTGACGTTAAAACTTGTGTTAGATCGTATCTGTAGTCTATAAATTATGACTAAATAGGAAGAAATAGTACCGTCGTCACAAACAAGACAGAAAATAACTACTCACCAAAACTTGTGAGAAAGCAGAATATAGGCATAATGCCCTTTAAATTTTATTCATAGTTCAAAAATACGTCACAACTTGGGACGTTTATCTACGCTCATATGAGGTGCAATGAAAATACCAAACAGATTACTACCATTAGTTGAAGATGGTTTAATAGATGAAGTTCTAACCCAATTAATGAGTGGTAAAGAAGCCTCGGTCTACATTGTACGTAGTGGCGATAAGATTCAATGTGCCAAAGTCTACAAAGAGATTGAACAACGCAGCTTCAAACAAGCCGTTGCTTATCGTGAGGGACGAAAAGTAAAAAACAGCCGCCGTGCTCGTGCGATGGAAAAAGGATCTAAATTCGGTCGTGATGAACAAGAAAAAGTATGGCAAAACGCTGAAATTGATGCGCTATACAAACTATCAGAAGCAGATGTGCGTGTACCTACACCCTACGGTTGTTTTGATGGCGTTCTATTAATGGAATTAGTGACAGACGATGAAGGCTCTGTAGCTCCTCGTCTAAACGATATAACACTAACAAAAGAACAAGCGTTGCGTGATCATGATTTAATGATCCAAT
Source organism: Aliivibrio sp. 1S128 (assembly GCF_001691065.1). Lineage (NCBI taxonomy): Bacteria > Pseudomonadati > Pseudomonadota > Gammaproteobacteria > Vibrionales > Vibrionaceae > Aliivibrio > Aliivibrio sp. 1S128. Next base: position 55,565 of record NZ_MAJV01000025.1, on the reverse strand, counting down.
ACGTAACTCGTATGCTATGCGTCGGTATTGTTCATGGTGATTTATCGGAATTTAACGTATTAGTTGACCATCTCGGCCCTGTTATTATCGATTTACCTCAAGCGGTAGATGCGTCGGCAAATAACAATGCGAAGTGGATGCTTGAACGTGATGTGAATAACATGACGACCTATTACGGCCAATATGCACCAGAGTTACTCGGAACCGAATACGCAAAAGAAATGTGGGCACTGTATGAAATCGGTGAATTAACACCAAACAGCACACTCACAGGTGTATTTGTAGATGATGGTAAAGATGCGGATGTTGATGGCTTAATGGCCGAAATTAACGCCGTTATGGAAGAGGCGCGCTTACGTAAAGAACGCCAACTTGAAGACCAAGATAACGACTAATCTTTATACTCTTATAATATCACTGGCAGATGACGGATTATCTGCCCTGTAATTCCCCAACCCTGCTTTTTCTTCTCTATTAAATTTATGATGCTCAATAAAGTAATCAACTTGATTCACAGTATCCGTTGCGTAAATCAAGCTAGTATGCGAATGGTTAAGACACAAATGATCACTAAGCTCAGGAAGTAATGTCTCTTCTACCGTTACCGTTCCATCCGAAGGTTGCTTATCTCGAATAAGAGATGAACGTAGACCAATGGGTATCGTACCGGCGATAGAACCAATAGGACAATCGACCATTAATTTATTTACATCAACCAAACCTTGTTCTTTCGAATTTCCTAAAATGAACCCTAGTCTCATATGCTGAAGCTCTTTTGCAATGGAAGCTCCTTGAAGTGGTGAGCCTATCGTTACAATCGAGTCAATTGGTGTATTTTTATCTTGGTGGGTATTCACAAAATGAACGCCTAAAATACCGCCTAAGCTATGACCGACAATGACATTCTTTTTAGAGACCGATAAACAATTATGAATACGCTTAAAAAGTAAGGTTTCATTGATGCGTAAAGAATTATAAGTAATGACTTGTACGGTATGACCTTTTTTTCGTAATCGTGCCGCTAGTGGCTTCATTACAACACCATGCATATATAATCCATGCAATACAACTATGTTCGCCATTACTTATTCCTCTACTTAAAACACTTATATACGACTATATCAAGAGCGAATAGTTCTAACGCCCTAGACATATCATTTATCACGGGTAGCGACAGTCTTAATTTATGAATCGTGAGCGACTACAAACTATTGAATTAAAGGATTTTAATTTTCAATAGAATGGGAACTTTCTTCCGCTTCATTATTCAACCAAACCGTGAATAATTGATAGGTTAAACTCAGCACTACCGCACCCACAAATAAGCCGACAATACCTGACATCGCCATGCCACCTAACGCCCCAAGTAAAATAACAATCATCGGTATATGAGACCCACGGCTTAATAAAATCGGTTTTAAAATCGCATCGCTACTACTTACCAATACACACCAAACAGAAAAAAGTACGCCAGTGGTTGTAGTATCAACGCTGAAAACATAAAAAATAATAGGCAAAAGTACCAAGATTGGTGGTAACTGAATAATAGCAAAAACAAGAACTAAGAAGAGCCATAAACCCAATACGGGAGCAGGAAGCCCTATCACGGCCATACCTAAACCTGCCATCATGGTTTGAATTACAGCCACACCAATGACCCCTTGAACCACACTTCTAATTGTCGTTTTAGATAATTTAGTTAGATCTTCACCATGTGCTCCCGTCAATCTATTTGAAACCAAAATAAAGGCACGTTCGCATTTAGCTGCATTCGCCATAAAGACACCGCCAATAATGGTAGAAATAATAAACTGAATAAATCCACCACCAAGAGAACCAACAATAGAGGCGGCTTTACTGGCAACGACTTTTACTTCTCCACTGTATTTAAAAAGCAAGCTTTCAAGGTTTGAAGACGCTAATGACATAAAAGAATAGGCTTCATTACCAATGATAGGCCACTCTTGCATACTCAATTTAGGTTTAGGAATAGTTATCGTCCCATCTTGATAGCCTAAAAAGAGTTCCGTACCACTCGTATAAATCCCTGTAGATAAAGCCACTAAGGGGATCAATAATAAAACCACCCCAACAATGGTTAAAACAATACTGACTTTACTTTCACTTAATCTCGTTTTATTACTAAAAAAAATCACAATAGGATACAAGGCAGTCGCAATAATGCCTCCCCATACCATCAATAATAAAAAAGGCTTTAAGATAGAAAAGCACCACAAGACCAAAACAGAAAGCGCACTGATTTTAATAAAGGCATCAATCGCTTGATTGGAAAAATTGTGTTCTAGTTTCATAAACAGTCCTTGTCGCAAAAGGGAGTTGTATTCATATCGCGTTTACCTAATTAAAAAAACTAATGCTTTTCTTTCGTAAACCACCAACATAACAATGACGCGATAGTCACCATTATAACGCCTTGCCAAAATTGAATTGTTAGCTCAATGTCTAAAATCCATGCAGAAAAGAACGTAGATAATATAGGGGTAAAATATGAAAACGTAGCGAGAAGCACCATGTTCCCACCAATAATACCGATATTCCACAATGCATAGCCACTGCCCATGATCACACCTGCAAGTAAAAGGTCGATAGCGGCACTGCTTGTCATCACAATCGAACCTTCATCACTGATGACGTATTTGCCCCATAACGCGACTGCTGTTGCGATGAAAAACCACGTAATTGCGTTTTTACCATTGGCTAATTTTTTCGTGATATTACAATAAATTGCCCAAAGAAACGCTCCCGTAAACGCAAGGGAATAACTCACCGGGTTAGTCGCTGCATTATTCATTAATTGAGTAATAGAAAGGCCTTTATCTCCACTTAATGTCCAAGCGACACCAAAGAAAGACAATAATATAGCCGGATAAATTACCTTATTTATGGGTTTATTACTTACAAGTACGGCAAACAATACCGTTAACGATGGCCACAAATAATTAATGATACTCATTTCAACGGCTTGATTACGGCTATTTGCCATACCTAATGCTAATGATAAACACATTTCATAACTAACAAATAACCCACCACCAATCAGTAAATAACGCGATGAAAATACACTTAATTTAGGTAATCCCATCACTAAAACTAAAAATAATGACCCCACGCTATAAATCATTGCAGCCCCACCAATTGGACCTAACTGCTCGGTAACATTACGTATTAATCCGACAATCATGCTCCAAAATAAAATAGCACTACAACCAGCCAACGTATATTTATATGAGGTATTCAAGGTAGATATTTCCTAAAAATAAAAAGTAACCACCTTACTTTATCATCTAAATAAGAAATATATTCATAATATAAATAAACCCGGCATGAACCATGCTTAATAATCTTACAAATTAAACACACTTTACTTACAGAACTATCATTAAATAACGAGAAGATTACATTTATTATGTTTAAAAATTTATCGCTTAAAAATAAACTGGCTATCTCTGCCAGCGCTGCAATCATCCTCGGGGGAGTATTGGTTGAAGCTCTATCATTTTCCGCTTCGTTAGATCGTTTAGATACCGAAGTAACACAACGATTAGAAAGTACCACAGCCTCATACAATCAATATGTGACAGATTGGGTCCTTTCTAAAGAGCGCGCCTTAACCTCACTACCAAAAGAAGCCAGTCCTGATGCCATTGTCGTTCACTTACAACAAGTTCGTGATTCTGCAAAGTTTGATAATGTCTTTCTTGCCTATCCTGATGGGTCTCAAGCCAACGCGAATGGGGTAATTCTTCCACCGGGTAATAATGACCCTAGAAAATGGGGTTGGTACACAAACGCCATTGCCGCGCCCTCTAAAGTCTTTATGGATAATCCAACCGTTGCCGCAGCAACAGGCGCAAACGTTATATCTTTAGGTAAAGCCTTGAATCTACATGGCCAACGAATCGTTCTTGGTGCCGATGTTGAAATTACCGATATCTTAAACAGCATGGGAAAAGTCATTATTCCTGGTGAAGGCTTTATGTTTATTGCCAACAAGAAAGGGAATATTTTCACTCACCCGAACACCGCATTACTGAATAAATCAGTCTCCACTTTAGGCTTGGATTTTTCAACCATTCAACAAGCAACAAATAGTAACTCTGACATTTCGATTGAATTGGATGGTGAGAAGTTCATTATGTATGCTCAGAAGATTGAAGGCACAAGCTTAATTACGGTGAGCATCATTAATTATGATTCACTCGTTGCCCCTTTATTTGATGCGGTATCAGGTCAAATTATCGTCACAGCAATTGTTGTAATTATATGTACTCTACTATTCAACCTTCTGTGCAGCATTTTATTCCGCCCATTAAATAATGTCTCTCAAGCTCTTGCTCAAATTGCAAATGGTAGCGGTGATTTAACGCAACGAATCCATGTTGAAAATAAAGATGAGGTTGGTGAGTTAGCAAATAATTTCAATACTTTTGTTGAAAGCTTACAGCAACTTATTCAGCATATTCGCCAACAATCACAACAACTTACCGAAGGTTCAGAACAAAGTACAAATCGTGCTAATAATTCCGTAAAAGAACTGAACCTTCAGCAACAAGAAATTACCATGGTTGCTACTGCTGTCACTGAAATGGCATCAGCCACTCGTGAGATTGCTTCTCATGCAGAGCAAACGGCAGAAGCCGCGCAGAATTCATCAAGCAGTACTCAAAAGGGGCACTCGCTTGTCGTTGAAACAAAAGCATCAATCAATAACCTAGCTAACGAAGTTAATGAAGCAAGTACGGTAATTAGTGAGCTGCAACAGCACTCTCAAGAGATAAATACGGTACTGGCAACTATCCAAGGAATTGCTGAGCAAACGAATCTATTGGCATTAAATGCGGCAATTGAGGCCGCACGAGCAGGTGAACAAGGGCGTGGTTTTGCCGTCGTTGCTGATGAAGTACGAGTTTTATCACAACGTACTCATACTTCAACAGAAGAAATCAAGTCGACCATTGATATTCTACAGCAGACAACAAGCCGTGCTGTTAATCTAATGCAAAGCAGTTCTGAGCTTGCGAACAGTTCAGTAGAAGATGCTGACCGCGCAACGCTTGCACTAGAAGAAATCAGCTCGTCGGTCACCTTAATCAGTGATATGGCGACTCAAATTGCGACGGCTGCTGAGGAGCAAACCCATGTAACAGGTGAGATTACTCAAAACATTACCTCAATTAAAGACGTCACTGATTTACTCGTTATTGATTCAGAAGACACGTTAACTCAATCTTATTCTCTTAAAGAGCAGGCTGTTGATTTAAGTGAAAAAGTAGCAACATTCAAATTATCATAATGGTGTAAATCGACTAGTAGAAGTGGTATTTAACTCACCACTTCTACCGTTTTATGTTGGGGGCCTAAGTAAGTTCCTTCATCAATAAAATAGCGTAACGATTCTTCACACTCTGGACACTCAAAGATCTCATTAGGTTCAATAGCTTCATCTTCAACCCACTCCCAGCCAATGTGCTCTTCACAACTCGGACATTCCATTTTTATACCTCTAGCATTTTTTCCTAGTATAATACTTATACGTAGCCACATAAATCTTCTTACCCATTTGTAAAACAAATTTTTATCCATTATCTTTAAGATAATCATATTTTGTTATATATCTGGTGATTTATGCTTAACCCATTATGGCTTAATACATTTTGTACTTTAGTTGATATTGGTCATTTTACTCAAACAGCCGAACAGCTATATATGACCCAACCGGGTGTTAGCCAACACATCAAAAAATTAGAAAATGCCTGTGGTTATAATTTATTAAAACGAGAAGGAAAAAGTGTCGATCTTACTGAACAAGGTCGCTTAGTTTACGACTTTGCTCGACAACAGCAGCGTCATACAGCGAGCTTAATTGAAACCTTAAGTTTTGATGACCCATACAACGGTATTTGCAAGTTATCTTGCTCTGGTGCGCTAGCCTTATCTCTTTATCCAGAGTGCATCGAGTTACAAAAGATGCACCCTAATTTAGTGACGTTTTTAGAAGCCGCACCCAATCATAAAATATTAGACGATATCCAACGTGGGAATATTGATATTGGTATTGTCACTCACCGCCCTACGCCAAATTTATTTATAAGTGAAGAATTGACAAAAGAGCCTCTCTGTTTGGTCCTTCCAAAACAATATCAAAATACCCCAATAACCATTGATGTATTAATGTCGTGTGGATTAATTAAACACCCAGATGCAGAGCACTATTTATCATTATATTTCGACCATTGCCAAGATGCTGCATTAGAAAATGGCAATGCAAACGAATTTCCTATTACCAGTTATATAAATCAGCTTAGCCAGATTTTATTGCCAATAGCCCAAGGGATTGGATTTACTGTCTTACCACAAAGCGCAATTGATGCTTTTCATAACAAAGACGCACTGTATATTCATCAACCGACTCAAATCGTATTGGAAAGCTTATTTTTAGTTCAAAAAAGGAATCGAGACTTACCGAAACGCTACCAGACATTAATAACAAAACTCAAAGAAACATTATTGTAGGCGGTAGGTATATGAGGCTTATTGTTAAAAAAGAAATTACAAAGCACTAAAACCAAAAAACTCCTGATTATCAGGAGTCTTTTTTTACCATTTTTTAGCCGCATCTTTTGCTGTGTCTTTCCAGTATTGAATTCGCGCACGTTGCAATTGGGCTTTTCTTGTTTTTTTCATAAGATACTTCCTTTAATCACTCGCTCATCTTTGAGCTGCGGTCATAAATCTCAATGACCCATTCAATCTATAGCAGTGTATAACACTTTGCGAGGATCAAGATCACGAATATTTAAACGTACTGCGTTTTTTTACGTATTATTTTTGATCTAGGTAACAGTTTAACGACTATCATCACTAAACTGCATATTATTACCGTTTAGCCTATGAAAGAAACAACCAATTGAAATTACTCTACTAAATTAAAAAACTGATACATATAATTCAAATTCTCTCAAACGGTATCCTCTAATTCTTTATTTGAAATTGTTCCTGTATTTACTACGGAATTTACGATATTCAATATTGATACGGCTTATTAAATTCATCGCACTGAAACATTAATGACATCAAAATCCACTAAAACTGTCAGAAATTCGCCTCAAAAACGTCACAAACTCTCTCTAGGATGACAATCAAATTATTGATGTAGTCCAAAAGGATAGAGACGAATGAAAACATTACTAACCAGTGCAACATTAATTGCGACAACCCTATCTACACCGCTATTTGCTAAAGAAGCAGATATTCAATCTCTTGTGAATGCGGCGAAACAAGAAGGTCACATTTACAGTGTTGGTATGCCAGGAAGCTGGGCAAACTGGAAAGATACATGGAATGACCTAGGAAAAATCTACGGATTAAAACATCAAGATACCGACATGAGCTCGGCTCAAGAAATCGCAAAATTTTCTGCAGAAAAGAAAAATGCAACGGCTGATATTGGTGACATTGGCTTTGCCTTTGCACGAGTCGCGGTTAAAAAAGGCGTCACTCAAGCGTATAAACCAACCACTTGGGATTCCATTCCTGATTGGGCAAAAGACAAAGAAGGGCATTGGGCTCTAGCTTACACGGGCACTATCTCATTCATATCAAACAACCAATTAGTAAAAAATCCACCAACATCGTGGAGTGATTTATTAGAAGGTACATACAAAGTCAGCGTAGGAGATGTTGGGGTTGCAGCTCAAGCAAACAATGCCGTTTTAGCGGCGGCATTTGCTAATGGTGGCGATGAAAGTAACTTAAAACCAGCCATTAAATTCTTTGCTGAATTAGCAAAACAGGGTCGTTTATCTTATACCGATCCTGGCTTAGCAAACTTAGAAAAAGGCGAAGTTGAAGTGGCTATCTTATGGGATTTCAACGCGTTGAATTATCGCGACAAGCTCGGTCATAATGAATCAGGGCAGGCACGTTTCAGCGTAAATATTCCTCAAGATGGATCGGTTATTTCAGGCTACACCACCATCATCAATAAATTCGCTAAAAATCCAAACTCAGCAAAACTAGCTCGTGAATATATTTTCAGTGACCAAGGGCAAATTAACTTGGCTGAAGGCTACGCTCGTCCAATTCGTAACGACGTAATATTACCTAAAGCTATTCAAGACAAATTAATTCCAAGCGACCAATACACTAACGTTCATCCTGTTAGTGACTTCAAAGCATGGGAAAAATCCGCTCGTAAATTGCCACGTCAATGGCAAGAAAACGTCCTTATCAATCAACAGTAGAGGTTGCTATGAACAATAAGGTTATCCTTGTTGTTCTTGATGGACTTAATTACCAAGTAGCCCGCGATTGCATGGGCTACTTAAATGGGTTAATTGAGCACCAAAGAACAACGCTATATAAAATTCAATCTGAATTGCCGTCGATGTCTCGCCCACTCTATGAGTGCCTACTCACCGGTGTGTCTCCAGTCGAAAGTGGCATTGTAAACAACAATATAGTGCGTTTATCTCATCATGAATCGGTATTCAGCTTAGCCAGAAAACAAGGGCTAAAAACAGCGGCTGCCGCTTATCATTGGGTCAGCGAACTTTATAATATCGCCCCTTATCATGCAGTACGTGATCGCTTTACTGATGATGAAAATCTGAATATTCAACATGGTTGTTTTTATCATTGGGATCACTATCCAGATGAAGCATTATTTCTAGATGCAGAGCACCTTCGTCGTACTCACCAACCCAATTTCTTATTAATTCACCCAATGAACATTGATGATATTGGGCATAAATTTGGCTTAGATTCTCGCCAATACAGAAACAGCGCACGCGTGGCCGATATTATTCTGTCTAATTATATTGATGATTGGGTTCGCGATGGTTATCAGATCCTCATTACCAGTGATCACGGCATGAATAACGACTTATCACACGGTGGGATCTTACCAGAAGAACGTGAGGTTCCTTTATTTGTCATTGGTCATCGTTTTAGTCATCAAGATCCAGATCTTAAAAACATAAAGCTAAAGCAAACCGATATCTGCGGTTCTATATGTCAATTATTGGCACTTGAACACGACAAACCTTATTCTCAGGAATTATTAGCATTATGAGTAGTTCTGTAGTCACTCATTCTAAAAACAACCCAAGTAAGCGATTACCATTGTGGTTACATAAAATAAAGCCTGCGATTTGGCTCGCTCCATTGGCATTATTTTTCTATTTATTTCAATTAGCTCCGATGATTTGGGTGTTCATCAATAGTTTTGTTTATGAAGATGAATACTCTTTTGAAAACTATCACGAAATATTCGATTCAAGCTTTATGCTACAAGGGTTTAGTAACAGTTTATGGTTGGCTATTTGGTCGAGTTTTATTGGGCTCGCAATTGCTACTTTGTTGGTTTCATCATTACGAAGAATTGACAGCAAAATTCGTGATGGCGTTATAGCCTTTACCAATATGAGCAGTAACTTCTCAGGCGTACCGCTCTCTTTTGCCTTCATTATTATTCTAGGCGTTAATGGCGCATTCACTTTGCTACTCAAGCAATATGGTCTCATTGATGATTTTAATTTATATGGCCAATGGGGCTTACTCACGCTTTATATTTACTTCCAAATCCCTTTGGGTGTTTTATTACTTTATCCCGCGTTTGATGCATTAAGCGATGATTGGCAGGCCGCTTCAGCACTACTTGGTGCAAAAACATGGCAATACTGGACAAAAATCGCCTTACCCGTGTTATCACCCGCATTACTCGGCACCTTCATCATTTTAATCGCTAATGCCATTGGTGCTTACGCCAGTGTGTATGCTCTCACCAATGGTAACTACAACGTCATTACCGTTCGTATTGCGAGTCTTGTTTCTGGGGATTTATTCTTAGAGCCAAATTTAGCCGCCGCAATTTCTGTCATCTTAATGGCAATACTGGCCTTCATTACCCTAATTAATCAATGGCTTATTACTAGGAGTTATCATGCAAAACGTTAACGCCACCTTTCACAAATCAGTCGTTTATTCTATTGTCGGTATCATGATGATCCCAATTATCGCGACGTTTGTGTACTCGATGTCTTCACGCTGGGGGGCGACAATCCTTCCAGATGGATTCACTTTGAACTGGTATGGACAACTATTAACAGACGAGCGTTTCATCGCTGCATTTGGGCGTTCATTATTTATTGGTCTCGCCGCATTAACGTTGAGTGTTGTACTGATTATTCCCGCTATTTTTGTTGTGTTTTATTACTTCCCAAAACTCGATAAAGTGATGAACATTCTCATTCTCTTACCCTTTGCGGTTCCACCTGTCGTGTCATCCGTTGGGTTATTGCAAATCTATGCTGACAGTAGTATCCCTTTAGTTGGAACACCCTGGATACTAATCGGAACCTATTTCACTATTGCATTGCCATTTATGTACCGCGCTGTCGCAAATAGTTTTGAAGCCATCAATTTACACGATCTAATGGATGCAGCTCATTTACTAGGAGCAAGTACAACCAAAGCCTTTCTCTTGATCATTCTTCCGAATTTAAGAAAAGGATTAATGGCATCACTCTTCTTATCCTTTTCATTTTTACTGGGTGAATTTGTGTTTGCCAACATCTTAGTCGGCACGCGTTATGAAACTCTGCAAATCTACCTCTATAACATGCGACAAACAAGCGGACACTTTACGTCTGCATTAGTAATGACCTATTTCTTATTCATCTTTTTACTGACTTGGCTAGCAAGTCGTTTTAGCCAAGGGATCAAATCATGAGCTATGTAAGCGTAAATAAATTAACGAAACGTTTTGGTGATAATACCGTATTTGAAGATGTGAGTTTCAATATCGAAAAAGGGGAATTCATCACGTTATTAGGCCCAAGTGGTTGTGGTAAATCAACACTACTTCGTAGCTTAACGGGCTTAGACCCTATCAATAACGGCGAAGTTTGGGTAAATGGCGAAAACATCACAAACCAAACACCACAACAACGTGGTATTGGGATGGTGTTTCAATCTTATGCCTTATTCCCCAATATGACCGTAAAAGAAAACATTGCATTTGGTTTGAAAATGAAAAAAATCGATGCACATACAGTCGAAAAAGAGGTAAATAAAGTCATTGAATTGGTTGATTTGAATGGCAAAGAAGATCGCTACCCACATCAACTTTCTGGCGGACAACGTCAACGAGTTGCATTGGCTCGTGCGTTAGTTGTAAAACCTAGAATATTATTACTGGATGAGCCATTATCGGCATTAGATGCAAAGATCAGAAAACGCCTTCGCCAACAGATTCGAGATATTCAAAAAGAACTGAATTTAACCACTATTTTTGTCACTCACGATCAAGAAGAAGCGATGATCATGTCCGATCGCATCTTTTTAATGAATCAAGGCGAAATCGTTCAACAAGGATCACCAGAAGAAATATACACCCAACCTGCAAATGAGTTTGTAGCTGGTTTCATGGGACACTACAACTTGGTGGATGCACCAAAAGCAAAACAACTCTTTGATATTGAAACTGAATGGAAAGTCGCCATTCGTCCAGAATCGATTTATGTAAAAGAAGAAGGTCGACACTATGCCGAGCATATTTCAGCACCAAAACAAGGCATTATTAAGAGCCACCAATTACTTGGTAATGTTATTCGCTACCAAGTCGATGTAAATAATTGCGATCTTACCGTCGATTTATTAAATCGTTCTTCAGAGAGGCTGTTAGCCGCAGGAAGTACACTAGACTTACTCTTTAATCTTAACGAAATTCAACCAGTGAGAGCTTAGTATGACGCAGCCATTGTACGTATTTGATATGGATGACACGTTGATCAACGGTGATTGTGCCATGATTTGGAATGAGTTCTTAGTGGATAAAGGAATTGTCACGGATCCTAGCTTTTTAACGGAAGATAAACGTTTAATGGCACTGTATTCGCGGGGTTTGATGGATATGGAAGATTATCTTGCCTTCTCAATGCACCCATTGAAAGCAGTGGCAAAAGAAAAAATCACAGAACTTACGGAAGAATGTGTCGAAGAGCGAATTTTGCCTTTATTGTTTCCCGAAGCAAAAATGCTCATTCAAGAATTAAAAAACGATAACATTGATATTGTTATCATCTCTGCATCAATCACATTTTTAGTCAACGCCGTCGCTAAAAAAATCGGCATTGAACATGCAATTGGTATTGATTTGAAAGAAAAAAATGGTTGTTACACTCGCCATATATTAGGAACGGCAAGCTATAGAGAAGGGAAAGTAACGCGATTAACGGAATGGTTAGGTGAAGAAAAGAATACCTATTCTGATATTCACTTTTATACTGATTCTATCAACGATTTACCATTGTGTTTGTACGTGGACCATACGTACTTGGTAAATCCTTGTGAACCACTAAAAAGCTATTCAGAGAAGAATAATTGGCCTGTGCTATTTTGGGGAAGCCAATAAAAATTCAATTAAATCTAAAAACGTGATTAATTAGTAAGAAATTAAAAAATTGCCAATAGAGTGATTATCGCTATTGGTAATACTTCCTTCGCCCGTCTCTTCACAATATGAAAATTGAATATCAAACGTATTCAAATTGCCTTTGATTAAGACATTACGCAATAAAACATCACTGTTTAGTTGGTGAATTGGAGCGTCCCATGAAACATTATCTTTGAAAATAGTAAAACTTACGTTCATTTAGTACCTTTGGATTTATAAATAGAAAATATGATTATTTTTTAACCTGTGCTTTTTAAATACAATGAGGCCAAAAAATTAATTTAAATTATGTAATAGATTGATGTTACAGAAAATGATTAGATTAAAACTAGGATAGTAAGGATAACTAAGAGATTTTATGACAAGTACAAAACAGGAGCAGATGTTTGAAATGTTTATATCTTACAGAGTAGAACTAAATCGAGTGTTAACAATATTTAAAAGTAGCGCAGATGGTATAAATACCATCTACGCAACTTATTTGAAATTAAGCAGCTACAACGTTAGCAGCTTGAGGGCCTTTTTGGCCTTGCTCAACTTCAAAAGAAACTTTTTGGCCTTCAGCAAGAGTTTTGAAACCCTCTGAAGCGATAGCACGGAAATGTACGAATACGTCAGCGCCGCCGTTATCTTGAGTGATAAAACCGAAACCTTTCTCTTCGTTAAACCATTTAACGATACCAGTTGTTTTAGACATGTGATGTCCCTTATATTTAAATTCATAAAAAATCGCATAATGCGATGCGCTTAGAGCTTGAATTATTAAATGTGACGACAAAGCTAAGGGAAACACTGAGAATAACGACATTACGAAGAAATACTAAGGCTTACTTTTACTTGATGTTCATTAACAACTCTGAGCAACAGAGCGAGATGGATAATACCTTAGTACCAAATATTGTAAAGTTTTTTCTTCATTTTTTTTTGCTCATTGACAATCAGATTTAATAATATCAATAAGTTACAACTGTATTTTTTATCCAAATCACGTCAACTTAAACGGTATTAAACAAAATCGAAATCTAACATTACCAAGAAAATCGATTAAATCATCCCCCTCTTTAGCTATGATAACTTTATAAATAAGCCATCACATCCCTATTTAGCGGAGTAATAACGTATGAAAAAAATAGTCCCATTTATTCTACTCGCCTTTTTCAGTCTACGTTTATTCGCTTCTGTAGGCCCTCATATACAACAATTAGAGCATGATGGATTCACCATTTTACGTTCAGCTCTGATTGTTGGTGCCATCTGTTTTGTGATTTCATTTGTCATCAAGAAATTTAAAAAACCGTCAACCGTTATGACAAAAACAGACGATGGTTCAGAATAATAGATAAAAAAATAGCGGCCAAGTTGGCCGCTATTTTTTATTTGTATTTACTGTTGAATTTCAGCGTCATGTCTATAGATATGAAGATCTCTTTGTGGGAATGGAATGCTAACACCTTCCACATCAAAACGTTTCTTAACCGCTTCAGTGACTTCCCAATACACATCCCAATAATCATCCGTCTTCACCCATGGGCGAACAACGAAATCTACTGATGATTCATTTAACGTATGCAGTTTAATCATGTGCTCAGGCGATTTTAATACTTTTGGATGGCTTAACAAAATATCATTAAAGATAGATTTTGCTTTTTCAATATCATCTTGGTAACCAATACCAAAAACCATATCGACACGTCGCACCGTCTCAACCGTTACATTCTTAATTACATCACCCCAAATCTTATTATTTGGGAAGACCAAGTTTTGGTTATCAACGGTTTTAATTGTTGTTGAAACCAAGTTCATGTGGCTCACTTTACCTGTGATACCAGCAATCTCCACTAAGTCATTAACATCAAATGGACGATAGATAAGAATCATCATTCCTGATGCAAAGTTTGACAATGTGTCTTTTAATGCAAAACCGATAACGACACCAGCAACACCAAAACCAGCCAGTAATGGACCTAGATCAATACCTACTTGAGATAATGCGATCAAAATACCAATCAACATAACTAGCTTAGTCCCCATTGATACAAAGAAATCTTGCATCAAACGGCTGAACTTCATTTTAGAATGCGAAACACTGTGTTTAATCGTTTTTCTCGCAAGCTGAGAGAGAAGACGAGCAACCCAAAGAATAATGAAGAATATAAGCACTTTAAATATTAAAGAGGGAGCATTCTGAATACCCCATTCTTTAAAGCTATTACCCCATCCTTCCAGAAGCCCATAAGCAACACCTAAATCAAGTACATCACTGTTAATATCCCCAGTCATTGAGAAAATAAGTTGTTTATATTTTGTAATATCAACGCCATTTTCTTCCATTAACCCTGTTGTCGCTTGTAAGCTTGCAACCATTAATGAAATACGCTCTGTTAAATTCACAGCATTGTGCTTCAACGTTGCTTTTTGTTCTTCTGAGGCAAATTTCAAACGTTTAGCGATATCACTTCGTTGAGTATTAAGATAATGAATGACGTTAAATAAAAGATCAGCACGGGTTTCTAATTCTTTTAAAATTATTTTTTCTTGTTTCGAAAAATCAATATTTAATTCTTCACCCCAAGACAACGTTTCAAATGCTTCTACGTAGTATTGATCCATCAAACCAAGACGCTTTTGAGCCGCAAATTGCAAATCAGCCTTCTCATCACCACTTGCTTTTCTTGATGCTTTAGTAATTCGAATTAGCTCTTTTTGACTATAAGCTAATAATTGATTAATCAATTTCATTTCAGACTGAACTAAACCAGTTAATTCAGCGCTCTTTGGATCTTCTTGGAGCTCTAATGCTATGTCCGCTCGAACGGTTTCATTTTGTCGACGTAATACATCTTCAAAAAACAGTTTATCGGCTGGATCAGCAGTAGATAACTGAACTAAGCGTTCCTGTAATTTTTGTTGTGTAACTTTAATTTCATTAATACTTTGTGCGTAAGTTGGCGTAATAAAGCTAACCATCAATAGCAACAAAGCCACATATTTCTTAATCATAAAAAACGTCCTATATAAATCATGACTATATAATAATCTAAGCCTGTCTATTCTCGTGCATAACTCTTATCAATAATAGTGATAAATGATGATATTACGCTCACTTGTTGATAATTTGTGATTTAAAAATAAATTTACTGAGTGACACTTTACTCCGTTATGTTTCAATGTGTATTTGATATCGTTAATATAATTTAATTCAGCTTTTCTGTATTCTCATGAGACATGTTAATTAACATCGCTACTATTCATTTTTAAAACAATAAAAAGGGCGTATCTATATAAAATAAATACGCCCTTTCACATATGAATAATCCGTTAAAATCGCTTTATCATTATTTATAGCTCAGTAATAATTGCTTTCAATTTCTGAGCTAGCGCTTCATTTTTTAACTCACCTTTTTCCATGTCAAAATTATCGTAAAAACTAGGAATAGACAGCGAACCTTTCACTTCTGCTGCAAAATAAGGGGCTGAACCTGTTGCCGCAGCAAGTACTGTTGCTGCACCACCAGGACCTGGAGACGTCGCTAACATAATCATAGGCTTGCTTTGATATACCTTCATATCAATACGAGATGTCCAATCAAATACATTTTTAAATGCCGCTGTATATGAACCGTTGTGTTCTGCGTATGAAATAATAATCGCATCCGCTTCACCAATCTTTTGGAAAAAACGTTTCGCAAGATCTGGTTGACCTAGTTCTTTTTCTTTATCTTCACTGAAAATTGGCATTTCAAAATCATTTAAATCTAATAATTCAACATCTGCATTAGGCACTAGACCAGCTGCGTAAGTTGCTAATAATTTATTAATTGATGTTGAACTATTGCTTGCAGCTAGTGCTAATACTTTCATGGTTATTCCTTACTTAATCTATTTGAGTAAAAAGAGTAGGTGATACTTTTCTCTTTTCAATGTCATTCTATTTTTTTGCGATGAAGTAACTATAGTTTAATTACAAATATTGATTAATAGCCTAAATGTGCAATGATTGTTTCCATATGACTGGTAATACAACCTAAGAGGCAGATTAATGGCGTTCAATTCAGCTTTATTTGATGGGATGGTAATTTTTGTTGAAGTCGTGAACTCTGGCAGCTTTACTCAAGCGGCACACAACAGCGGCCATTCAACCTCTTATATAAGTAAAGAAGTTGGCAAATTGGAAGAACGCTTAGCCGTTCGCTTACTTCATCGTACAACTCGTACCCTACGCTTAACTCCTGAAGGTGAATTGTATTTTCAGCAATGCCAGCAATTGATGGAAGATGCTCAAATGGCAGAGAATGCCTTAACAGGGCAACAAGATAAACCCAAAGGAAAGCTGCGCGTTAGTTGTCCCGTTGGTTTTGCCTTATCCCGTTTGCGTCCTATTATTTCTAAATTCACAGATCGTTATCCTGACATCATTTTAGAATTAGATCTTAATGACAGGAAAATTGATATTGTAGCGGAAGGGTTTGATCTTGCGATTAGAGCCTCGCATCAACTTGAAGATTCCAGTTTAATCAGCCGCCGTTTTTTACGCTCTGAAGGCATTGTGATTGCATCTCCAGATTACTTGAAAAAACACGGCTCACCAGCACATCCTAACGATCTAACAAATCATAAAACCATCAGTTATAGTTATGTAAAACAAGGATTAGTATGGGACTTTATTGATAAAGATAATCAGCATTTTACGGTGCCAATACAAAGCCAGCTCATTACCAATAATTCATTTATGGAGGTCTCCTTGTGTGTTGAAGGAGAAGGTATTACACGCATCCCTCGTTTCCATTTAAGAAACGAACTAGAAACAGGGCAACTCGTCGAGTTATTTGCAGATTATCCAAAAATCATAATTGATGTATTTATGGTATATCCAAGTAGAAAGAATATGTCAGGGAAGGTGCGCTGCTTTTTAGATTTCATCACAGAGCACCTTGGAGATAAGTAATAACAAGAGTGGACGGTTATTCTTCTAGTAAGGCTTCAAAACGCTCAAGACCTCGTAATGGGTCAAAATCTGTTTCTTCACCAACAAGCTCACGCATTGAAGAGCTTGCATTAATAGAACGTTGTAAATCATCAATAGCCTGAACTTCTGCACCCAATTGAGCATACGCACACGCACGTTGAAACAGTGCATGTGCGTTTTTATCATCCACTTCTAGCACTCGATTACACAGGTTTAATGCCCAATGGAACTCACGCATTTCCATTGCTGCATCGGCTTTATATGTTAATGCTTCTAAATCACCCGGTCTAACCGTTAAGATCTCATCATAAACACCCATTTTCTGTTCGGCCGTTTGAACACTTTGAGCTCTCAGCCATAGATTATGCACTTCATTGATAATTTCAATTTCACGATTATTTTCTGTAATTATTCGAGTTTTACGTTTTAAATCTCGCTCTAAGGCGACAAACTTCTTTTCATAATCCTGGGCAATTTTATTAAGTTGTTTATCTGCCATCTCTCTCGTGTTTTGCTTCATTTCCTTTAGAGATTGCCAACCAATCAAGGCAACCAAAGAAGCAACGGCGGCAATAACATAGAAAAAATAGGTCACGGTTACATTAGAATAATTAAGAGACTTGTCCGCAACAGCAAGCTCTCTGTCTGTAATTTGGATAATCATTCTTTTTTCTAAGTCTTGCTGATCTGTCCGTAATGCTTTTAATTCATCAAGAATGTAGCGCTCCATTAATGGTCGATCTAAGTACTCTTGTTCTGAGTAACTCACTTCTTCAGCTTGAATTGAAAGCGAGGTAAAAATAAGCATTGCAAGCAGAAAGAGAGGTCGAATCATAAAATTGGCCTTATTAATCGTGTAATTACGGATTGGTATGTTTAAAGATAACATATCCAAGTCGCTTACATTGTCTTAACAAGGCAATCAGCTAGAAATAATTACAATCCCATCACCATAGAACCTATTAATAACCCAGCCATGCTGTAGTTAAATATTTTCAAATGACTCGGTTTCGTTAATCTTTTTTGTAACTGTTTTCCTGCGGCAGTCCAAAAGCTAACGGTTGGTACATTAATACAAATAAACACGAATGCGATCAGAAACACACTAAACATATCAGCACTGGTCGCGTAAATACTCATTACCGATAACGCCATTGACCATCCTTTTGGGTTGATCCACTGAAAGCTCGCGGCTTGTAAAAAAGACATCGGTTTATAATCGCCATTAATATTATCTACAGGCTTACTGCTCGCAATTTTATACGCCAGATACAATAAATAAACAGCACTGATAATTTGTAATGCTTTCTCTAGTTGTGGATAGGTCTGAAAAATTTGAACCAAACCAAATCCTACTAATATCAGCATAAACGCAAAACCGAAGATCACACCCAGCATATGAGGAATAGTTCGCACAAAACCAACGTTCGCACCTGAAGTCATCAACATGATGTTATTTGGTCCAGGTGTAAACGCACCAACAAAAGCAAATGTGGTTAAAGCAAGTAAATAGGTGTAATCCATAATAAGCATCTTATAAAAGTAAATTCTGCTTGTATCTTAATGCGAGACTGAGTAAATTTTCTGTCTATATTTGCTTAAAATAAATTTAATACGCAAGGATTAGTCGCTATGGATAGGTTTGACGAGAGAATATTGCAAGAGTTGAGATTGAGTGGTCGACTGACTAATGTTGAGCTATCAGAGCGCATAGGATTATCTCCTTCTGCAACCCTCAGACGAGTACAAGAATTAGAAAGAAACCAAACGATTCAAGGCTACCGAGCGGTATTAAACCCTAGTAAATGCGGGGTAGGTTTTATTGCGTATGTAACCATTGGTTTATCGAACCACAGTAAGCAGTCTCAGAAGGGGTTTGAAGCTCAGATCATGGATTCTAAAGAAGTGGTTGAGTGCCATAATATAACAGGCTCAAATGAATACTTATTGCGGGTTGAGACTGAGAGTCTATCCTCTTATAAGCAATTTCATTCAAATGTGCTTGGAGAGATCTCTCAGGTCAACTCAATTGGAACCTTAGTGGTGATGGACACACCTAAAGATGAGCGCACTTAGGCGTGTAAATACTTTGCTAGAAATGTATTTCGGCTTAACTGATGCAATTGTTTTGCCGAGCTCAATATCATTTTCACAGGAACAATAATAAAGTAAATAGAGGCAATAACGACCATAACAGGATCCGCAAGTTGTGCATAATGTGCGTATGACGTTAATAACAATAATTTAGCTATCATAAAACCAACAAACACTGCAGCACTGATCACGGTATCCATTAGCCACTGTTTTGCCTCAGCATCAATCAAAGCTGAATTAACTTCATGACCTTGAGTTTTCATAACCCAATAACTGGTATAACAACCAATCATGCTAAACACACCAAATGCCAACGCGATACCCGTATTCACCTCTCGACCACCCTCCATTATCGCTTGAATCGCAGCAATAAATGACAGCACACACATTAAGGTAATTGCGATCCCTTTTAGCAAAATAACTGAAGACTCAATTACCTTAACGCGCTTAATATTCTTTGATACGTCTTTTCTGCGAATGTATAAAACTGCCATTAGAGAAACTAACGTTAGGCCTAAACTGACGAGCGAATATACTCCATCAAAAATAATAACGAGTGAGTGAATTAACGTACCTAGCGCAATACCAATCATGGCAAACAATAACGCTGAAAACGTTGAGACTAATAACAATTGCCTTTCTTTGTGAACTGAATACGACATACTTTTTACTCCATGACTTATTTTTCGTCTTTTTTATCTATGTAGCTCATAATATAACGGAAATTGGTGATAGTATAATCAGTCAGCGTCAGGTTATTCGTCGCTTAATGTTAAATATATGTTTTACCATCACATTGTTGAGTCAAGACCATGAAAACCAGTCAAATTGAAATGTTCTTATATACAGTTGAGTTAGGTTCCATTGCCGAAGCCGCACGTAAACTTCAAAAAAGCAGAACAACAGTAAGTGCTGCATTAAATGCATTAGAAGATGAGTTGAATGTAACGTTATTAACCCGCACAGGAAATCGCATTACAGCGACAGAAATAGGTGAATCTTTGGTGCATGATTTTCAACGAATTTCTCTTATTAGCAATGACATTGAAAACAAGTGCTTTCAATTCAATAATGGCGTGGCTTCGACCATTAGAATCGTTCGTGATGATGCGCTACCTGAAGCAATTTGGCGTCAAATCTTAGGTAAAATGAGTCGTAAATTTCCTAGCACCAGTATTTCTATTTATGTTGCCCCCTCTCCCGAACTAGAAGAAATGGTTGAACAAAATATTGTCGATGTCGCTTATGGTTTATTACCTATTAATAATGAATTACTGCATGTTCAGCAAAATGAATTAGGCCAGATACGAATGATGTCTGTCGCCCATAAAGACCATCCTCTCAATCAACTCCGAAAAGTAAATTTAACCGATCTTGAAAGTAATACGGAAATCATTGTGAACTACATTGATGAAGATGGATTAATGATTGTAGAGCCAAAATCAAGTAAGTACATTGCTCTGACGTTTTATGAACACTTACGTGATGCAGTGTTAGATAAAACAGGTTGGTCTTCTGTTCCTTCATTATTAATTAATGAACACTTACGAGACGGTACCTTAAAAGTACTTAAACATAACCGAGCAATGAATTGGCAATCTTTTGCTGAAATGACAAAATCAAATATGCCTAGAGGGGTAATCATTGATTGGTTATCAGAGCAAGTTGAAGATTATTTACTCGAAGTGTCTGAGTAGTCGTTATTTATAGATAACTAGATAGGATTAAGAACTATTAGGTTGGAAATAGAAGCTATCTCCAACCTTGTTTATTTATCGATTTAAACGTTGGTCAACTTCAACCGCAAGCGCAACTGATGCACCAACCATTGGGTTATTCCCCATACCAATAAAGCCCATCATAGCAACGTGTGCAGGAACAGATGAACTACCAGCAAATTGTGCATCCGCATGCATTCTGCCCATCGTATCTGTCATACCATAAGAGGCAGGACCCGCGGCTACGTTATCTGGGTGTAATGTACGACCCGTACCGCCACCAGATGCAACAGAGAAATACGGCTTACCTTGTGCTAAACGTTCTTGTTTGTAGATACCAGCAACAGGATGTTGAAAACGAGTAGGATTGGTTGAGTTACCCGTAATACTGACATCAACTCCTGCCGCATGCATAATTGCTGTGCCTTCGCGCACATCATCAGCACCATAACAAAGAATGTCACCGCGTTGTGTTTGTGAAAAACGTTTTCTGCCTACTTCAACTAACTCACCGGTTTGATAATTAAATTGCGTTCTTACGTAAGTAAAACCATTGATACGAGAGATAAGGTACGCTGCATCTTTACCTAAACCATTCAACACAACCCTTAATGGTGTATTACGTGATTTGTTTGCATTAAGTGCGATTTTTATCGCACCTTCAGCAGCAGCAAAAGATTCATGACCCGCCAAAAAAGAGAAACATTGAGTCTCATCAGATAATAAACGAGCCGCTAGAGCACCGTGACCAAGGCCAACTTGACGTTGCGCTGCCACGCTGCCTTTTTTACAAAATGCTTGTAGACCTTCACCAATAATATTCGCCGCCGCCGCTGCACTGCCGGCCTTACGATATAACGCCAATGCCGAGCCTAACGTGTAAGCATCGCATGCATTATCAAAAGCAATTGGTTGAGTATCAATGACCAATTTTTTAGGATCAATGTTCATTTCAAGACAATAGTTATACGCATCATCTAATGTAGATAAATTCATTTCTTCAAGTAGGGTTTGGATATTCGTATTCATAATGATGGCCTCAATTATTCTTGACGTGGGTCGACAGTTTTTACCGCTTCAGCGAAGCGTCCATAAGTACCTGATGCCGCTTTTAATGCATCATCTGCAGATACACCTTTGCCAATATCAGCCATCATTTTTCCAAGATTCAAATATTCATAACCAATCACTTCACTATTTTCATCAAGGCCTAAACGTGTCACATACCCTTCAGCAAGCTCCATATAACGAACGCCTTTGGCGCTAGTTGAGTAGCTTGTTCCTACTTGACTTCGTTTGGTTTTACCTAAATCTTCTAAAGCCGCGCCTATTTCTAAGCCGCCTTCTGAGAATGCAGATTGAGTACGACCGTAAGCAAATTGAAGGAAGATTTCACGCATCGCAACGTTAATTGCATCACACACTAAATCGGTATTCATTGCTTCTAAGATTGTTTTCCCGGTAAGAATTTCGGCAGCCATCGCAGCAGAATGCGTCATACCAGAACAACCAATCGTTTCAATCAGTACTTCTTCGACGATACCGTCTTTTACGTTTAGGGTAAGTTTTGCTGCACCTTGTTGAGGTGCACACGCACCGACACCATGACTTAATCCTGAAATCGCGATGACTTCTTTTGGATTAATCATTCGACCTTCAACAGGGATAGGAGCTGATGGGTGGAGATCGCCTCTTTGAATAGGGCACATGGTTTGAATTTCTGATGCGTATTGCATAATATTTTCCCAATGATTAGGAAAACAGGTGTAGGAGGGTGTTATTTACCTACAGACCAAGAGCGATCAACTAAAGACCGTTCAAACAGATACACCTGTTCTCTTTACTGTAGGAGTCATCAGCCAATATTGGCGGTTAAGTAGGTGGCACCCCATCACCTTGTACGCCTTTATATTAGACCTAGATCACATTATCGTGCAATAACGTTTTTAGATTAAATTCACATAATAATGGTTATTTTTATATGTTAATTACCATAAAGAGATAGAGTCCCCCCTCTCTCTTTATGATTAAAACATTTCATATTTTATTTAAGACTATAATGCTTTCATATTAATTTTATAACCTAAGTACATCACTTCTACCTTTGCGTAGCCAAGAGAAACAGCTTCAAATTGTTGGCTTAATTCACGTGCATGATCTTCATCTTTTGCCATAATAGAGACTGAATATGTTGGTCGTGTTGAACCATCTTTTACTGTTTGGGTATCGATATAAGAAGACGTAACTAGACCCGATTTATTTAGCGCAATGACACGCTGCAAATCAATTCCAATCACTCGATCCATTTCTAACACATTAATATCTGCCTCCCACTTAAACATTAACCCATAATTCTTATTACTTGGAGTATTATCTAACCACTTACCTCCAAGGGGTTGAATATGTTCAATTTTAACTAAATTCTCTTTATAAAATGGAAGGTAAGATAATTTATCTTCTACGCCTTTTTCGTTATCAGCTTCAATAACAAAACGTAAAATCCCCATTAGTTTTCCATCAATTTCACTTTCTACTAAGAACATATCTTTGATTTCTTTATTCTTAATTAACTCACCAAATGCTGAACGCTGCTCATCCATCATACTCAAAACTTTATCGGCGTCAGTCGTATTCCAATTTAATGTCACGCCATAATCAGCAGCCTGTACTATCGCTGAAGAACCAAGTAATGAGGTAATCAGTAAGGTTGTTTTAATTGATTTTTTCATAAAATTTCTCTCTCTAATTTTATAATCTTTATCTAAAAGGTGGTTTTAAAAACAAGGGGCTCGCATTTAAAAACGTGAACGATAAGAACGGTGGCACGCATTGCAAATATCTTGTGCTTGCTCTAAACCCGCTTCTGCTAATGCTTTATCTTGTTGTTGGCTTGCTTGATAAAGTTGAACAAAGCCACTATCCATCTCTTGCATCAATTGATTAAACTTTTCAGGTTTATTCCATATCGCTTCTTTGGCTTTACTGCCATCTTGGCTACCTTCCGGAAATGCTGTAGTTAGTAATTGGCTATGTTTAGAAAGTTCATGGCTGATCAATTCAATTTCGTTCCACTTAGGCGCATCTTCATCAATCATGCCTTCAACTTGCTCTGATTGATTTTCGATATGTACAAAAGCCTGTTGTCTTGTGTTAATAAGGTCAACACTCGTTTGAGCAAATGCAATATTTGGTAGTAAAACACATAAACTAAGTACTAATTTTTTCATTACTTTCTCTCTAATAGATGTCTGTCTCGCTTCAAGTTGCATTTAATTTACACAACAACAGTT
>NZ_MAJV01000025.1:0-30996 GCF_001691065.1 Aliivibrio sp. 1S128 | reverse complement strand
AACTGTTGTTGTGTAAATTATCCACCGTTAGTTAAAACATCCATCAATTAGGAACAAGAAAATGAAGATTTGGGATTTACCAACACGCATATATCATTGGCTTCAAGCACTGCTTTTTATCGGATTAGCCGCAAGTGGCTTTAAAGGTGAAGGGCCACATATCTATTTAGGTTTAGCGCTATTTACTCTTATTATGTGGCGAATTGTATGGGGATTTATCGGCAGTGATACGAGTCGTTTTAAAAAATTTATTGCTTCCCCAAAACGTACCATTCGTTATTTATTAGGAAAAGAACCATCAAAAATAGGCCATAATCCAGCAGGATCTTGGATGGTTATCGGATTAATTTGTACCTTACTTATTCAATGTATTACCGGCATATCGTTAGCGGGGTTATTCGATCACATCCCTTACGCTGATATCCTCTTAAATGATGATGTCTTTGATGTTTTCGTTACCCTGCATGGAATATGTGCACGTTTACTACCGGCATTAGTCATCTTGCACTTAATTGCTATTCTCTTTTATAAACTACGCTCAAAACCACTTGTTTGGGCAATGATCTCTGGCGTACAGAAGAAACTGACAGAAAATCAATCCTCGTCGAACCTGATGTTTGTATCAAATAGACGTGCATTATTGGTGCTTATTGCCACCGGATTAGTTACCATTGCAATAGTTGTAAGCGCAGGAGTTTAAACACAATGGAAGAATTTGATCGTCAAAGCAGCTTTGGATGGATGATTAACGTTATTGCCAACCAAGCCTCAAAGAATTTCGAAGCAGAATTAAAACAGCACGGTTTAACTGTTGCTCTTTGGCCAACCATGATGTGTTTATGGGAAGAAGAAGGAGTAACTCAACGTGATATTGCTGAAAAATCAAAAGTGGAAAACTCCACAACAACACGAACATTAGATAAATTAGAAAAACTTGGCCTTGTTGAGCGACAAGTAGATCCCAACAGCCGTCGTTCATTTCGTATTTACCTCACAGATGAAGGCCGAGCATTAAAAGAAACACTTTTGCCGATCCCTGTGAAGGTGAATAAAGAAGTACTTAGCTCTCTTGATCTAAAGGAGCAAAAAGAGATGATTCGATTACTGCAGAAAATGGTCGCTGCTGTATAAATCATCTCTAATAAAACACGATAAATAGCCCACTAGAATGGGCTATTTTTTTATAAAAAAAACATGGCACTGATCTATTTCACACAACGAAATACATAGAACTCTAATTAAACAAAAACATAAAAACGAGATCAATGTCGCATTAAATAGCTAAAAAACACGCTTTTTTTGTGATTACCTTGCCTTTGCGCCTCTAAAAATGCCAATAATAAAAAGGAATTTAATTAGAGTACAAAGGATATGTATTTACATATGACTATTGCAGCGCCCAGAATCTTGTGTTCAAGCATGGATATTGAACCCAGCAAAAAATGGACATTTAGAGAACCATCAAGGACAGACGGTGACGATGTTTATGCATTGATCACCGAGTGTCCCCCTCTTGATATCAACTCTTCATACTGTAATTTCCTTCAATCTACACATTTCAGTAAGACCTGCGTTTTAGCAGAGAAAGACGGCAACCTTGCTGGTTTTATCTCTGGTTACCATAAGCCTGATGATCCAAAGACATTATTCATCTGGCAAGTCGCGGTCTCTCCTCGCTACCGAGGTAAAGGTTTAGCTTACTCCATGCTAAATGAGATTTTACAGCGAAAAAACCTCAAGCACACCGAATTCTTAGAAACGACGATCACCAAAGCCAACGACGCTTCTTGGTCACTATTTAAAAAGCTGGATGCCGAGCATGGTGACCGAGGCGAAGTGACTACGTTTCTAGACAAAGAAGCGCATTTCAAAGGCAAGCACGATACTGAATATTTGTATCGTATCGCTCTAAAATAAAATAGGAATCATAAACGGACTCATCATGAATATTTTCAAGAAGCAAGAATCACAAGTACGTTCATACTCAAACAGTTTTCCAGTTATCTTTCAAAAAGCAAAAGGATGTTGGCTAGAAACCGAAAGCGGCGAACGTTACTTAGACTTCCTTGCTGGAGCCGGATCACTCAACTACGGTCACAACAACCCAGTCTTAAAGCAAGCTTTACTTGAATACATCGAAACAGATGGTATTACTCACGGCTTAGATATGCACTCAAGTGCAAAAGCCACTTTCTTGAATGCATTGAATAACTATATTCTTGAACCTAGAGATCTAGATTATAAGGTTCAGTTTACCGGTCCTACCGGAACCAATGCCGTTGAGGCCGCTTTAAAACTGGCACGTAAAGTCACCAATCGAACTAACATTGTTGCCTTCACTAATGGTTTCCACGGTTGTACTGCTGGTGCATTAGCTGCAACAGGGAATCAACACCATCGTCAAGGTGCTGGCTTTAGTTTAAACAACGTCACTCGTATTCCTTTTGAAGGTTATGCAGGCATTGATGGGCTTAACCTGTTTGAAACTATGCTATCTGATAACTCAAGTGGCTTAGACAAACCCGCAGCTGTACTGTTAGAAACCGTACAAGGTGAAGGAGGGTTAAACGTTGCCTCAAATCAATGGCTACAACGTTTAAGCAAGATTTGTAAAGCCAACGATATTCTAATGATTGTTGATGATATTCAAGCTGGTTGTGGTCGTACAGGTACTTTCTTTAGCTTTGAACCATCAGGAATTAAACCAGATATGATCACGTTATCAAAATCAATCGGTGGTTATGGTTTACCAATGGCGGTTGTACTACTGAAACCTGAATTAGACGAATGGAAACCGGGTGAGCATAACGGTACTTTCCGTGGTAATAATCATGCCTTCATCACCGCAGCTAAAGCACTAGAGATCTACTGGTCAAATTCAAATTTTGAAGAGCATATTAAACAGATCTCTCAGAAGGTCAGTGATGTCATTCTTCGTGCCGTAAAACGTTACCCTAAGCTGTTTGTTCAGCAAAAAGGCCGCGGGATGATGATTGGTATTGAATGTAAAAACGGCATTATCTCAAGTGACATTGCTAAAGATTGCTTTAAAAACGGCATGATCATTGAAACCGCAGGTCCATCTGATGAAGTTGTTAAATTCTTTTGTCCACTAACGATTACAGACGCAGAATTAGACAAAGGATTAACCATCTTTGAAAACGCAATTGACAATATTGCAGAAAAACACTTCAAAAAAGCATCTTAATCAGGGACGAAAAAATGATTGTTAGAACATTAGACAAATGTCGTGACAGCGAACGACGCGTAGCATCAGAAACATGGGAAAGCGTAAGAATGTTGTTGAAAGATGACAACATGGGCTTCTCGTTTCACATTACGACAATTTACGAAAATACTGAAACACATATTCATTATAAGAATCACTTAGAGTCAGTATATTGCATGAGTGGCGAAGGCGAAATTGAAGTCATTGGCGGCGAAACTTACCCAATAAAACCAGGGACACTATACATTCTTGATAAGCACGATGAACACTATTTACGAGCTTACAAAAATAAAGAAATGGTGATGGCGTGTGTTTTCAACCCACCAATTACAGGTGCTGAAGTACACGATGAAAATGGGGTTTATCCTATTCTTGATTAATATATAGAGGTCATTCTCTATGTATTACTCTTCATCGATTATGCATATTACCTACCTGGATAAGCACTTATTCAGGTTAGTCTCTTCTTTTAAAAGTCAAAAAGGACTTACCCATGACTTATACCGTAGAAAAAATCGGCGGTACTTCTATGACTGCATTTGATGCAGTACTAGACAATATATTTCTTCGTCCACAAAATCCATATAACCGTGTTTTTGTTGTTTCTGCTTATGGTGGGATCACTGACTCCCTCCTTGAATGTAAAAAAACAAGTAAACCGGGTGTTTATCAACTGATCGCTAAGCGAGATGACAGCTGGGAAGAAGCATTAGCTTATGTAGAGAAACGTATGCTACTAACTAATGAGCATATTTTCATTGATCCACTCAACCGCATCAGAGCAGATAAATTCATTTGCTCTCGTATTAAAGAAGCAAAAAATTGCATTACAAATATTCTTGAGACTTGTCAGTATGGGCAGTTTTCATTACGTCGTTATTTACCTCAGGTAAGAGAGTTTCTCTCTTCAATTGGTGAGGCTCACAGCGCTTATAATACGGCACTAAAACTAAAAACAATGGGTATCAATGCCAAATTTGTTGACCTATCAGGCTGGGATAATCAAATTCCAAGAACATTAGATGAAACCATCATTGATGTATTTAAAGACATTGATGTTACGACAGAACTTCCAATCGTTACCGGTTACGCTTATTGCAAAGAAGGCTTAATGGGTACATACGATCGCGGTTACAGTGAAATGACGTTCAGTCGTATTGCTTCTCTAACTAACGCAGATTTGGCTATTATCCATAAAGAATATCACTTGAGTTCTGCTGATCCCCGTGTTGTAGGCACTGATAAAGTATTTCCTATCGGACGTACCAACTATGACGTAGCCGATCAATTAGCTAATTTAGGTATGGAAGCCATCCATCCGAATGCCGCTGCAGGGCTTCGTGAAAGCGACATTGAGATACAAATTAAAAACACCTTTGAGCCAGAACATAAAGGCACTTTGATTTCATCGGAATATCACCCAGAAACAAACAAAGTGGAGATCATTGCAGGCAAAGAAAAAGTGTTCGCTTTGCACCTCTTTGACCAAGCGATGGTTGGCCAAGTCGATAACGTAGGTTATGAGTTAATGGAAATCATCTCTGATGCCCGCGTTAATTTAATTGGTAAAGAAATGAATGCAAATTCAATTACCTATTATCTTGGTGGAAGCACTGAAAGTCTTAATAAACTGTTATATAAAGCAGAAAAACGTTATCCAAAAGCGTCAATTAAGGGACGAATGGTGGCATTAATTTCAGTCATTGGATCTCAAATTGATACTAACAAAGCACTGGCAAAAGGCGTTTTATCATTAATGAATAATGACGTAACTCCCGTTGCCCTACACGCTTCTATGCGTAACGTAAACGTGCAATTTGTAGTAAGTGATAAGGATTATAAAAAATCAATACAAGCACTTCATCACGAGTTCTGTGAAGATGTTACCGCCACCACAACGCTAAAAACGAGTCAGGTTGCTTAACGCAATTTTATTCAATTTAAGATAAACAGTCCTATTTTAAAGGGCTGTTTTATTTAATTTTTTCAATGATACTAGCACCTCCTCTAATACTGGACCAAAACCGTGGCTACGAGAAACTAAGCATCCCATAGGGGTTAGCCACCCATCAAACTCATGCGCAACGGGCAACGCGACTAACTTCTTTTGTTCTAATAAATGCATAACCGTATGTTCTGGCACCACTGTCCAACCTAGCCCTTTACACGCAAGTTCTATCAAGGTTTGGTGGCTGTTTCCATACCATAACTTTGAACTTATTCCATAACTGAACCACAATTCTTTACGCTTTGAACTTCGATGCACTAACTGTCGCTGCCCCTTTAATGCAGTATCACTCACTACTGATAATTTTGTTAATTCATGTTCTGGTGAGACTACCGTAAGAAAACGTACATGACCTAACGTAAAGAAATCCATATCTACTTTAAGCTCACCATCGGCATACACAATACCCACTTGTGCTTTACCTTTTTTAACTAGTTCTTCTACATCAAAAGTAGATGTCGTAATTATTTCAAAATCGGTTACTGGAAATTTATTTGCTAAACCGGCCAATATTTGAAGTAGGCTATCAGTTAATAAACTCTCATCTACTGCAATGATAAGTTCATATTCATGATCTCTTTCTAATGATTCCACTTTCTGATCAAAATATTTCTGTTGATGCAAAATAGATTGAGCAATCGGTAATAACGCCTTGCCTTTCTCTGTCAGCACTGGCGTATTCTTCTTTCGATTAAACAGCTCTTGGTTGATTGAGATCTCTAAGTTTGCAATAGACTGACTCACACCTGATTGTGCACGTTTTAATTGACGAGCAGCTGCCGAGAACGATCCACACTCACACACGGTGACAAAAATTTTTAATTGCTCAAAACTGTACATGCATTTGGCTCAATGAATAAAAAGAAAGATATAAAACCTAAACTATCACGATTCGTGATAGGTGTTAACTTTATCTCTTTTAACCGCTCTTTATAATCGCTGATTCATTATTTTTAAATGTATCAATAAACATTAAGAGTTATCGCTATGAAAACAACTGAACGTATTTTCCACGCTGTATTATTTGAAGTATTAGCTGTATCACTGTCTATTCTTGGGTTAGCTATTTTTACTAATCACGATGTTACTTCTCTATCAGGAACGATGATAGTTATTGCCACTATCGCGATGATTTGGAATTTTATTTATAACTGGATTTTCGATCAATTCTTCACAGGCGAGAAAACACAACGCACTCTTTCTTTGCGTATCTTCCACGTTGTATTATTTGAATTAGGGTTATTGTTCGTGACTGTTCCCGTAATGGCTTACTTATTAAATGTAAGTATCTGGGAGGCTTTTGTAATGGATATCGGCGTAACTATTTTCATCACCATTTACGCATTCACCTTTAACTGGGTATATGACAATGTAAGAGCAGTATTGATGAGAAGAATGACGAGAGAAAACTCGTTAACTGTATAAGCTACATTTATTGGCTCTCGGCTAAAAACATATTCCATGCCTTATATCTAACAAGAGCAATCATCTTCAATTTAAGTGAGTAAAATGGGATTTAACTCACTTTATTGATATAAAAATCAATAAGTTATATATATAAATGAAATTAAAAAACCAAATAAAACACAACAATAAAACATAATGGCAACTGGTAAGTTACATATTTACCCTTACATTTGAAAATTTAAGACGTAAATCACAATATTACTGTCATAAAAATGAGACTTTATGATACTACGTACTTTCTCGTACAAGGTGTTTATATGGATATTAGCACTCTTTCTATTGTTAGTGTTTTCTTATCAGCAGTGCTGAGTCTCAGCTTGTTTTTAGGGTATAAGTATATGTTTAATGAGAAAATAAAGGGTGTAAACTATATCTCTTTTGCATTTTTTTTACTTACCTTAAGCATTTTACCAATCAGTTTAGGCTACACCCAAACTTCCTGTAACATCGTATTCTTATCAAATAGCTTATATGTAATCGCTGTATCCCTATTAACTTTAGGCATTTCCTTTATTAGGATACCAAAAAAAAGCCCCCTTTTATCCTGCTCTGTTATTTCAATAATAACGATACTTTCCTTTGCTTACTTCACATACATTACACCATCCATAAACGCGAGAATAGAAATCAGAAGTATCTTTATACTAATTATGGGATGCATTGGGATCTATATTAATAAAAATGGACAAATTAAAGATAATCAAGCGCCCTTACTGCTACTAAACCTAATATTCAGTATAAATATAATCGCAATGACGCTACGCTTAATATGGGTTTATACTGAAAGGCCAATTATTCACTATCTCAGTATTTCAGAAGTTCATAAAATTGCTTATATATTAGTGATAATCACAATCATAGCAATTAGCTTTACTGTCTTTTGGATACTTACTGAACGCCTGATATCCAAAATTCATAAAACGTCTATTACTGATGAACTCACAAAACTTTATAACAGAAAAGGATTAAAAGAATTTTTAACTACGCTCTTACCAATGAATAAAAATGCATCTCTTTCTATCATATTGGCAGACATCGATAAGTTTAAATTAATTAATGATACCTACGGGCATGATTGTGGCGATTTAGTTATTGAGAATTTTGCAAAAATCATTCGAGAGCAATGTAGAAATAACGAAATATGTGTGCGTTATGGTGGTGATGAATTCCTAATAATCTCACAGGACCCTCCCCAAAATACTTCTATGAAAATAACCAATAGAATACAACAAGCGGTTTCCACACAATCGATAAATTCTATCACTTATAGTGTTAGCTTCGGTTTAGCAAAAATGACAGTGAATGATGATTGGAATGGTCTTATGAAACGTGTTGATAATGCCTTATATACAGCTAAAGCCAATGGACGAGACTGTCTAGTACAAACCTAATCTATAACTGCCAATGTAAACGTTTGCCTAAATTTATATCGAACAATGATTTTATTTACTATCTAATCCTTTAAAATATTATTTATATTTAAAGCTAGACATTTTACAAAATGAGGCACATTCTGAAGCAAGAATCTGGAACATAACCTAGAAACATAGATAGTATAGCCATGAAAAATAATAAATTTAATCCTTACTTCCCGCTTAACCACGTAACGACGACCTCTCTGGTACTCACCTAAACTCGGCCTAAGGCTGATATAAAAATAAATAGTAACTTAAGGTTTTATTATTTTCCATTTAACAATGGGGGATATTTATTATCTGAATTATGGTTAATTATATTCATTCTTATTTAAGATAAATATAACCGAAGAGTTACAACGCATTTATTAAAATAATAGCTAATAAATAAAGCTTAATTTATACAGTAATAATTTATTAATTTTAAATTAATGGCTTGGTTATTTTCATTATAAATACACCGCAACTTATTAAGTAAATAATACGTCAAATCTAGGATAAAAAATGAACAATAAAAACACTCATTTCGCTCGAAACTTACTTGTTGCTGGGTGCGCCACCGCAGGGCTTATTACTGCTGGTTATTTTTACGTTAAGCATCAAGAACAATTTCCAAACACTGATGATGCTTATGTTCACGCTAATATTGTATATATTGCACCGCAAGTCAGTGGCAAAGTCATTACGACAGATGCAACAGACTATGCCACGGTAAGTAAAGGGGATTTATTAGTACAAATTGACCCTGCTCCATATCAAGCAAAACTTGATGAAGCAAAAGCCGCTTATGAAATCGCAACATCAAACAACGCAGCCACAGACGATGCAATATTAGCGGCCAGTGCAGATGTAAAAAGTGCGATGGCGACACTGAGTGATGCTCAGGTTTCGTATAAAAGAATCAAGAAATTAGCAGCGAAAAATTTACTTCCAGAGCAAACCTTAGATGATGCTCGTCAGAAATTATCATCCGCAGAAAACAATGTCACCGCAACAAGAGCCCATATGTCTCAGCTAATCAAATCTCAAGGAGCAAAAGGTGAGGCCTCTCCTGAAGTGAAAAAAGCGGCAGCAGCATTAAGCCAAGCGAGTTTATCGCTTTCATATACGAATATCTTTGCTGACCATGATGGAACGTTAGGCAAAGTTGAAGTTCATCCAGGTAGTGTTGTTGTACCCGGACAAGCATTAACTCCTCTTGTAGAAGCTCATTCGTATTGGGTACAAGCCAACTTTAAAGAGACTCATGTAGGCCGTATAACAAAAGGCATGAAGGCCACTATCACCTTAGATCTTTATCCTAATGTTAAATACGTCGGCACTATCGAAGCAATTTCTCCAGCCAGTGGCGCTTCATTTTCATTACTTCCTCCAGAAAACGCAACGGGCAACTGGGTGAAAGTACCGCAACGCTTCCCGGTTCGCATTAAGTTAGATAGCGATCAAAACAAACTGACGTTTCCTTTACGTGTAGGTGCTAGCGCATCAGTAACGGTTGATACATTAGCGGCTCTCGCGAAATAACCGGCAAAAAGGAAACCATCATGACCAATGTCATTACATCGGCAGAACAAAGCTTGAAGGATAAAGGCGATTCTAAACGAACGTTAGTCACCCTCGCGATTATGCTTTCAGCCATCATGGTATTGCTTGATATGACCATTGCTAATGTTGCCCTTCCACACATGATGGGCGCATTAGGAGTCACTTCAGAGCAAGTCACATGGGTACTAACTTCCTACTCAATGGCTGAGGCTATCTTTATTCCTCTTGCTAGCTTTTTAGCTCTTAAAATAGGCGTCAGGAAACTACTATTAGTTTCTGTGTCTGGTTTTATTATCACCTCTGCGTTATGTGGTCAGGCTGATTCATTGGCTGAAATGGTCACTTTTCGGATCATGCAGGGGGCATTTGGCGCCTCTGTTATTCCATTATCACAATCAATCATGATTCAAATTTATCCACCAGAACAACGTGGTAAAGCGATGGCGTTGTTTAGTGTTGGGATATTACTCGGCCCCATTCTTGGCCCAACATTGGGTGGGATAATTACTCAGAATATGGATTGGCGATGGATCTTTTATGTCAACCTTCCTGTTGGGCTTATTTGTTTATCTTTAATTTTCTTCTATGTGAAAATTGAAAATAAAGGTCAGACTAAAATTGATTGGCCTATTGTAATAGGCATGGCATTAGGGATTGGTTTATTGCAAATGGTACTTGATCAGGGGAATGAAAAAGGCTGGTTTAGTTCTAATTTGATTCTTTTTTCATCTATTATTAGTGCTATCGCTATTGCTTATTTTGTTCGACGTTCATTCAAAATTAAAGGGGATATTGCTCCTATATGGCTACTAAAAGATCGAAATTTAGCCGTATCTTGCTTAGTAATGGCAGGGTTTGCAATGGGCATGTTTGGTATTACCCAGTTACAACCCATGATGTTAGAGCAATTGCTAAATTACCCTGTTGATACGACAGGTATTGCAATGGCTCCCAGAGGACTAACCTCCGCAATTGTATTAATCATGCTTGCGGGATACATGGATAAACTAAATACAAAAATGTTGATTGTTGTGGGTTTACTGCTCAACGCGTACGGCACGTATTTAATGATGAAATATTCATTAAATATCGATATGTTTTGGATTTTGCTCCCTAGTATAATCCAAGGCGCGGGCATGGGGTTGGTATTTTCACCATTAAGTCAACTGGCTTACTCTACGTTATCGAAACAAGATGCAGTGAGTGGCGCAGTTGTATTTAACTTGTTCCGAACTATTGGCGGGTCATTTGGTATTTCGATAGTGAATACTTACTTCAGCCGAATGGAACAAAAAGAATGGAATTCACTCGGTGGCGACCTCACATTAAGCAATCCAATACTACAACAAGCGGCTCATTCTCAAGGACATCAAATTACTGATCCTTCGTTCTTGGTCCAAATACAAGCGTTACTGCATCAACAATCGACAATGATGGCGTTCGTATCTACCTTTGGGTTTATATTAGTCTCGTATTTATTGCTTATTCCTTTCATTGCTTTATTTAAGAAAAAACGACACATCACAAACAATCATTATAATTAACAAGCCAAACACCGTAAGTGACCACTCACTTACGGCGTTCTTTTATACTTATAATTAGCATAACTTCCTTACTCGAATGTATCTATATTAGCGATAATGTATCAGTAACAATAAAAAGAATATTCATCTACATGAATCCTCTTACCAGTTAAATATATCACCTACAAGCTAAGTATGAGAGATTAAACCATGAAACA
This sequence comes from Aliivibrio sp. 1S128, assembly GCF_001691065.1. Taxonomy (NCBI): domain Bacteria; kingdom Pseudomonadati; phylum Pseudomonadota; class Gammaproteobacteria; order Vibrionales; family Vibrionaceae; genus Aliivibrio; species Aliivibrio sp. 1S128. The sequence goes on along the minus strand of NZ_MAJV01000025.1, from coordinate 19,591 downwards.
ACTGGTTACATATATTTATTACTGATGTGATAAATATAATGCGTCACAAATATTTCCAGTATAGAATCCCCGCTCAATGTCCAGTCGGTGTCTTCGCTATATCTTTGCTTAAGAGCAAGGTGATGCTGAACACAGTAGATTTGTGATAAATAGACGCTGGCCAAACTTACTCAACAAGAAGTGAGATTTGGTGATAACAGCAATGATGCGGCATTGAGAGAAGAAAAATGAGTCTTACAACAATAAAACCTACCATTGTTATTGCCTTAGGTGGTAATGCTTTATTACGTCGCGGTCAGGTCCTTTCTTATGAAAACCAACTTGAAAACGTGAAGGTTGCAGCAAAATCGATTGCTAAACTAAGTAAAGATTACCGTATTGCTATTGTTCATGGCAATGGCCCACAAGTTGGTTTATTAAGCCAACAAAACGATGCTTTTGATGCAGTACCATCTTACCCTTTAAGTTGTTTAGTTGCCGAATCCCAAGGGATGATAGCCACTATGATTGCACAAGAATTGCGTAATCTCGTTGATTGTAACGTAACAACCATTCTTACTCATGTTGACGTAGATAAAGCAGATCCCGCCTTTAATGACCCAATGAAATACATTGGCCAAGTCTATTCAGAATCAGAAGCAAAAGCACTTGCCGAAGAGTTTGATTGGTCTATCCGCCAAGACGGTGATTATTTTAGACGTGTTGTTGCCTCTCCTTCCCCTAAAAATATCCGTGAAAGTGAGTTAATCTCATTAGCTTTGCAACATGATCACATTGTTATTTGTTGTGGCGGTGGCGGTATCCCTGTTTGTACAGATCAGCATGGTATTACGACAAATATTGATTGTGTGATTGATAAAGATTCAACGGCCTCATTGCTCTCTCAGCAAATATCTGCTGACTACTTCTTAATTTTAACTGATGGCGATGGTGTCTTTTTTCATTACGGAAAACCAAACCAAGTTAAATTAGACATAGCGACAACTGAAGAACTAAAAGGCTATCCTTTTGATAAAGGGTCTATGCAGCCTAAAATTGATGCCATGATAAATTACGTAGAAAGCGTAGATATATCTATTGGTATCATTACCGATTTGCATTTAGCACTAGAGGCTCTTAATGGAAGTGCGGGGACTAAAATCGTCAAAGAAAAATTTTATGATGATGCACTTTCTCATAATCAAAATGATGGTGAGTTGATCTCAGCTTAGCGGGGGGCTCAATTCAAACTAAAAAAGCCCTAACATATTATTAGGGCTTTAATATCAAGTAAGTATAGTTATAAATCATTTACAACACGGTTTCTTTAATCACCGTAAACACGCCAGCCTCTTTGTTACTTGGCGCCATAAAGCGGGCTGTCTCTTTTACTTGCTGATGCGCATTTTCCATCGCATAAGAGTAGTAGCTCTCTTGCAGCATTTCTAAATCATTTAGGTAATCACCAAAGCTCATCGTCTCTTCAAAACTAAAACCAAGTGTATTTTGTAAATGTTTAATAGCGGCACCTTTTGAGGCTTCTGCATTCATTATATCTAACCAAATTTTAGCACTAACCACCACTTGGTGCGTCTCTCCAAATTTAGCGTTAATGGTTGGATAAACATGTTCTTCTGTGCCATCAAAATGACAAATCGCCACTTTAATAAACTCATCATCAACCGCAAGAAGATCGTCTACATATTGGCAACGTTGATAGTATTTTGAAAACTCAGCCAGCGCTTTTGGGTCTTGAGTTTCGATGTAGGCTGAATTTTTTCCGCAAAGTACAATCTGCGTACCTTTGATTGAACGTGCTGTTTGAATGATGTTAATTATCGACGGCGTGTCCATCGAGCAACTGTATAGCTCTTTACCTTGATGCATCACTAACGTGCCATTCTCCGCAATGAACATCATGCGATCTTTCACTGGCTCAAAGGTTTCTAATAAGCTGTAGTATTGACGTCCAGACGCCGCTGCAAACATGATGCCTTTGTCTTCTAGTTGTTTATACAAATCGAAGAAACTTGGGTCTAATTGGCTCTGTTCATTAAGTAACGTGCCATCCATATCGGCAGCAATAAATTTTACATTGTGTTTTTGCATTGATCAGTACTCTGAGAAAAATTGAAGGCGTGAATCGATAAGAGTTGAGTATATACCTTAGCTTTCCTCGCTCCGAATGACTCTAGTTCAAAATGAGATCTTAATTTCAAGAAGCTCAAAAAGAAAAAGGAGCCACGAAGGCTCCTTTTGGGTTAATAACTTAATTCATTAATTTACTGTAAAGTTACTCATCATCGATTGGAACAAGCTTGGTACTGCCACCATGCAATCTTTCACGACGGCGTTGTACCATGGCATAGAAACCCGGGATAAGTAACGTACCAACCAATAACACACACAGTAAGCCGCCAATCAGTGACACACCCAGAGAGTTTTGGCTGATGTAACCCGCGCCTGATGCAAACACCAATGGCAGAATACCTAAGATGAATGACCACGATGTCATGTTAACCGCTCTGAATCGTAGACGACCGCCATTTACTGAAGCGTTATCTAAATCCGTCTCTTTCTCTTCACGCTCGTTTTTCGCAAACTCTACAATCAAGATGGCATTTTTTGCGGCCAAAGCGATTAAGAGAACCAAACCAATTTGAGCGTATAGATTCAATGGCATTCCGGCTAAATTCAAGGCGATAAAGGATCCTAATGTCGCCACAGGAACCACTAAAATGATCGCGAGTGGAATACTCCAACTCTCGTATTGTGCCACCATGAATAGATAGATAAAGATCAGTGCTAAGGCAAACGCATAAATCGCTTGGTTACCGGCTTTCACTTCTTGGTAAGCCATACCTGTCCATTCGTATTGGTAACCGTGAGGAAGCACTTCTGCTGCTACACGCTCCATTGCTGCAATCGCATCACCACTTGAATAGCCTTCAGCTGGTTGGCCTTGAATAACGGCTGAACGATACATGTTATAACGCCATGCAACATCAGGCTCAAATACCGTATCATAAGTAACCAGTGTACTTAGTGGTACCATTTGACCAGAACTTGCACGAACATGGAATTTATCCAAATCGTCCATACTGCTGCGATACTCATTGTCCGCTTGCATCGTTACTTGGAAGTTCTTACCAAACATAGTGAAATCATTAACGTAAATCGAGCCTAAGTTACCTTGCAGCGTCTGGAAGATAGAACCTAATGAAACCCCTAGTTGCTTAGCTTTTTCACGATTAATGTCCACATAGTAATGCGGAACATTGGCACGGAAAGTACTGAAGGTATATTGGATCTCAGGTTGCTGATTAGCCGTTTGAATAACGTCATTCATCACATTAGCTAAATCGGTACGGTTACGACCCAATGTATCTTCTAAAACAAATTCAAAACCAGAGGCTGCGCCCATACCCGGAACGGCGGGTGCACCCATCGCGAAGATCACCGCTTCTGGTAGTTCCATTGCAGCACGACCATTAATGCGATTGGTAATAGCGAATGAAGAGTTATCTCCCTCCATCTCATTACGTGCATCCCACGGTTTTAATTTCACAAACAATGACGCACCATTTGATGCAGCAGCACCCGTTAGAAATGCGTAACCATTTGCAACAGTAACACCATCAACACCTTGTTCTTGCTCTACAATCTCTAGTAATTTTGCAGACACTTCTTCAGTACGAGAAAGTGATGCTGAATCTGGTAACTGCACGTTAACCAGCAAGATCCCTTTATCTTCTTGAGGAACAAATGCCGTTGATGTGTTTTTCGCAAGGTAAGTTACCGAGCCAAGTGCAACAGCAAAGAACATCATCAAGATCATTGTTTTTCGAACAAAGAAGCCTGCAATATCACCGTATTTATTGGTTACATTATCTAGACCACGATTAAACGCTTTAAACCAACGAGCGGTATTATCGCCCCCCTGCTTTAGCACTAAAGAACACAATGCAGGCGAAAGCGTTAAGGCATTAATCGATGAGATAACAACAGCAATACAGATAGTTAATGCAAACTGTCGATACATAATGCCAGTAATCCCCGGTAACATTGCAACAGGGATAAACACCGCAAGCAAAACCAAGGTAGAGGTAACAATGGGTCCTGTTACTTCTTTCATTGCCATTAACGTCGCTTTTCTAGGACTTAATGAAGGGTCACGCTTCATGATGGTATCGACGTTTTCGATAACCAAAATAGCATCATCCACCACGATACCAATTGCCAAGATAAGACCAAATAACGTTACGGTATTAATCGTAAATCCCGTCATTAACATAACAGCAAACGTACCAATTAATGATACTGGAATGGCAACTACTGGAATCAAGGTGGCACGCGCACTGCCTAAGAACAGATACGTTACAGCAATAACCAATAGAATCGCTTCAATTAGGGTTTTAATTACCCCTTTGATAGACTCCGCAACAAATAGAGTGGTGTCATAACTGGTTTCATATGCCATGCCTTCAGGGAAGGTTACGCTGAGTTTATCCAGCATATCCATCACCGCTTGGCCACTTTCTAATGCATTTGCATCCGATTGAAGAGAAAGCGTTACAATAGACGCATCTTGTCCTCTAAATTGGCCATTACCATCGTAGAATTTTTTACCCAACTCTACACGAGCAATATCTTTTAGATAAACTGACGAACCATCATTATTAGCTCTAAGTACCACATGTTCAAATTCTTCAGCCGTTTCTAAACGCCCCTTTGTTACCAAGTTAAATTGCACATCTTGCGCACTTTCATAAGGCGCAGCACCAATTTTACCCGCGGCAACTTGTACGTTTTGTTCTGCTAATGCGGCTTGAACATCTGACGTAGTTAACCCTAAGTTAGTCATTTTATCTGGATCTAGCCAAACACGCATTGCGTATTCACCACCACCAATCACCCCAACTTCACTGATCCCGGTAACTCGTGCTAATTGATCTTTGATATTTAAATTAACGTAGTTAACCAAGAACTGATCATCGTACTTTCCATCAGGAGAATAAAAGTTCAGCACCATCAACAAGTCAGGCGAGCGTTTCTTAACGGTGACACCGACCATGCGTACTTCTTGCGGCAGTTTAGATTCTATCTGCGCCACTCGGTTCTGAACATTGACTTGAGCCATGTCAGGATCAGTGCCCACATCAAAAGTGACATTCAAGGAATATGAACCATCATTGGCACTTTTAGAAGACATATAGATCATGTTTTCAACCCCATTGACCGAGGTTTCTATTGGATCGGCAATGGCTTGCTCTACTACCTCTGCACTTGCCCCTGTGTAGTACGCATTCACGCTTACCGAAGGTGGACTGATTTTTGGGTATTCCGCCACAGGAAGAATGGCTAGCGCAATCGCTCCGGCAAGAGTGAGAATAATAGAAATAACCAGAGCAAATTTAGGACGCTGTATAAAAAAACGACTTAACATATTAAGACCCCGTATTTTCTAAACGAACCTGAACACCATTTCGAACACGCTGTAATCCTTTCACTAACACTTGCTCGTTAGCCTCTAAACCAGAACTAATGATCACCCCTTCTGGTAATTGCTTACCCAAGGTCACATTGCGTCTTTCTGCGATATTTCCTTCCGTTAATACCATCACAAAGCTGCCTTCTAAATCACTTTGCACCGCACGGCGTGGCGTAACAACTACGTTCGTTGGTTTCTTTTCACGCAGGTTTACGTTGATATGCTGACCAGGAAGTAATGTAAAATCAGGATTTTGAACCAACGCTCGAAGGGTTAATGTGCCTGTCGTTTGATCGATACGATTTCCGATGTAATCAATTTTACCTAAATGGTTATATTCTTTATCATTCTCAAGGTTCAGTACTACCTCTACTTGGTTTGAAGCACCAGAACCATCTCCCTTCACTTGATCTATTCCCATCAACAATCGTTCACGTTCACTGATAGTAAAACGAGTATGAATTGGGTCTAAGCTAACCAATGTAGTAAGTTCACCCGATGCAGAAGAAACCAAATCACCAATACTTACCTTACTGTCACTAATACGGCCAGAGAAAGGAGCAAGGATTGTCGTATAAGAAAGATTCACTTCTGCAAGTTTCAATTGCGCTTGAGCCGATTCAACCTGAGCTTCACCACTCAATAATTGAGCCGTTAAACCATCAAATTCAGCTTGGCTAATATTGCCTTTAGGGAGAAGATTCTTACCTCGTTGGAAATCAAGCTGTGCTTTTTTCAATTCAGCATTAGCTTGAGTAATACCTGCTTTTGCATTAGCGACTTGGGCTTCAAAAGAAGAAGGATCAATTTGGAAAAGTACATCGCCCTTAGTGACCATTTGGCCTTCTTTAAATGAGCGAGATTGAATGTAGCCAGAGACGTGAGCAACAATAGAAGCATCTTCCATTGCTTCAATACGGCCAATATAGGTTTTACCTTGTTGGTATTGGATTGATTCTACTGTATGAGCGGCAACCAAAGGGGCTTGAGGCGTTGTTTTTGTCGTTGCGTCATCACTACAACCAACGAGCAAAGCGGCACTAATCAAAGTGGCAAGAAGTGTTTTTGATTTCATAAAATAACCATTTAACTGTCGAATTATAAGTATTCTGACAGTTAAACGATTGAAATTATTAGATTAAAATTAGAGAGATTGTTACTGAATGTGTCTGTAATTTACGTTTAGTCAAATTTAGAAACGATTTACAACTAAATAACTGATATAAAACAGATTTCATCTAATTCTAAAAGCTTACAAATTTACATTCGCTTGGAATGTCCATGCTACAAAACGACTAATTTTATGACCTTGTGCCATATCAACCGTTTTAATAGTTTTTACACCTAATCGAGCAAGCTCTTGATACAATGCATCAACGTTTTCTTTCTTAGATATTAATGTCGTAAACCATTGAACTTGCAGTGCAAACTCACAACTCTCTTTTGCCATTTTAGTAATGAACGCTAGCTCTCCACCTTCACACCAAAGCTCTGCTTTTTGACCACCGAAGTTTAATTTTTTCACGCCTTTTAATTCATTATAAGCGTGTCCTTTCTTCGATTTACTTGTCGCTAAGTTCTGCTGTTTACGCTCTGATCCTGCTGTTGCTTCTTCTTCTGATGCATGGAACGGAGGGTTACACATCGTGAACGCAAATTCATCTTGTGACTTGATAATACCTCTAAAGATATTTTCTTCATTCTTTTGCTGACGACACTCAATACTCTTCTTCAGGCTTGGGTTATTGTTCGCAATGAACGACGCCATTTTTAATGCTTGAACATCAATATCAGAACCAACAAAGTTCCATTTGTATTCACGGTGACCAATGATAGGGTACACGCAGTTAGCGCCCACACCGATATCTAAACCACGAACGTTTTTACCTGTTGGGATCTCACCTTCATTAGTAATTGCAAGTAAATCAGCAATGTTATGAATGTAGTCAGCACGACCTGGGATTGGTGGACATAAGTAACCTTCAGGAATGTCCCAAAATGGTACATCGTAGAAATGAGCTAATAATGCTTTGTTCAATGCTTTAACAGCAAGAGGATCTGAAAAGTTGATTGATTCATTACCATATTGATTCGTTTCAACAAATGCTTTCAGTTCAGGAGACGTCGCAATCAGCGCAGGAAAATCATAACTTGCATTATGTTTATTACGAGGATGCATAGATTTTTTAATCGGAGCTTCGTTATTATTCTTAGATGCCGATTGATTTTTTGAAAAATGAGAATGAGACATGTGAACTCAATGGTAATAAATAATGGCGGATATAATAGCTTATCTTCAGCATAATTACTTTAAATAACGAAGATAAAGCCACGGGAAAATACGACTTTTGATGTATAAAAAAAGCACCCAATGTACGTAAACATTAGATGCTTCTTATTCAAGAATAAACTTTTTTAATTAGAATGCTTGAGGAGCAAAACCAGTCATTTCTTTAAGACCAAGTTCTCTGCCCAAAGCAGTCATTGGATGAACAATGACTAGGCCACGAACTGATTTTTTCAGCTTACCCATATCTGCTTGTTCAGCTTTAGTAATCGCACGTTTGAAATCAAGGTTACGAACTTCTGTTCCTTTATTCCCTGTTTCAAATTGCTTTTTACCATTTAATTTTGCAACTTTCTTTTCTAGCGTTTGGATTTCATGCAAAAACTGTTTAACGACAGGTTGATCGTCACGCTTTTGTGCAGCGTCTAAACGGTGCTTACAACGATCTAAACGGTTATGAATTTTTTGCAGTTCTTCTTTTACACTCATGAAATTACCTTAGTATTGAAAATGGTGCGTATCGACGCTACCTGATAGTATACCCTCTAATAGAAGTTCGATCATAGGTTTATTACATGTTAACCATTTCAAATTACGTTCAATTAGCCAGTTGGGAAATTGAACTCACCGCGATTAGAGCACAAGGTGCAGGTGGTCAGAATGTAAATAAGGTCTCAAGTGCGATTCATTTACGCTTTGATATCAATAACTCAACACTGCCCCCTTTCTATAAAGAACGACTTTTAAAAATGAAAGACAGTCGCATTACTAAAGAAGGGGTTATCGTAATTAAGGCTCAACAATTTAGAACGCAAGAAAAAAATAGAGAAGACGCACTTGAGCGTTTAAAGGTATTGATTCAATCTGCGGCTGAAACTCAAAAAGCACGCAGAGAAACAAAGCCAACACGTAATTCGCAACGTAGACGTGTAGACAATAAGACCCAACATGGTCAAACAAAGAATATGAGAAAGAAGGTAGACTACTAATGACATATCAGCAGACGTTAAAAGATGTATTTGGTTTTGATTCTCTAAGAGGTGGCCAACAGCAAGTCATTGAAAAAGTACTTAATGGCCACTCGTCTGCTGCTATCTTCCCAACAGGTTCGGGGAAGTCTTTATGCTACCAATTGCCAGCACTTTTATTGCCTAATCTCACATTGGTTATTTCACCCTTACTTGCTTTGATGAAAGATCAAATTACCTTTTTAAAAAGTAAAGGCATTGCGGCAGCATCCATTGATTCAACCCAAACTCGCGAAGAAACCCAAGCCATATTACAAGGGGTAAGAAACGGCGACATCAAAATTTTGATGATTTCCGTTGAGCGCTTGAAAAATGAGCGTTTCCGTCAATTTATTGCACAGATCAACATTTCATTATTGGTCGTCGATGAAGCGCACTGTATCTCAGAATGGGGGCATAATTTTAGACCCGATTACCTCAAGCTCCCTCAAGACAGAGAGGCCTTAAATATTCCTCATGTATTACTCTTAACGGCAACGGCAACGCCTGCGGTTATTGAAGACATGAGTAAAAAGTTCAAAATAGACAAAGACGATATTGTAATCACCGGCTTCTATCGCCCTAATTTGGATATTTCAATTATCCCTGTAGAAGAAGAACAAAAGCGATCTGCTTTATTTGCCACTCTACAACAAAGACCAAATGAACCAAGTATTGTTTATGTCACGCTACAGCAAACGGCTGAGAACGTAGCTCAATGGTTACAAAGCAATGGCATTCAAGCAAAAGCCTACCATGCAGGTTTGAAACACGATATTAGAGAAGACATTCAACATAAATTCATGAATGGTGAGCTTAATTGTATCGTTGCAACGATTGCGTTTGGTATGGGGGTCGATAAATCAGATATTCGTCAAGTTATTCATTTTGATTTACCAAAATCTATTGAAAATTATTCACAAGAAATTGGACGAGCGGGCCGCGATGGAAATCCCTCTTTTTGTACTGTACTTGCTAATACCTCAGGTTTGAATGTTTTAGAAAACTTTGTTTATGGTGATACCCCAGACAGAGAAGCTATCCAATACGTATTAGATGATATTTATAAATCTTCGGATACATGGGAAACCCAACTGTTACGTCTATCTAAAGACAGTAATGTTCGTCAATTACCATTAAAAACACTGCTAGTTTATTTGGAACTCAAGCAAATCATCCAAGCAAAATACAGTTATTACGCAGATTATCGCTTCAAAACCTTAATCCCAGTCAATGATATTATTGGTAAATTTCAAACCGAGCGCCAACATTTTGTATCTACCATTTTTCAATGTTCTCCAAAATCAAGAACGTGGCATACCGTTGATTTTGATGCGCTTTGGATGGGATATCAAGGTGAGCGTAAACGTGTTATTTCTGCGTTAGATTACTTTCACGAACAAGGCTGGATAGAACTTGAAAGTAAGTTAATGACAGAGGTTTATCAAGTATTAAATAAAGTAGAGAGCACTCACGTACTTTCTCAAGAACAACATCAATTGTTCAAAAATAAAGAAGAAAGTGAAATTAAGCGTATTCATTCCATGCTCGATTTCTTTGAAACAAAAACATGCTTAAGCCATTCACTCGCCAATTATTTTGCTGACTTTAATGCCCCAATAGAATGCGGTCACTGTTCAGCTTGTCGCTCAGAAGGCGCTCATTTGCCAAGAAACAATACCTTCTTTGTTGCTGATGATGAACAAGTGAAACATTGGTGCCAAGAGTTACAGAATAACAGTAAAACTCCTCTTGCTAACGCTGTGTTTGCTCGATTTTTATGTGGTATACCAACCCCTCTGACAACAAAAATCAAAGCAAATAAAATGCAAGGCTATGCAAAATTCGAATCCAAACCTTTTTTTGAAGTACTTGAATTAGTAGGTAAATTAAACGGGTAAGTTATAAACTGTGAGCGTGTTTACACTTACTACACGCTCAGTGAACCCCATACGTTATAAGTGATAATATCATTTCTTAATGCTGAGATTTCAGTATCTATTGGGAGAGGATATGATCGAACATTTTTTACTATTTTCAGATAATAAATCTGCTGTCCATTTTACCGTTCCTGAAAATATGACCTTGAACCAATCTATTGAAGCTTCCGATGTTCATCAAGCTTTATATTCTATCGGTGCCGGTCAGTTTTATCTTTTTGAAAAAGAAATAGAAACGATCATTTCTGCAATCAATACTGGCAATATTGCCTCTATCAATAATGTTTTGATTGCTCAACGCTTAAATGCTGAAATAGCCATCGATCTTCAAGAAAACGAAATGCTCGCTTCTATGACAGTAACTGGTGCTTATGGTGGGCACCCTTTACGTGCTCCTGAGATTATTGAAGTATTAAGTCATCATCATATCGTTAAGGGCATTAAAAAAGAAAATCTCAAAGCTCTTTTAATTAAAAGTAAAAATCTAGAACCAGGAGAAGTCTGCTCAAATATTATCGCTTGTGGTCGAAGAGCCGAAGAAGGTCAAGATACCGTATTTGAACCTCTCGTTCCTAATATTAAAGAGCGCATATTACAACCGCAAGAAATGGATGATGGTCATGTCGATATGCGTAACTTAGGAGATGTGATTAGCGTAAAGAAAAATACACCATTGATGAGACGCATACCTGCAACTCTCGGGATAAATGGCAACACGGTAACCGGAAAAATTATCACTGCTGCGCAAGGAAATGATATCCCCTTCACTCTTTTTCCTGGATCATTCGTATCCCAAAATGACCCTAATCTTCTTCTGTCTAATATTGATGGAACTCCTCTGATCCATCATGCAGGCGTTAGTATCAATAATTTACTTACCTTAAAAAGAGTCAACGCTACAACGGGCCATGTTTCATTTGAAGGCAGTATTTTTATACAAGAAGATATTGAATCAGGAATGAAAGTAACCGCTACCGGTTCTATTATTGTAGGCGGTTTTATTGAAAATGCTGAAGTAACGGCAAAGCATGATATAACCGTAATAAATGGCATTATAGGTCGGCCTGTACCAGAAGGGACTCCCTTAACTTGCATTGTAAATACTGAAGGTCAAATCACGACTAAACTCGCTCAAAACTCGCATTTGATGGCTCACAGTGATATTCGTATTACATTGCATGCTAACCACTGTTTAGTCGAATCTTTAGGCTCTATTGTGGTCATTGATGAAACAGAAAAAAATGGAACAATAAGTGGCGGAAGCGTTACTGCAAACGGGTCAATAAAAACAGCGAATCTAGGTATTGAAGGGGGGGCTTATACTAAAGTTCATGCTTTCCATCATTTCAATACGCAAAAAGAAAACTTACATTTACTACAGAAACGTCTAGATGATGCAAACGCTCAAGTTGTAAAAATTGCACAAATAAATATTAGCCGACAACCTCCAGAATTAGCAGAAAAAATCCTTCGTTCAAAAGAAAAATCAACTCAAGATTTATTGGCTCTAAAGTCTCAATTAGAGAAAGAACACATTATTTTTAATGCTCACTTAAGAGAAAGCCACATCTTTGTGACAAACAAAATTTTTCCTCGTGTTGATATTCAATTTAATACCGAGCACTTAATAACAAAACGTGAATATAGTCCCAGTAAAATATCTTACTCTGGTTATGAAATTAACATTGATCCCGTCATGATTAAGAAAAAAATATAATATGACTTTTTATATTTTCCAAATCTTAGACAAAAAAATAGCATTGGCGATTACGCACAATGCTATTTTTATTTGGCTAACTTAAAGCAATAATTACTGCTCAGCTAAGACCATGTTCTCTTCTTTATTCGATTTAAATACCAATACCGCACCAATGAATAAGAACACTAATTGCAATAACATAACGCTACCCATTGAGATAGGTCCTAAGTAGCTAATACTTGATACCATTGCACTTGCTGCTACACAAAATAGCATTTGTAAAAAGTTTAATAGACCTGAAGCAACAGCGCTGCCTTCTTTAAAATCCATTAGTGCGTTATTTACAACAATCGGGTATACCGCGCCATTCGCTGCCGCTAAAAAGCAGAAAGGGATCAGCATTGGAATGATTGATGTAGGTTCCATGCGCCAAGCAATTAAGAACACCACACTGACACTCGCAATTGATAATTTTAAAATCCAAGGAAGTACTTTTTGGCTTTCAAAACGCTCTAGAGCCCAACGACAACCGTAACCACCAACAATGAATGCGATTGTCTGTGGAATGTAACTTAAACCGATGTCTGCACCTGAATAGCCCATTTGAGTCATTACAAAAGGTGATCCAGTTAACCATGCAAAGAAAATTGCAGAGCTTGCTGCGTAAATAAGCATATTACCTGTGAATTTTTTTGACTTAATAACATCACGGAATGTAACGGCTTTACCTGATGTTAATTTTTCTTGTTGTGGTTCTTTATCTGCAGCCGTTCTTACCGCTAAACCAACACCAATAACCGTTAGTGCAACAAAAATCATCGACCAGCCATAGAACTTTTCAATTGCGGCACCCAGTAAAGGTGCTAATGCAGGAGAAAGCGCTACAAGAGGCATAATGGTTGCAAAAATACGCTGTGATGTTTTTGCATCATAACGTTGAATCACCATTGCTTGCCAAATTACGTTAGCGCTACATGCACCAAGTGCTTGGAAGAAACGTGCAACTAATAGCATTTCGACACTGGTTGAAAATGAAGCAACTAAACTGCTTATTGCGAAAATAGTTAAACCAATGATAAGTGATTTTTTAGTCCCCAACTTTTCAGTCAAACGCCCATAAAAAAGTTGACCAATAGCCATACCAAACAAGAAAATACTTAAGGTTAAACCGATCATACTTTCAGTTGTTGCCAAATCACCGCGAATAATATCAAATGCAGGTAAATACATGTCTGTTGCTAAAAAGCCCAGCATACTTAGGCCAGCAAGCCAGATATAAGGAATAGATTGTTTTTGCTTATCCATGTTCTTTCTCCAAAGATGAACATATTTCTAGAATTATTTGCATTCTATTTGCTAGTTGCTACTCTTGTGAAACGATAATATTTGCACTTTGCATCAATATTTTTGATGCGAATAATTTACCATCAGGTTTTTTATGTTTTCTTACCACGAATTAATCACAATTGAGTCTGTAGCACGCCTTGGTAGTTTTAGTCATGCCGCTGAAGAATTGCACAAAGTACCCAGTGCAATTAGCTATACAATTAAGTCTGTTGAAGATCGGTTAACCGTGTCTCTTTTCACTCGTTTGCATCGCAAAGTAGAATTAACCGCTGCTGGTGACTATTTTGTTGAACAAGCCAGAAAACTTCTTAAAGAGATGGAGGACATACGTTTAAATACACAACGCGTCGCGAATGGTTGGCAACAAAGTGTCTCTGTGGCACTAGATAATGTCGTTCGTGAAAATAGTGTAAACCAACTGGTTCGTGATTTTTATGCAACCTTCCCAGATATAGAGCTTCAATTAACAATGGAAGTATTTAATGGCGTATGGGACGCCTTAATGACAGGCAGAGCAGATATTGGAATCGGAGCAACAGCAACAATACCCATTGGCGGTAATTTCTCATACCGTCCAATGGGGGAGCTTTCATGGGACTTTGTCATGAGCACAACTCACCCACTCGCAAACTATAACGGTGCAATCCCCGACTCTGAATTAATGAAATACCCAGTAATATGCTTAGAAGATACTTCTCGTATATTACCAAAACGAACAACCTGGCAACTGGATAATCAACGTAGATTGATCGTTCCTAATTGGCACAGTGCTGAACAGTGTTTTATTGATGGTCTTGGTGTTGGTGTTATACCGAGCCATAAAGCAAAGCGATTATTCAATTCCGGAAGTATCATTAATAAAGAGATCGAGAATAATATCGACCCAAGCCCATGCTGCTTAGCTTGGAACAAAAATAATGAATCTATCGTAATTCAATGGTTATTGGATTATCTCGGTGACACTGAAAAACTAAACTCAGAATGGTTAAGATAATCAAAAAATAAAAATGCCAATAACCATAAGCTCATCGGCATTTTTATTTCATCATCAAGATCCAAACACAATAAAGTCAAGATCATGGCGCTAATCGGTCGATCTCCCAATTATCTTGATCTTTACTATATATAAATCGATCGTGTAAGCGACTATCACCACCTTGCCAGAACTCAATCGAATCGATGTTAACTCTAAAGCCACCCCAAAATTTTGGTACTGGGATCTCGCCTTTCGCAAATTGTTGCTTCAGTTCTAGATATTTACCTTCTAACGCTGCTCTCGCGGTCAAACGACTGCTTTGTTTACTTGCCCACGCCGCAATCTGACTTTCTTTCGGTCTTGACGTGAAATACTTCATGTTTTCTAGCGCCGTCAGTTTTTCAGCCGTACCAGTAATATGCACTTGGCGCTCAAGAGGGTGCCAAGGAAAATGCAATGAAATTTTGCTGTTATCTTCAAGGTGCTGTGCTTTTCGAGAAGCAAGATTGGTATAAAAAACAAAACCAGTTTTATCAAAATGTTTTAATAAAACAATGCGCTGAAAAGGTTGTCCATTTTTGTCAACCGTAGCCACTGTCATGGCTGTTGGGTCTGTCAATTTAGCTTCGACAGCTTGTGTTAACCACAGCTCAAACAAGTCGACGGGTTCCTGTGGTAAATCCGCTCTACGTAGGCCGCCAAGGCTATAATCACGGCGGATATCTTCTAATTCCATTACTATATCTCCAACTGCTTTTTCTAAATTGTGCTCTTTTGAAATAATTTAATCAAGAGTTAGACCTTGAGGTGTTGTAACAAGTAAAAGGGCCCTAAATAGGCCCTTTATCTAGTTCACTCTCTATAATCAATTATTATCATCTAACTTAAACAGTTGATTATCTAATAGTTGAGTTAATATTTCTGATTGATTTGAGAAATTGGCATCTTCTAATCCAAATGAACCAACGCCACCTTCAACAATGATGGTGTGATTATTATTAGAATCATCGGTAATAGCTAACGTTAAGTCATCACCACTTTCTGATACCGTTACATGAGACAATAAATCTTCCATATCAACTGTGCTATCACTGCCGCTAATAATGTCCATTAGATCAATCAAATCCTCACCGACAGTAAAATCTTTAATTGTATCAATGCCAGTATCAGCTCCTTGATCCACCCACTTAAAGATGTCTTCACCCGTACCACCAACTAAAATATCATCACCTAATCCACCGATTAGAATGTCGTTGCCTTCATGGCCTAAAATAATATCGTCACTATCAGTGCCTACGACAACATCATCACCTGTTGATGCATTTAAGCTTGATGTGACGGTAGTATTAACTTCACCGCTTGGGCTTATATTTAAAGTAACAAGCTGCTGATTTTCAACTCCATTATCACTCTCAGTAGTATAAATCACCTCAAAAGCAACGGATTTCCCTGACTCAATAACAGGGGCTGATAACGATGGCTGAAAATAATAAGAACCGTCTTCTTCAATACGTAAATCACCATATTCAGTATCAATAAGTAACTGATTACCATCTTTAGTTACAGTGTATGTTGAGCTCGAAATAACACCATTGTGGTCAATAACTCGCAGTACTTCTGTTTTAGTTTCATCGATAATAATGGCCGCAGCATCTAACCCTATGATCCCCATAAGTAGTGCTCCTGCTTGCCCAATAGTAGGGCGAAGTTTTGGTAGCTCAGTCAGTAATTGCCCATCCGTAAGATAAATAACCTTATCAGAAATTTTATTTAGTCCGCTTAGCGTTGTATTTTCATCTCTTACAATACCAATAGCCGTCACATCTTTGCCTATAATAAAATCTTCCCAAATATCTTTCGGTCCGTTATTACCACCTTGCCAACCACCATCATTATTACCATCACTAAAGAAGTAAACGACATCATTGGTTTCTCCTGTAATATCGGTAACTTGAGCGTCTTGATAGCCCGAAATTACAGCGTAGATACCTTCTTCATAATCAGTACCTCCATCAGGATAAAAATCTTCATCCTCATTTTCATTAGCAATATCAACTAAAGCGGCATTTAATGCATTAATTGCACTTTGAACGGTGAACCAACCAAGCGATTCTGCATTTTCATCCTCGGAGTGATGTTTTTGGTTATCAAAATCAACCAGCTGAACGAGAACCTCTTCAGAACCTTCTTGAACCTTCACATTATTAAGCATGGCGATAGATGCTTCTAAAACTAGCTCCATCCTTGTTTTATCTTGATCTAGGTTTGAGTCATCAGATTCAAACGGTTTATGATCCATACTACCCGATGAATCAAGAACTAAAGAAATCAATGTTGTTGGCGTTTCTCCACCTTGATCTGCATATATATCTTGGCTAGGTGATGCATTAACAGTTGTTGTCGCTTCTGAATTATTTGAAGATTCTTTTGCAACTGCTGAAACATCAATATCAAGAGTTTCTGCCGATGGATAACGAACAATTAAATTATCGTAATTAACCGTTTGAGTATCTTGGCCAATAATATCAATCACCCAAATTTGCTCACCGTTGATATCTTTAAATTCTCCAAGAGGTTGGTTGGTGTCTTTATCAAAAATTTGAGCACCAGCAGGAAGACCTGAAATAATAATAGCATCTAAATATTCACTGCCATCTATATCCATTACAGATGCGGATAAATCTAGTGTCGTTTCTGTCTCTTGTAAAATCGTATACGTTCCATCAGGATTTAGCTCAACAATGGCATCAGAGAAGATTAATCGCTCGATTTCATACAGATGGTCACCTAAATTAGCATCCCAGTCACCTGAAGGATTAGCTGATGAGTCTATTCCCCTAGAATCATAGACTGCCCATTTATCGACACTTCCACCAGCATCACCGTGATTTAAAATCGAATAATCACTAATTGAACCAGAATAAATGACAACATCGTGACCATCATTATTAATATTTGAACTTGAATCATCTCCATCAATTTTATCATCACCAGCACCTCCGATAAAAAGATCATCTCCATAACCACCAAGAAGCATATCTGATGAGTTAGTTCCAATTATATGTTCATTATCAGAATCGCCAATCACACGACGTTCAATGCCAGCCAATTCTACGCTATCTATATTTACACCAAGAGAGGTTTGTTCTTCCAATGTAAGAACTTCTCCATTAATTAATTTGTCATGAATAGAGGGATCTATTGAAAGAATCGTTGATATCGATTCACCTAAAACAACAGATAATGTTGGCTCATCAGCAACAGCATTAACGATAAGTGTTGCTGTTCCTGTTGATGATTGATATCCGTCGGTCGCTGTTATTTCAAATTCAACTGCATTATTACTATCAAAATGTGCATTTTCTGCAGGCGTAAATTGAGCACCTATAACTTCATCACCGTTAAAAATAAGCTCTAAAGAACCAAATGCTGGATCAACCGTAATATTAGTTAACGTAACATCATCTCCATCCAGATCTGATATCAGCAAGTCGTTTAAATTTAATGGGATAGCGACATCTTCATCCGTCGCATTAAATACTGAATCATCAATGATTGGCGCATTATTCATCGCACGCTCAGTACTGTCAGTTGAAACAGTAATAATACCAGTATCGGTAGCATCATCACTATCTGTTGCTTGATAAGGAATATCTTCACTCACCATAGCATCAACAACTTCAATACCTTGTAATGTCACATTCGAATTTGACGCAGTGGAACCCTCTCCATGAACGGTATAAACCCGAATTTGGTCAAAGCCGCTATCAAGTTGAAGATTAGCGGTAAACTCACCACTACCATCATAAATATTATGAGTTTCATCATCGAAGATGTAAGGGCTTTCTCCAACAAGAACCCCATCTTTAAATAATAAGATATGAATTTCAGCATTCGCATTACTATTTTCTGAATAATTACCAAAGACACTACCAAAATCAATATTCACTTCTCTAATATCAATATCTGTTGTGTTTGTATTTCCTACATTAGTAAAGTCCACTTCAATATAGTCTTGCGAATTTACATCTATTTCACTACTACCAACACCAAGTCCAGTTTCGTTTACTGCTGAATCATAATAAAGTTCATCTGCCGTTAATGTACTTGTCGTATCAGGTCGATCTCCAGAATAAGTTCCCCCTGACACAATAACACCGCTAGCTAAAGTGAAAGACGTTACTGCTCCATTATTATAATTAGGAGCAAAATCTTCGGCTGCATTAAAACTCAAATCATCATTTATTGTATCGTTAAGTTCATATTCAATTTGAGAATCTTCAGTTAATACCGTTGTTGCTGTTATTTCAGTACGAGTATCACCATCAACAAGATATAGAGTACCGAACTCTGGTAACTCAGTAATGTTGATTCCAACAGATTTATCATCTGTAGTACTAGCATCGTCTTCAATATCACTCACATGAGGTGCGAAAGTAAATTGAACGCTTGTATCATCTGTTAATGTAATTTCAAAATCAGTAGCAATAGGATCTGAATTAACCGTCACATCTTGCGTGATCGTCGCTTCGTTGCCTGCCATATCCTCCGCTGTAATCGTTAGGCTGTTTGAACCCTCGGCCAGCGCGTTGATGATCGCAATGGTGTAAACACCATTTGCATCCGCGGTACCTATTGCTGTCTGCGCTTGATTGTTGGCATCTGTATAAGTAATCGTCACAATAGCGCCAGCTTCTGTAACTCCGGTTATATCTGGTGTATGGATATTAGTGACAGTATCGGCGTTTGATCCAGTATTGGATTCATTTGTAATATCAGAAGTTAAACCAATAACTTGATGTATCGACCGTATGGGTTGATGTTGCAGTGCTGTTAATCGTGTTGCCCGCCGCGTCCGTTGACGC
>NZ_MAJV01000024.1:0-328 GCF_001691065.1 Aliivibrio sp. 1S128 | reverse complement strand
CTTCGAACTCGGTGTCGGCCGCCAGATCAGCGCCCGCCACATCCACACTCCAGTTGCCATTTTCATCAACCGTGGTTTGGTAATCGGTGCCATTGATGGTCATGGTCACCACATCGTTTTCACTGATGTCGCCACCTGTCGCCGTACCGGTGACCGCAATAGTTTGTCCACTTTCTGCCGCATTAATCACGTCATCTGCCGTGATATCGGCCACCGTTACGGTGCCTTCTGTCGCTTCAAGATCAACCGTATGGGTTGATGTTGCAGTGCTTTCGATTGCATTTCCTGCCGCGTCCGTTGACGCCACGCTCACTTCGAACTCGGTGTC
>NZ_MAJV01000023.1:454-1242 GCF_001691065.1 Aliivibrio sp. 1S128 | reverse complement strand
ACCTATGTGGGTGAGCATAATTATTACATCATGGAAAGTAGTGGTGACATTCAATTCACAACAAAAAAAGATTTAAAAGTAATGTATCAAGATTTTCCACGTTACTTTATTGAAAAAGCCAAAGAGTGGCCAAAAGAAGATCTTAATGATGCTAGCTCATACGATTTACCGCGCTTTCAATTTGCGTGGGCGAATTCAAGCTCAGAAGATGAATATGAGAGTGGGCTTAAAATTTGGAGCATGAAAACCGACGGAACAGATTTACGTTTAGTGACGGATGCAACTATCGATTTAACGGAGGTACGAAATCTAACTCGTTCGCCAAATAATCGTTATGTTGCTTGGGCGGGATCTGGCGGCCATAAAAGTGTGTATGATTTAAAAACGGGCAAGGTTTCAGATATGCATAAATTCACCTCGCCACTTGATATGCTTTGGTCGGAAGACAGCCGTTATTTGTATTTTGATGATGCTATAAACAGTTATGCTCGTTGGGATTCAGAGACTGGTGAGGTTAGTGATTCTGATTTGAAAGTTCGTACTGAAGCTGTTTTGACGGGAAATAAAATTATAAAAGTCACTGATGCCGCAGTTGTGGGTTATAACTTAAAGACAGATGAACGTTTATTTGTTTTGAGTTCAGAACGTTCATTAAGTGATAAAGAAAGAATTTTTAGAGTTAAATCTATTAGTCCAACAGGACGTTTTGCATGGGGTTCAAATCAAAGTTTTGCTTGGATGTTTGATACTAAAGAATTAACTGTTAAGCAAATGACCACAGACTATAC
>NZ_MAJV01000023.1:0-314 GCF_001691065.1 Aliivibrio sp. 1S128 | reverse complement strand
TAAGGAGGACAAGTAATGTCTGCCTTAAAAACCTATGATCACGGAATCTATCTATTAGGGGCTTACTTTAAAAGTTATCTAGATGAAGAGGGTGAGAGAATTGAAGCGACTTGGCATCAATCATCTGATGTAACCGAGGCTGATTTACACAATGTTCGCCCAATTCCATTCACTCCAGTTTTGGTTGATGATGCTGAAAAACCCGCTCTATGGGGAACTAATAAAGACGGTTTATTATGTCAGTTGGGTTATTTTGATGAGAATATAGCCCCTGAATCCATAGCAAAAAAACAAACCTTTTTGCGTCATAAGCA
>NZ_MAJV01000022.1:0-1496 GCF_001691065.1 Aliivibrio sp. 1S128 | reverse complement strand
AAGCAGCCATTAAATGTGATTGATTTAATAATTAAAAACGTACAGATAATCTCACATTTAACAAAAATTAAAATTTCAGAATTAATAGGCTAGAACAATGAAAAAAATACTATTACTTGCACTATTTAGCATCACTTTACTGGGGTGTAATGACCCTGAAAGTGTGGCAGCAGAAGCGGCTCAATTAAGAGCAGAGCAACACCCAGATCGTACCTATGTGGGTGAGAATAATTATTACATCATGGAAAGCAGTGGTGATATTCAATTCACAACAAAAAAAGATTTAAAAGTAATGTATCAAGATTTTCCTCGTTACTTTATTGAAAAAGCCAAAGAGTGGCCAAAAGAAGATCTCAATGACGCTAGCTCGTACGATTTACCGCGCTTTCAATTTGCGTGGGCGAACTCAAGCTCAAAAGATGAATATGAGAGTGGTATTAAGATTTGGAGTATGAAAACCGATGGCACTGATTTACGTTTGGTGACGGATGTAACGGTAGAGTTGGTTAACGGTATTAAAAATTTGACGCGTTCTCCAAATAATCGTTACGTAGCATGGGCTGATCTAGGTGGATATAAAACAGTATATGACATTAAAACAGGTAAAGTGGTAGAGCTAAGTATATCAATGTCTCCTTTAGCAATGCTATGGTCTGAGGATAGTCGTTATTTATATTTTGAAAGAGCTAGAGATCTTTTTTCTCGATGGGATTCAGTTACTGGTGAGGTCAGTAAGGTTGATTTTGATATAGAAACTTCGGCTGTAAGCTATGGTGGTAATCGCACTGTAGTGTATCCATTTGGCGTTACTGTTTTTGATAGCATAACAAACGAAAAGAAACTCTTAATCGATGTTGATGAGAAGCTTCCTTTTAAAGAAGCGCGAATGACCGTTCGTTCTATTGATCCTACTGGCCATTATGCTTGGGGCTCTAATCCTTCTTTTGGTTTCTTTTTTGATATAGAAAAAGGAACTGTAAAGCAAATGACAACAGACTTCACGCCAGCTCAAATTTTAGGCAAAGACGCTTATTATAGTGCTTTGAATAGTTTTGCTAAAGTTAGAATAGTAGATCGTGTTGGAGATAGAGTGTGGTCATGGCGTGCATTTTATTATGGCACATTATCAGGTGATGCTATTTTATATAATGGATTAGCGAATAATGGTCTGTGGTTTAAGGGGGATAAATAATGCCTGCTTTAAAAACCTATGATCATGGCGTTTATCTGTTAGGAGCATATTTTGTATGGAAGCGTCGTGGACAAAGTGAATCATTTCCCGATTGGAATAAGGATGCTTCATCTGATTTAACCAAAGAGGCTGATTTACACAATGTTCGCCCAATCCCTTTTACGCCTGTTTTGATTAATGATGCTGAAAAGCCAGTATTATGGGGAACTAATAAAGACGGTTTACTGTGTCAACTGGGTTATTTTGATGAGAATGCAGCCCCTGAAGCCATAGCAAAAAAACACACCTTTTTGCGTCATAAGCA
>NZ_MAJV01000021.1:471-1427 GCF_001691065.1 Aliivibrio sp. 1S128 | reverse complement strand
TTGATGCATTTGTTATGTGTATTCTAACTACAGGTTTTCAATCACACCTTTGTATTCATGGATATATGATTTTAATTGTGGACTAAATAAAACTTCATCCTTATGAGCTTTAAAAAATGATTCTCTTGTATGATCGGATTCCATCATTTTATCAAAAATACTATTATTACTCTTAACTAACACTTGTTGATGAGTTAATTTTGAATCCAAAAGCTCAAGGCTCATTTTAATTGTCGAATATTTCGACAAAGGGAGTTTATATGAAGCCAAAAACTCATTCTTTACAATTGCTTCAAAAATAAAATTAATATATTCATGAGGAGAATTAATTGTTATGAACATACTGTCAAAAATATTCATTTTGTTTGCATGAGACATATTGTTATTCATTTTATAATGTACAATTTTACGCAACGCTTTAGTCTTCTTATCCTCTGATAGTAGCTTTTTTTCTATCAGTTTTTTTAGTTTGCCACCTTGAACCTTAATTGCTTCATGGTTTTCTCTAAGGAAACAGTCTCCCTCGTTGATTCCTTTGTAATCAGATATAGCAGAAATAACATCATCTGATTCTTCCACAGTAATCGTAATTAACAATCCACTTTTTTGTGAATTAAACACTATCAAATTATCGGACATTTTATTTATTGAGGTGGTCAACCTATCATTTTCCAACCACTCGTATACTTTACTTGGCTGTGTATATTCGGTACCAGTCTTATCCTCTTTTCCAACTACAATTCTCCCTCCTGATGCATTCGCAAAAGCTGAAATCTCTTTGAAAAGCTTCGCAAGTATTGTCTTTTCATTTGGATTAGGTTCTCTATGAAAATCTTTATATTCAATTAATTGCCCTTCAACACTCATTCATTTTCCTTAATTTAATATGCCACAAGGATTATACTTTTAGATGTATTATTGTTTAGCTCATAAAATACACATAACGCCTGCATAAC
>NZ_MAJV01000021.1:0-401 GCF_001691065.1 Aliivibrio sp. 1S128 | reverse complement strand
GTTGATGCGATTGTTATGTGGTTATTTCATTGTTGCTGAATACATAATACAGACATCTTCCACTTCTTTTGAAGTATTAACACGCCAAAATGGCTGTTTAAGGAACCCTTTATTAGAGTTTTTTTGCTTATGACCATCAGGCAATCTATTAAAGTATTTTTCAAGTTTAGGGGATAACTCTTTCTCTAAAGATAAACCACTAATGGACAGATCAAAACCGTCAAGTGCAGGAGATATCCATAAGCGACCATTTGCTCCACTTAAGCTCATATTTGATTTAGTGACTAACTGTTGATTTAAAACAATAGCAGTACCTGATGAAGTATTTAGCCTTTCAACAATTGATTTTAATAGTCTGTATACATTATCTGTTTCACTCACATTTCACTCCTGATTAACCA
>NZ_MAJV01000020.1:1226-1614 GCF_001691065.1 Aliivibrio sp. 1S128 | reverse complement strand
TGATGCATTTGTTATACGTAAACTAGCCATGACCGAAATACCTTATTTACAGATATTTCAATAACGTTAGCTTTGACTATCTTTAATTAGTAATAAATAGTTTCTAATTAAACCTCGTAGATATAGAGTTTTTCCATTTTTTCTCTTACATCCAAAGCATACAATGCATTACATCCTCGACATTTAGCAGGATGTTTCTCATCAAAACCTCTTTGATTTAGTAAGGCAATAGCTAAAACAGGATGATCACATTTCCAACATTTGAACGCTACATTATTACCATTTGGATCAGCAAGCAATTCTTCGCCATTTTCATCAAAAACCATAAAATCTGTAATTTTCATACTAACTTCCAATTATCCAAATTTACGTATAACGCCTGCATAAC
>NZ_MAJV01000020.1:661-1177 GCF_001691065.1 Aliivibrio sp. 1S128 | reverse complement strand
ATGCATTTGTTATAACCGTTTTTCCATGCGTGACAAATCCCAACTCTCACCATCAAATGATAAGCTATTAGTTACCTGCTCGAATTCTACAAAACCCAGTTTTTCGTAACAT
Organism: Aliivibrio sp. 1S128; assembly: GCF_001691065.1. Lineage (NCBI taxonomy): Bacteria > Pseudomonadati > Pseudomonadota > Gammaproteobacteria > Vibrionales > Vibrionaceae > Aliivibrio > Aliivibrio sp. 1S128. The sequence continues at coordinate 1,065 of NZ_MAJV01000020.1, read as the reverse complement.
GAAATAGCTGATTTATTGTGGCTGAAAGCACCTAATGTCAGTAAATTAGCTTTGTAATTAACCTGAGCCTTTTCAATAAGTAGCTGTAACATGGTTTGAGCTAAATTCTGGCCTCGATATTCAGGTGAGATAAATACGCGACAGATACGAAATTCATTAACTGAAACTTGGTAAAGCTCCACAAAACCAACCGGATTATTCTCAACAGTAAATAGAAATGGAAACACCTGTAACTGCTTACAATGAGTTTCAATTTGTTCGTGAGTAAGAGGATATTTATAAGCTGGCCCGCCCCACAAATAACAAAGTTTTTCGCTATCTATCCAGGCAGTAAGCAGATCATAATCCTTATGTTCAAAAGCCTCTAATTCCATCATTTCCTCTTGAGGTTATAACGCCTGCAT
>NZ_MAJV01000020.1:0-606 GCF_001691065.1 Aliivibrio sp. 1S128 | reverse complement strand
GCTCAAATTTACCACTTAATACGGTAAACCCAAAGAAAATCTAGAATGCCGAATGTAGCAAATCGTGTTAATGCGATTGTTATGGTGATTGTCTTGCACCTAACTGAAATGAGCAATATAACAGTTACTTTAAACTTGCTTGGATGATTAGCAATTCAATGTCTTCGGCAGAATCATTTAATAAGCCATGAGTACCAAAACGTTTATTCACAATCATATCGCCAGCAATAACTCGTTTAGTTTCACCCTCAATAATCATTGAGCCTTCACCTTTGAGGATTATATACATTTCTTCATCATCTTCGTGAGAATGCTCCCCCATTGAACTACCTGGCGGCATAATTACACGAATAGCAAAGTCCCAAGCACCATCAAAATCTTTACGTCTAAATGCACGGTAAATATCAATAGAGCCAACACCATCATGGCTATTGTTATCAACTTCTTTATCACAGTTGTAGAAATTACGAATCATTGCTATCCCTTTCTATTCTTGTCCAATTAATAATATTTCTTACCGCTAAGAGGTTAAATTAAAAACAGTTTACGCTCTACCAAAACCACACAGAAAATGTCACAAAAATTACCATAACGCCTGCATAACAC
>NZ_MAJV01000019.1:751-1294 GCF_001691065.1 Aliivibrio sp. 1S128 | reverse complement strand
CCATAGTCGTTTGTTATGTGCATTGTCATATTTTTTTCATTTATTATGAATAATACAAACTAATCCCCCAACATAGTAAATTAACTACTTTTAACCATAATGTGATAGAGTCCAATAAATAATATTGTAATACAATATATAATCTCTGAAATCAAATGAACAAAATAGAGATAAACTAATGGATGCAACATCGCTCATTTATAGCACTCTTACTAGCTTAGCAAATGCAAAACCTAACCAACACGCTCAGATCCGTCAAAAATTATATGACAAATTAGACTTACCTTTTGATAAGAAGTTTGCCTTATATTCAAATGTTTTAGGCCCAGTTAGTGCCGGAAGGTTAGAAAATCTTGATGATGCAATGACTAGAGCTTCTAATATTCTAAAAAAGAACATTAATTAAAACATATCAGTTTAATATTTTTAGCCTTTATTACTAATTTAAGGGCTAAAAACATCTACAAAATGCACATAACGCTGGCATAACACGTTTATTACCATGCAAACCAACCTGAATTTTACCGCCTTAATCACGAAACC
>NZ_MAJV01000019.1:0-701 GCF_001691065.1 Aliivibrio sp. 1S128 | reverse complement strand
TGTAATAAATCGTGTTGATGCGATTGTTATAATTTGTGGTTAAGACAACACACATTCGTAGAAAATGACGCCATTGCCACCTTCTTGAGTTGCAACAAAACCAACTTTTTCAAGTAACTTTGCTGAAACTACATTTCCAATATCGACACCACCAATAAGTTTTTCTACTAATTGGTTATCACGACAGCTTTTAAGTAAACCAAATAACAACTCACTACCGTAACCTTGATGCCAACTAGATTCAGCTAATAAATAACCTAAATGCGCTGTAGCATTATCTGATTCATAAAGGAAAACGAAGCCAATAATTGGTTCTAAACCTTTACGCTTAACTGAAAATAAATAGCTTTCTGATACCATTTTCAAAAGCCAAATTTCAGCATCCGATTCAGTATTAATATCATGGAAATATGGAGGTAACGATTCAACAACCAACGGAGAAAGTAAGCTAACAATTTCAGATAATAACTGTGATTTCAGCAATCCTGACACCAAATAAGAGTCAACATTTGCAACCTCAAGTCTCGTTGTCGTAAATGCTATAGATTTCAACTTTGAGCTATTAATCATATCGTTACCTTAAAAAATTATAACGCCTGCATAACACGTTTGCTACCATGCAGATTAAGCCTAAATTTACCACTTAATACGGTAAACCCAAAGAAATCTAGAATGCCGAATGTAGCAAATCGTGTTGATGC
>NZ_MAJV01000018.1:0-261 GCF_001691065.1 Aliivibrio sp. 1S128 | reverse complement strand
ACATCGCCAGGCTTGAATTTGAATAAGTGCCCGTTCGATAGAACGGGCTTTTATTTCGCTCTCAGATTGTCACTGTGAGCCAAGTCAACATAGCATTTTTAAGTCTTTCATAAATAAATGAAAAAGTTGAAAATATTATCTTGACTTTCAAATCAGAAAGCGTAATATACGCAGCCTGAAACGACGAAGCTGAAACGCTAAGTGGTTGAAAGACAACGCTCTTTAACAATTTAACCAAATCAATCTGTGTGGGCACTTGTG
>NZ_MAJV01000017.1:0-749 GCF_001691065.1 Aliivibrio sp. 1S128 | reverse complement strand
TGATGCATTTGTTAGGCGAAATTTATCTACTTAGCTCACCAGCTTTTAAAAGTAGTCGAACCATTTTTACTGACATTGCAGATGTACCGTAAGTCAAAAACCAACCATCATCATCACCTAGCATCCCCACTACGTGATCAGGTAATAATAATCTACGTCTAATTAAATCATGAGTGTACGAATAAACACCTTCAGCATCGATATCCTTAACTGGAAATGTTAGTAAACTTGCTTTATCTATAAAGTGTCTTGGATAGGGTCCATTATCTTTAATTACTGGCTGCTCTATAGCTGCTACCAAAAAATCAATCATATGATCGGTAATACCTACAACTCCATTGATAAAAATTTGTTGCTCCATAGCTGAGAATGAAAAGTCAGCATCTTTGCAATACAACAAGGCAATTGCCATTCTCACTCTTTTACTAGAGGTTTGAGTTATTGCATCAACATAATTGGCTAATAATTCTTGGCCATCACTACTATCAATAGACTTATTTAATTCAATTCTTTCTTCTTCGCTCATTGACTCATAACGAGTTTCTACGCATTCAAAAAAACTTTCAACTCGTTCTTTCTGCCTTGTTTGATAAGCTGTGCAGAGTTTTTTATATACGCTTGAGCCTACGGAAAGAACTGTTTTAGATGAAACTAAATCTGTCATATTATTCTCACTATTTCGCCTAACGCCTGCATAACACGTTTGCTACTATGCAGATTAAGCCTAAATTTACCACTAAACACGGTAA
>NZ_MAJV01000016.1:0-428 GCF_001691065.1 Aliivibrio sp. 1S128 | reverse complement strand
ATACAACAAGTTCACCCTGGCTATTTCCTGAAGCAAAATAACCTAATTTATCATGCTCTGATGCTCGCCAGTTAAAAGGCAGACTAATGAAGGCCGTAATACTATCTTTGATTGTGCCATCTAAATTTAATAGGCAGATTAATTTCGATTGCTTCATTCTAATCTTGAATGAAAATAGGATGCTTAAACATATCATTTAACTTAGCTAACTCTACGTACTCTATATTTTTTTGGCTATTTTGAATCGCTGTTATAATTTGTTTCTTTTGATCTAAAGAAGGTACGTAAAAGTCTCGACGACAACAATAATCAGGAGCCGTATAACTGTCTACTCTGAGCATAGTATCGTTAACTAGATTAAATAAAATTGGCCTATCAGAAAAAAAAATTTCATGCTCTTGTATCGTAGACTGGAAATTTGTCATCCC
>NZ_MAJV01000015.1:0-970 GCF_001691065.1 Aliivibrio sp. 1S128 | reverse complement strand
CTGCATAACACGTTTGCTACGATACAGACTTAACTGAATTTTACTGCCTTAATCACTGAAACTAAAGGCAAACTGACAACGCCGAGTGTAGAAAATCGTGTTGATGCATTTGTTATACGGCTAACTAAAGCGCGAGGCTAACTTCTTATAAACTGCATCTTTGTCCCTTTTACCAATAGCTAGGACATAAACAATAATTTCATCATCAATGACTTCATAAGCTAAACGATAGCCTGCTGTACGTAATTTGATTTTATAGACAGAATCATAACCACGTAATTTTGATGCAGGTACATGAGGATTTTCGAGACGCTCAATTAGCTTCTTTTTAAACTGATTTTTTATCGGCGGAGCTAATTTGCTCCACTCTTTTTGTGCTGCTGGCAGGAATTTTAATTTATAAGTCATCGATATTTACTTCCACAGCATCTGATAAATCAAGTCTGCGGCTTTCAACAAGCTGAGAAAGCTCGTAATCATCTAACATGTCCATTAGAAATTCGTAAGTTTCAGCAGGCACTAAGTAAGCCGCTGGTTTATTGTGATTTAAAATAGCTATAGCAGAGCCATCAGCTTCGTTCAAAAGAGCTGTAGGATTCTTCTTTAACTCTGAAATACTTGCTGAACAATCAGCTAGAACTTGTCTCATAACGCCACCAAATTAGTATTAAATTAAGTGCTAATTTTAGACCTTTTTAATGTGAACTGCTACTTTTTTCTTTTTGCCGTATAACGCTGGCATAACACGTTTATTACCATGCAAACCAACCTGAATTTTACTGCCTTAATCACAAAACTAAAGGCAAACCCAGAACGCCGAATGTAATAAATCGTGTTGATGCGATTGTTGTGCGTGCTTACTTTCGGCTTGGTCAACTTGGTAAAGAACTGCCCTGCCAAGATTTTCTAAGCCCTGATTCTAATTTACCGATAGCAATTAAGCGAACAAAATGTTCTTAAATTGCGAGAT